>CANQVF010000003.1 GCA_947627185.1 uncultured Clostridia bacterium | reverse complement strand
GTCATGCACTTTTCAATGTACTAATTTTTTTAAATTTTTTAAGAAAAACTATTGACATTCATATAGTTAGTCTCCAATAAATTAATTTTCCTCATTATTTTCTGTTTCTTCCCTTTCGGGCATTGGAGCCTCCATTACTTCATCTATAACTATTTGCTCATTTTCATCTAATTTATATCTTGGTAAATCTGGTA
The DNA here is from genome assembly GCA_947627185.1 of uncultured Clostridia bacterium. Taxonomy (GTDB): domain Bacteria; phylum Bacillota; class Clostridia; order TANB77; family CAG-508; genus Scatovivens. The sequence continues at coordinate 163,530 of CANQVF010000003.1, read as the reverse complement.
ATTCTTCTAAACTTGAAATTCCAAACATTTTCATAAATTTATTAGTTACTTTATATGTAGTTGGTTTTCCTGGTGCATCCAACTTTCCTGCTTCTTCAATTAAATCATATTCTAATAATTTATATACTGTACCATCTGCACTAACACCACGAATTGCTTCAATTTGAGCTCTTGTTATTTTAGGATTATACGCAATTATAGATAATGTTTCTAATGCAGCATTAGAGATATTTGGTTTAGCTCTATTATCAAATAATGGATATATATATTCATAGTAATCTTTTCTTGTACATAATTGATAGTTATCATCCACTTTTATTATTTCTATTCCACTATTTCTAGCTTTATAATCTGTTTTCATTTTTAAAATAATTTTGTCTATATCTTCTGCTCCAAGCTCTAATACATTCATAATTTCTTTCACATTTACTTCTCTCCCTGCAGCAAAAAGCATAGCTTCAATTATAGATTCTTCTTTACTAGATTCCATATTTACCTCCTTTCGCAGTATTTATATATTATTACATAAAACTACTAAAATGTCAAACAATCTGCTGTTTTTAAAGGATTTTATTTTATTTTAAAAATTGACTAAAAAAATGTAATATGATATAATATTTATTAGTAATTTATTTTTTTTAGAGGTGAAAAAATAATGGAAAATAATAAAAAAGAAATAAAAAAAGGTGAACATGATTTAGAAGTTGTTATTGGAGATGAATCTATACTAAATATTTCAGAAGTAAATAACTGTATGAATACACTAAGGCCAAAAACTTCAGCAAAAAAACAAGTTATTATTCCTGTTAATAAGAAAAAATTAGAAAAAAATAAAGAATCAAAAAGAGACTTGAAACTAAACACAAAAAAGTCAAAAAATGATAAATAATAAAAAAAGGAAATTATAAAAAGCTAATTTATAATTTCCTTTTTTTTATAAACTTTTTTCTTTGTCTTCATTCTTTTTTAATGCAGTTATTTCTATATATTTTTTATCTTTTAATTTATCAATTATTTGCAATATTTCTTCATATTTTTTTATTCTATTTTTTCTATCTTTCAAAACTTCATTTGCAAACATTATTGTACTTATTCTTCTATTATCATATTCTATAATAGGTCTATTCTGTTCTTTTCTTTCTTCGTTTGGAATATTTTTAAGCATTTCAAAATATTTATTTAATTCACTAACTACAAATGAATCTTCTATTTCGCATGCTTTTGAAAAATCTGGTAAATCTATAATTTCTGAAATACTATCTTTATATTCTAATAATTCATCAGATAATTTTTTATCACTAGAATTATTTCTTTTTGTTATTATCTTTCTTAATTTTTTCTTTTGCTCTAAATATAAATTATAATCTTTTTCAGGAATCTTTTTTTCCATTTCTTCACAAAAAGATGGATATACTTTTTTTATCATAAAAAACATATTTTCAAATTGCAATGCTCTTTTATCCATTTTTTTGCTTAATTTAATATTTCTTTTTAAGTTTTCTTCATATGTTTTTCTATTTTCTTCATATTCTTCATGTCTATCAGCTGATGCTTTTTTAATATTATAATTTATTATAGGTGAATGCAAAACTATTGCAGAATCGGATGTTGCGACTAAAAATCCCATATCTAAAAATCGATTCATTAATAATAGTTGTTTATTTAATATATTTCCAGATAAAAATGATGTTGTTGGTTCTTTATATACACCAAACTCTTTTTTTAATGTCATAATAAAATCCTCCGCAAATTAGTATACTATGTTTAAATTAAAATAGCAACTATTTTTTAAACAATATTTTGTATTTATTTTTCATATTTTTTCTTGACAAATCGGGATAATACTATTATAATAATACTTGCGTTATGGCGACGTAGCTCAGTTGGCTAGAGCATCCGGTTCATACCCGGCAGGTCGTAGGTTCAAGTCCCACCGTCGCTACCAATAAAAAAAGCTAGATTTTAGTAAATTTCTAGCTTTTTTTATTTTTTTAAAAATCATTCTATATTTTCTCATTTTTCTATTTAAAAAGTTGTCAAATTTTTATAAAGTTTATTCTTTTATAATAAAATTATGTACATATTTTAAAACTAAATTTTATTTCTCAACTAATAAATATGAACCATCTTCTTGTATTTCAAGTTCAAATCCAGCATTTTCAACAGCCGAAGTTATTTTAAAAATTTCTTCAGCATTATTTAATGTGTTGTCAAGATTTTGTTTAGAAGTCTTGACCATTTTTATATACATTCCTATTATTACAATGATTAAAATTATTATAATAGCCAAAAATATTTTACTTAATTTATTCATAATACACTCCTCCATTTCTTTTCCTTTTATAAAACTTTTCTATAAAAAAATGTCTAATCTGATATAAAAAATTGAATTTATTCATATATAATCATATCTTTATATGTTTCAACAGGCTCTACTATTTCTTTAAAATGATCTTGAACATAGTCATAACTATAGTATGATGATAAATAAGCTCCTTCCTCTTCAGAAATTGCAGTTACACTTTCTATTAAAAAGTCATTATTTAATTTTACTACCATTTTTAAACCATTTGATATGTGATAACTTTTAAATTGTCTATTTATAATATCAACATAATAATAAGCTGGATTTAGTGAAGCTAATAGTATTTCTTTAAAATCTGATGGAATATATGCGAGTGTTGTTTCTCTAACTTCATTAACTTTATAATTTTCAATAATTTCTTCTATGTTTTCTCCTGGTGCTACATGGTTTTTTACATCGTTATAAATATAATTATTCTTGTTTTCATCTAAATTTAGTTCATAATATTTTTGATTTTCCAAATCAATGAAACTTATATCATGCGGTATTGAATAGTTATTTTTTTCTTCAATGCTATCATGAAATGATGATTCTTTGATTATTTTATTTCCAACTCTTTTTGTAAAGAAATTCATTCCATAATATCCCTGCGTTTTTGTTGTGCCATCAAAATTTTGATTCATCCAATAATTTTCTTCAGAAAAACTATTAGCAATTAAATAAAATCTATAAAAAGCAATAAATTTATAAACAGATATAAGTAGATAAATAATTAGAATAATAATTAATACTTTTAAACTTGCTCCAAGTTTCTTTTTTATTTCTTGTTTTTTTATTTCTTTTTCAGTTGATTCAACTTCATCATTTAATAAATATTCAAAACTTACATCAAATTTTTTAACTATTTCTTGTATTTTATCTGTATCTGGTTTTGTTTCTCCATTCTCCCATTTAGATACTGCTTGTCTTGAAACATTAATTTCATTTCCAAATTCTTCTTGAGATAATCCTTTTTCTTTTCTTAATTTAATTAGTTTCTCACTTAACTTCATTTGTACCACCTGCCTTCTAAATATAATTTATAATTATATTTTAATAAAATTCACTATTAATTTCTACCATTTTACACTTGAAATTTGTCAACTTTAGCTTACATTTTATTTTATTAGCAAAAATATAATTATTGATAATAAAGAAAATGTAGTTAATAATATTTTATTTATATTAAATATTATTTTATTATTTTCACAAGCAATACCTGTTAAAACTGCAAATGAAATTAATGTTGGAATTATATATCTAAAATTCATTGTAAAAACAAAAGGAAATTTAAAGCAAAATTGTAAATATGAAAAAATTTCAATTAACAATAGACCAATAAAAAACCATATCCATCCATTATTAATTTCTTTATAATTTTTTACTATATATACTAAATTTATTATAAAAGCAATTGCTATATAAATTGAAATATAAAATATAAAGTGTATTGCAAAATTTAATAATTTATTTTCACCATAATCTAAATTTTCATCAACAATTACAGATTTTAATGTTGTTATTGGTATATTATAATCTCTTGTTTCACCAGACATTGTAATATTAATATCATTTAAATTTTCTGATGATATTTTAAAAAATCTTTCAAAATTAGAATATTTAGAAACATTTGATTCGTGATCCTTTTCAACAGACTGAACATATGTGAAAGGAATATCATATAAAACTAAATTTTTTATTGGATACCAAAGTCCAATTGGCAAAGAAATAATAGCAAAAATAGAAAAATATTTTATATATTTTTTTATTTCACTTTTATTTTTTATAACTTTTATTAAAAATACAACAGCAATTAAAATTGCTATAAGTGCTGAATCTATTTTTGTCATAATTGCTAGAGAAATTGAAAAAGCAATTTTTATTAAATCTTTTAAAGAATCACTATCATACCATCTCATTGTATAATATATTGCTATTGTTGATAACATCACAGATAATGTTCCATTTCCTATACTTCCAGATAAAATTATCATTAATGGTGTCAGTCCAACAAAACTTAAAACATATATAATAGATTTTTTTATATTCATTTGTTTTAATATTTTATAAACAAAAATATCAAAAACAATTACATATATAAAAGTTAGCCCTTGAAGATTTTCTAAGCATAATCCTATTTCTACACCAAATAAATTTTGTAATTTAATAAAAATTGCACATATTATATAAAAAAGTGGTGGATTATAAAAACACCAATAATCTTTTGGAGATACATTTGGTAATCTACCATTATAAAAAATGTATCCAATATATCCTAAATGACCTCCATTTTGGTAATTTTCAAAGCTTCTCATATCATGTTGTCTAACATAGCAAGGTGTATATGATATATATCCTAGAGAAATAACACTTATTATAAATATAGTAAAAAATATACCAATTTTTTGACTATATAATTTTAGTGCTTTAAAAATAATAATTGTAACAATAGAAAAAATAATCCATACACACATAAATAAATAACTAATATTAAAAATAGATTTTAAAAGATATGTTACGCATAAGCAAATCATAAAATTTATATACGTAAAAAATAGAGCTTTTATCATTACTTTATCTGTGTTCTTTTTTTTCAATATTTCAATAAATAATATTGTAGCAATTATAGATACTAATAAAACTGTTACATTCGAAAACAATAATTGAATCATAATTTATCTCCTACTTTATAATTAAATAAAAATATATTTATATTTCATTTCCCAAAATACTATATATATGACTTAATTCTGTTTTCAAAATATTATAAGTATTACTATTTATTGAATTTTGTCCATTTTCAAAATTACTTATTTCTTTTTCAATATCTAAAAGTTTATACTTTTTATTTCCACCTTTGTCAAACATATAAATTGGTGTATAATTTACAGAATCTATAGATATTTTTTTCTTATCACCAAAATGTTTGGTAACAGATAAATTTAAAATAACAGATTGCTTTGTATATTCTTTTCTTTGACCAGATATAAAATTTCCTAAAGAATAAACTGTAAAGCAATCTTTTTTACCTCCATCAGGTAATGATATTTCTTGTTTTTCCATTTTTTGAAGAACATGAGGATGCCCACCTAAAATAATATCTACACCATTTTCAATAAGAAGATTATTTAGTCTTATTTGTTCTTCGTTTGGAGTTAATTCATATTCTGTTCCCCAATGCATAATTGCAATTGTTAAATCTACATTTTCTTTTTTCATATTTTGTAAATCTGAAATAATTTTTTCATCATCAATTAAATTTATGCAATATTCTTTATCCTTTGGTATAGGATTTCCATTAGTTCCATATGTGTAAGCTACTGTTCCAATTTTTATTCCTTTTACTTCTGTTACTAATAATTTTGAAGCATCTTCTAAAGTTTTAAATGTTCCCGTATGCAATAAACCTACTTTATCTAATTCATCTATAGTATTAGAAATTCCAAGAAATTTTTGATCCAAAGCATGATTATTTGTTGTTGATAATACATCAATTCCTAATTCTTTTAAATCTTCTGCTATGTGTTCTGGTGTATTAAAAGTTGGATAACTTTCATATCCTATTTCTTTCCCTGCTAAAGTAGTTTCAAGATTACCTATTGCTAAATCACAAGGTTCTATATATTGCTTTATATCTTCAAAAATATATGAAAAATCATAATCACCTAAATTTTTATCATAAGCATCAATATATTGACTATTATGGCACATAATATCGCCAATAACAGCTATATTTATTGTTTCATCATTTGGTACTACAACTTTTTCTGTTTCTAAAACATTTTGCGTATTTTCATTTTCAACATTTTCAATCATTTGATTATTTGTTTCATTTTCAGGTGCATAAACTTTATGAGAAAAAATAATTGCTATAAAGCATAAAATAATAAGCAATATTAGTATTATAATACTTTTAAAAATAAAATTTTTTTTCATATTATTACCCCAATTTTTATTAATTAATACATTTATATGTTATCAAAATTAATATATTGTTTCAATAAAATTATAAAATTTTACTAAATGTATAATAATTTTATTTTGATAAAAAACTTATAAAGTGAAATGAACCCAAATTGTTAAACTTTTTTCTAACAATTTAGGTTCATTACAATATAACTATAATTTTTTTGTTTTAACTTAAAATTCACAATTTTTTGGTGTTCTTGGAAATGGAATAACATCTCTAATATTTTGCATACCTGTAATATACATCATTAATCTTTCAAATCCTAATCCGAATCCACTGTGTGGTACACTTCCATATTTTCTTAAATCTATATACCACCAATAATCTTTTTCATCCATTTTTAATTCTTTTATTTTATTTTGCAATTTTTCTAAACTATCTTCTCTTTGACTACCACCTATTATTTCACCAATTCCAGGAGCCAAAAGATCTGTTGCAGCAACTGTTTTTCCATCTGGATTTAATTTCATATAAAATGCTTTTATTTCTGCTGGATAGTCTGTAACAAAAACTGGCTTTTTAAATATTTTTTCACTTAAATATCTTTCATGTTCTGTTTGAAGATCTACTCCCCAAGAAACTTTATATTCAAATTCATCATTATGTTTTTCTAATTCTTTTATTGCTTCTGTATATGTTATTCTGCCAAAATCAGAATTAACAACATTATTTAATCTTTCTAGTAATGTTTTATCTATAAAATTATTGAAAAATTCCATTTCTTCTGGACAATTTTCTAAAACATATTTTATTACAAATTTTAGCATATCTTCTGCTAAATCCATATCATCTTTTAAATCTGCAAAACTTATTTCAGGCTCAATCATCCAAAATTCAGCTGCATGTTTTACAGTATTTGAATTTTCTGCTCTAAATGTTGGTCCAAATGTATACACATTTCTAAAAGCAAGAGCATATGTTTCAGCATTTAATTGCCCACTAACTGTAAGATGTGCTGGTTTTCCGAAAAAATCTTTTGAAAAATCTACATCTCCATTTTCTAATTTATCAACATTTTTTAAATCAAAAGTGTTTAAATTAAACATTTCACCTGCACCTTCTGCATCACTTCCTGTGATTATTGGTGTATGAACATATACAAAATCTCTTTCTTGAAAAAATTTATGTATAGCATAAGATAAAACTGAACGAACTCTAAATACTGCATTAAAAGTATTTGTTCTTGGTCTTAAATGAGCTATTGTTCTTAAATATTCCATTGTATGTCTTTTCTTTTGTAAAGGATATTCTGGATCTGATAGAGCAACTAATTTTACTTCTTTTGCTTTTATTTCGAATGGTTGCTTTGCATTTTCTGTTTTTACAACTGTTCCTGTAACTATTATTGATGAACTTAATGTTAATTTGCATATGTCTTCGAAATTTTCTAAAGTATTATCAAAAACAATTTGCAAATTTTTAAAAAATGATCCATCATTTATTTCTATAAATCCAAAAGTTTTAGAATCTCTAACAGTTCTAACCCATCCAGAAACTTGTACATCTTTTGAATAATATTCTTCTGAATTTCTATATAGTTTTCTTATTAGTATATTATCCATAATTTTCCTCCAATATTTTTATTATATTAACTTTTTGTATTATACAAAATTATAAGCATTTTTTCAATAGTAGTAGCTTATTATTTATATAAAAAGAATTTTCTCTGTTTCATCAATTTGCACAAATCCTATTTTATTATAAACAGAAATAGCAATTTCATTTTTGGAATCTACATGTAAAACAACAAATTTATATCCTTGTTTTAATAATTTTTCACATAATGCATAAACACATCTTTTGGCATATCCATTTCCTCTATGCTTTTTTAATGTGATTACTCCACCTATAGCACAACCATTTATCTGTTTTCTTACAGTAACTGCTTGACAAACAATATCACCATTTGGGTTTTTTAAAACATATAAACCTTTTTTTATAAAAATTTTTACAACATTTTCTGCTCTTTCCTCAGAACAATCTTTTACACAATAAGTATATAAATACATTTCTTTTACTAGTTCTTTTAAAACATCTAAATTATTATAAGATTCTATCTTTTCTATTTTTTCTCCTAAGTTTAAAATATGTTCCTCATTAAATTTATCGAATCTAAATATATACGTATTTTCATATTCTTGAATTTTTTTATTAGCTTTTTCACCATAAATTTTTGCTATCATTTTAGAATTCTCTTTTGTTGTTAAAATTTCCTTTAATTCAACATTCAATTTAATTATATTATCAACTAAAAAATTAGCTGTTTCATCTTTTAATAATTTATCTGGTACATATAATAACAGACCTTGTTTGTCATCATCAACAATAAAAATTGCTTCTACTTTATTATTATTTTCTATTCTAGCTAATAACCAATTGTTAACTTTTTCTTCAGAATGTTCTAAAATAATACCTATCATTATCTCATTTTTTGCTTCTTCTTTTAAAAGAATTTCTAAATTTTTGTCTAAAAATTCTTGTTTTGATTGGTATTTTATAAAATTCATATATTTGTATATCCCTTCGTAAATTTATATTACTAATATTATCAATGAATAAATAAAAAATCAAGGATTTGAAAATTAAAGTCTAATTTCAAATCCTTTTATATTAATTGTCCAATCCAAAACTTATACCTATAGCACTATTAACCTTACTCATAACTCCGTTGTCATCTATATGTCCTATTTTTTCTTTTAGTCTACTTTTATCTATAGTTCTTATTTGTTCCGTTAGAACTACAGAATCCGATTTTAAACCGTTATTTTCTGATCCTATTTCTATATGAGTAGGTAATTTATTTTTACCTGTTTGCGAGGTAATTGCAGCTGCTATTACTGTTGGACTATATTTATTTCCAGTATCATTTTGTATAATTAAAACCGGTCTAATACCTCCTTGCTCTGAACCTACAACTGGACTTAAATCTGCATAAAACATGTCTCCTCTTTTTATTACCATTTTTTTCACTCCTATTATATTTAACATATAGAATAGAATTGTTGATAATTAAAATTATTTAATTTTTATATCATTATATTTTATGCTTATACAAGTTTTTTTGGTATTATCTTTTATTATTAACTCTTTTGGAAGACCTGTTACTTTATCTAAATGCAATTCTTTAAATTTTATATATGTATCATTATTATTGTTTAATTTTGTTTCTAAAATTATCTCATCATTTTTTTCATATTCTTTTGAATCATTATTTTCATAATCATTTATAAAAGTATTTAAAAATAAATTATTATTTAAAACATTTCCATAATTTTCATAAACTTTTTCCATATTTATTTTTGTATTTGTTATTTTTAAAATATTATTGTTAATTTCTACAGTCATATTTTTTATATTTTCTGGACTATTAACAATAAACTTACTACTATCTTTATTTACTATTTGATTCATATTGTAATTATTTTGTGTTTTATTACTTAAAACTAATATATCTACATTTGCTTCGTATTCTTGAAACTTATTTAAAATATTATCAACAAATTCTTCTTGATTTATACTTTTATTATTACCTAAATTAGAAAAAATATAATATAAAATAGAAAAAATTATAATACAAATTAAAACAAAAATAAACAAAAGCTTTTTTAAATTCATTGTCCACCTCAAAATTCGCTAAATATTTTTATACTAAAGTCTATTATGATTTTTTTTATATATGACAAAAATAAAAAAATGCCACCTTAAAATAAGTGACAATTTCTTTATTAGTTTAAAACTAACTATTTTATAATTTTAAATAATTTAATTATTTATTTCAAAAAATTCTTGTAGATTTTTTTCAAAATCTTCTTTAGTTTCCACTTTATTTATTTTTTCTCTAATTGAAGTTGCATTTTGCATTCCTTTCACATACCAAGCTATATGCTTTCTTATTTCTCTAGTTGCTGTATATTCTCCTTTTTCTTCTAAAAGTAAATTAAAGTGTTCTAAAATTACTTTATATTTTTCTTCATTTGAAATAGAATCTAACTTATTTCCAGTTTCTAAATAATAACTTATTTGTTTAAAAATCCAAGGATTTCCTAATGAACCTCTGCCTATCATAATTCCATCTACACCAGTTTGTTCAAACATTTTTAAAGCATCTTCTTCTGATTTAATATCTCCATTTCCTATAACAGGAATATTAACAGATTCTTTTACTTTTTTTATAATATCCCAATCTGCTTTTCCAGAATAAAACTCAGTTCTTGTTCTTCCATGAACAATTACTGCTGATGCACCTGCTCTTTCTACGATTTGAGCTACTTCTACTGCAACAATATTTTCTTTATCCCATCCTTTTCTAATTTTTACTGTAACTGGTTTTGTAGAAGCTTTTACAACTGCATTTACTATTCTTTCTATTAATTCTAAATCTAATAAAAGTCTACTTCCATCTCCATTTTTTACAACTTTTGGAGCAGGACATCCCACATTTATATCTAAAATATCAGTAAATTTACAAATAAATTCTCCAGCTTTTTGCATAGTTTCTGGATCACTTCCAAAAATTTGCATAGAAATTGGTTTTTTTTCACCTTTTGTTCCTATCATATTAAGTGTTTTTTCATCTTTATAGCAAATAGCCTTGCTACTTACCATTTCATTACATACTAAACCAGGATTTCCATACTTTTTGCAAATTTTTCTAAAAGGTAAATCTGTTATTCCAGCCATTGGTGCAAGTATAATATTATTTTCTAATTCTACATCTCCTATTTTTAATCTTTTTAAATACATATTTCCCCTTTTCAAAAAGCAATTTTTTAGAGTAAAATAATTTATTTTATAATAAAAATAAATTTATAAAACATATTATAAATTCATTTTTATTTGAAATTTTTACTCTACAAAAATTGCTTTTTGTCTTCTACTACTAATATTTAATAGTAATCCTATACAAATGAAATTAGTAATCATTGAGCTACCACCATAACTTACAAAAGGTAATGGCACACCAGTTATTGGTAATAATCCAATTGTCATTCCTATATTTTCTAACATATGGAAGAAAAATATCCCCGCTATTCCTATTGCTATATATGAACCTACATTATCTTTAGCAGTTTTGGCTATATATATTGATTTGGTAACTAGAACTATGTATAAGATTGTAATAGTTCCTGTAGCTACAAATCCCATCTCTTCACCTATAACAGAAAATATAAAGTCTGTTGTTTTGGGATGTAAAAAACCTAATTGCGTTTGATTACCTTTAAATAATCCCATTCCAAAAATTTCTCCAGCTCCTATTGCAAGTTTTGATTGATTTAAATTGTAATTTGTATTTCTTAAATCATTTTCTTGATGTAAAAAACTATTAATTCTCGCTAAAGCATGTGGTGGTAATTTTGTATATACTATTGGTATAATTATTACAATTATAATTAAAGTTCCAATTATATATTTTTTATTGATTCCTGATGTAAAAATCATAAAAATAATTGCAGTAATATATGCAAGAGCAGTTCCATAATCTGGTTCTTTTACTATTAAAAATACTGGTATAATAGCAAAAAACATTACTATTCCTAATTTCCAAATTTTATTTATTTCTTTTCTTCCTTTAATTTGCATTTTATTTATTAAAAATGCTAAAAATAAAATTGTTATTACTTTACCTAATTCAGAAGGTTGAAAAGCAGCTTGTTCACCTAACTTATACCAACTTCTCGCACCACTTATAGGTTCTGTAAATAACACACCAATAAGTAATCCAATAATAACTATATATGCTAATGTAGAAAATCTAACTACTATATTATAATCTATTAATGAAATTAAAACTAAGAATGGTATACTAATTAATACCCACTTTACTTGTTTTCCAAATTCTTCATATTCTGTACTTTGTGTTGCTGAGAATAATGCTATTAATCCAATTATTGTTAAAATTACAGTTACAACAAGTATTGACCATTCTGTATTTTTAAGTAATTTTTTTCCCATTAAAAATACTCCCTAATCATTCTTCTTCTGTTTATCTTTTGTTTTTTTCTCTAATTTATTTTTAGATTTTGAATCATCATCTTTATTATCTCTATTCTCTTCATTTTCTTCATTATTTTCAGTATTTTCGTTTTTTGATTCTTGCTCTTTTTTTTCTTTTTCGTTTTTCTCAGCTTCTTCAGCTGCTTTTAATAAATCATCAAAAGTAACATCATCGTCATCTTCATCTACTTCTTCAAAAACCTCTTTTACTTCTTCTTGAGATTTTTCATAATTATCAGAAAGTTCAATTACACTAGGAACTTCTAATTTTTCTTTTGGTTCTCCTTCATATGTAGGTAATCCCATTTCTTTATTAAAATCTATTCCTGCATAATCTTTAATTTTTTCAGCCATCATATCGTTTTTTATATTAACTATAGGTATATTTGCATATAATGCTGGTGCTCCATTTGTTCCATCTTCATTTGGTTGATTTGTAAGTCTAACATCTATTAAATCTTCATCTACTACAATATATTTTTTTATTACATCTATAATTTCTTGTTTCATTAATTCTAAAAAATCTGCTGATACATTAGCTCTATCTTGCATTAAAACTAAATGTAATCTTTCCTTTGCAGCATCTTTTGAACCTAATTCTTTTTGTTGCTCTGTTTTTACCATTCTTTTAAAAAAATGACCTAAATTTTCAAACATTTTTTTATCTTACCTCCAACTTTTGTTTATGCTATTCCAAATAATCTTCTTAAACCTGCCCAGAATCCTTTTTCTCTTCCAGGTACAGTAATTTCTATATTTTCTCCTAAAATTCTCCTAGATATTTCTATGTATGCTTTTCCTGAAGGAGCTTTTTTATTTGAAATTACAGGCTCTCCTTTATTAGTTTGGGTTATAACATTTTCATCATCTGGTACAACACCTATTAAATCAATTGCTAATAAATCTACAATATCATTTACATCCATCATTTCTCCTCTTTTTACCATTGATGGTCTTAATCTATTAACAATTAATTCTGGATTTTTTATTTCTGATGATTCTAATAATCCAATAATTCTATCTGCATCTCTAATAGCAGAAATTTCAGCAGTAGTAACAACTAACGCTCTATCTGCACCTGCAATTGCGTTTTTAAATCCTTGTTCTATTCCTGCTGGACAATCAATTAAAACATAATCAAAATCTTCCTTTAACTTTTGTATTAAACCTCTTATTTGCTCTTCATTTATAGCTGTTTTATCTTTTGTTTGTGCTGCTGGAAGCAAGAAAAGTTCTTTAAATCTTTTATCTTTAATTAAAGCTTGTCTTAATTTACATTTTTCTTCTATAACATCTACTAAATCATATACTATTCTATTTTCAAGTCCTAAAACAACATCTAAATTTCTAAGTCCAATATCAGTATCTACTAAAGCTACTTTTTTTCCTGCTAAAGCTAAAGCTGAGCCTAAATTTGCTGTTGTTGTTGTTTTACCGACGCCACCTTTTCCTGATGTAATAACGATAACTTCTCCCATCAAATTTCCTCCTTAAATAAATCTATTATCACTTAGTCATCATTTTAAACAAATATATCTTATATTTTTTTTAATCAAAAGTCAATGAATTATGACATATTTTTGTAATATTTTTAAAATATAATTGTAATAAATTTTATTAAACTACGCACTTCTATATTGACTTTAATTTTTAAAAAATATATACTGTAAATACAAAATTTAATCAATATAATTTTCACATAAACAAAATTTTAATAGGAGGTTACTATGAGTAATTTAATTGAAATCAGATGGCATGGTAGAGGCGGTCAAGGTGCAAAAACAGCTTCACTTCTTCTAGCAGATGCAGCCTTCAATACTGGTAAATATATTCAAGGTTTCCCTGAATATGGGCCAGAAAGAATGGGTGCTCCTATTACAGCTTACAACCGTATTAGTGATACACCAATAACAGTTCATTCAAACATTTATGAACCAGATTTTGTTGTAGTTGTTGATGATACTCTTTTAGATGCAGTTGATGTAACAGCAGGATTAAAATCAGATGGAGCAATTATAATCAATACTACTAAAGATGGAGAAGAATTAAGAAAATCTCTAAAAGGATATACGGGTGATGTATATAAAATCGATGCCCGTAAGGTTTCTATGGAAACTTTGGGAAAATATTTTCCAAATACACCTATGCTTGCAGCAGTTGTTAAAGTAAGTGGAATTATGTCTGAAGAAGCCTTTTTGGAAGATATGATTGGTTCTTTTAAACATAAATTTGCAAAAAAACCAGAAGTTATTGATGGTAATATGAAAGCCTTAGAAATGGCTTTAAAAGAAGTAACAAAGGTTTAGAAAGGAGCTATTATGACAGAGGATAAATTAAATGCAAAAACACCTATAAATGATCTTACAATAGGTGGAAATATTTATACTGCTGGTAATGCAAAAGAATTTAAAACTGGTGATTGGCGTTCAATTACTCCTGTTTTTAAACCAGAACTTTGCAAACAATGTGGACTTTGTTTTCCTGTTTGTCCTGATGATGCAATTCCAGTTGGTAAAGATCTAAAAAGAGGAGATTTTGATTATGATGCTTGTAAAGGATGTGGCGTTTGCGCTAAAGTATGTCCTTTTAAGGCTATTGAAATGAAATAAATAAATTTTAAGAAAATATAATTAAAGAAAGGAAAATTATTATGGGAATAAGAGAAAGATTAAGTGGTAATGAAGCAGCAGCTATTGCTATGAAACAAATAAATCCAGATGTTGTTGCTGCATTTCCTATTACACCTTCAACAGAAATACCTCAATATTTTTCAAGCTTTGTAAGTAATGGTCAAGTTGATACAGAATTTGTTGCTGTTGAAAGTGAACATAGTGCTATGAGCGCTTGTATTGGTGCAGAATCAGCTGGAGCTAGAGCTATGACAGCTACTTCAGCAAATGGTTTATCTTTAATGTGGGAAATGATTTATATAGCTTCAAGCTTAAGATTACCAATAGTAATGTCTTTAGTAAACAGAGCTGTTTCTGGTCCATTAAATATTCATAATGATCATTCAGATGCAATGGGTGTTAGAGATGCTGGATGGATTATGCTATTTTCTGAAAGTAATCAAGAAGCTTACGACAATTTATTAATGGCTCACAGAATTGCTGAGCATAAAGATGTTCAATTACCTTTAATGGTATGCCAAGATGGATTTATTACATCACACTCAATAGAAAATATTGAATTATTAGAAGATGATGTTGTTAAAAATTTTGTTGGAAAATATAAACCAGAACATTATTTATTAAATGATAAGGAACCTATTGCAGTTGGTCCTTTAGATTTACAAGCATATCTTTTTGAACATAAAGCTCAACAAGCAGAAGCTATGAAAAATGCTAAAAAAGTAATCGCAGAAGTTTCAGAAGAATTTGCAAAAATTTCTGGAAGAAAATATGAATTTTTCGAAAAATATAAATTAGATGATGCTGAGTTAGTTGTTGTTTGTATGAACTCAACAGCTGGAACTACAAAAGCTGCTATTGATGAATTAAGAGCACAAGGAGTTAAAGTAGGTCTTTTAAAAATTAGAATGTTTAGACCATTCCCAGCTGAAGAAGTAGCCGAAGCTTTAAAAAATGCAAAGGCTGTTGCTGTACTTGATAAAGCAGATTCTTTAAATGGATGCGGTGGTGCTTTATTTGAAGATGTTGTTTCAGGTATGTATGTAAGTAATATTCATGTTCCAACAGTAAACTATGTATATGGAATTGGTGGTAGAGATACTACTGTAACTGATATAAAATCAGTTTATACAGATTTAAGTGAAATAGTATCTAGTGGAAACTTAAATAATCCATACAGATACTTAGGTTTAAGAAAATAAAAATTCTTACAAATTTAATTAATATTATATTAGAAAGGATGGATTAAAATGCCTTATAATCATAAAGAAATAGTGGCTAATAAGCCTTCAAGATTTACTTCTGGTCATAGAATGTGTGCAGGTTGTGGTGCACCAGCTGTTGCAAGAATGGTATTAAGAGCTGTTAAACCAGAAGATCATGCAGTTATTGCATGTGCTACTGGATGTATGGAAGTTTCTACTTTCATTTATCCATATACTTCTTGGACAGACTCATTTATTCATACAGCTTTTGAATGTGCAGGTGCTACTTTAAGTGGAGTTGAAGCTGCATATAAATCTATGAAACGTCAAGGAAAATTACCAGAAGATAAAACAACAAAATTTATAGCTTTTGGTGGAGATGGTGGTACTTACGACATAGGACTTCAAAGTTTATCAGGTGCTATGGAAAGAGGACATGATATGGTTTATGTATGTTATGATAATGGTGCATATATGAACACAGGTATTCAACGTTCTTCTGCTACACCAAAATTTGCTGACACAACAACTACTCCAGCAGGAAGTGTTATTCCTGGAAAAATGCAATCTCGTAAAGATTTAGCAAAAATTATGGTAGGTCATCACCTTCCATATGTTGCACAAACAATAGCACTTAATAATTTCGCAGATTTATATCAAAAATCTGAAAAAGCAATTTACACAGAAGGACCTTGCTTCTTAAATGTACTTGCTCCATGTCCTAGAGGATGGGGCTACAATACAGAAGATTTAATGCAAATAAATAAATTAGCTGTTGAAACATGCTATTGGCCTTTATATGAAGTTGTTGATGGAGTTTATAAAATTACTTATAAACCAGCTAATAAACTTCCAATAGAAGAATTCTTAAGACCACAAAAGAGATTTAAACATATGTTTAAACTAGGTAATGAATGGATGATAGAAGAATTCCAAAAAGAAGTAGATTCAAGATGGCAAGAACTTCTTGACTTAGAAGAAATTACAAATAAATCTTAAATAATATTAAAATTATAATTGAAGAATTAAAATTATAATTTAATAAGAATTTAAAATTTTATTTAATCCCAATTTATATTTTATTTAAATTGGGATTTTTTCTTATTTTTCGCCCAATTTCGACACTTTTTATATATTTTTCATAATTTAAATATTATAATTTTATCGTTTTTTTCACAATATTCTATTGCAAGTTCTTGCAAAAAAATCACAAAATAGAATATAAAAACAGCTTTATATATTTTTTCTTTACAAAAGAAAATTTTTATTATTTTTTTCTTAAGTAAGGTACTAAAGAATTAAGGTAGCTGTTATCTATTTTATTTTTAATTTATTTCTAAGCTTTTTTTTGGCAGCTATCTTAAAATTTTATATATTTTGAAAATATCAATAATATATCTTTTATCACTATTATTAAAAATGTTTTCTAAAAATTATTTATAAAATATAGAATTGAATTTTTAATCATTTTATAGTAAAATATAACAAATTTACTAATTTAAAAGGATTTTTAAAATGAATTTAGAACAAGAAACAAAATTTATTATGAATAAATATAACATATCAGCTAACAAAAATTATGGTCAAAATTTCCTTATAGATGAATTTACTATTAAAGAAATTGTAAATAAAGCTGAAGTTTCTAAAGAAGACTTAATTATAGAAATCGGACCTGGGCTTGGCAATCTTACTTCTCTACTTTTAGAAACTGCTGGTAAAGTTATATGTATAGAATTAGATAAAAAAATGATTGATTTATTAAATAATAGATTTTCTTTATATAATAATTTTGAACTTATTAATAACGATATTTTAAAAGTTAATTTGCATGAGATCATAAATCAAAATTCTAATTTTAAAAGTGTAAAAGTAGTAGCAAATCTTCCCTACTATATTACAACTCCAATTATAATGAAACTACTAGAAAATAAATTAAATTTAAAAAGTATTACTGTAATGGTTCAAAAAGAAGTTGCTTTAAGACTTGCTGAAAAACCTGGTGGAAAAGAAACAGGTTCAATAACTTATAGTATAAATTATTATACTAATCCTGAAATTATATTATATGTTTCAAAGGAATGTTTTATACCTAGTCCTAAAGTAGATTCTGCTGTTTTAAAATTAAATCTTCTAAATAAACCAAAAGTTGATGTGCAAGATGAAAAATTGTTTTTTAAGATTATAAAAACGGCCTTTTTACAAAAGAGAAAAACTCTTATAAATTCTCTTTCAAATAACGGAATTGAAAATAAAGAAACTTTAGAAAAAATTTTAAACAAATTAAATATAAATCCTAAAATTAGAGCGGAAGAGCTTTCTCTTGAAGATTTTGCAAACATAACTAATTTATTATTTTAAAATATTTAATTTCTAATACAATATATATAATTTTAAATTATTTTCATAAAAAAATGTCTTTTCAGACATTTTTTTATGCTATTTTTTCTTTTATTTCTTCTAATGCTCTTGCTAACTGGTCTGGACAAGATGTTCCTCTGCCTGCACAATCAATACCTTTTAATCTTTTAATTGCTTCATCTATATTCATTCCTGCAACTAGTCTTGCAACTCCTTGAGTATTTCCTGAACATCCTCCTATTATTTCAACTTTTTTAATTATCTCTTCTTCTACTTCAATATCCATTTCCATAGAACATACTCCTTTTGGTTCATACCTATATACCATATTTTCCTCCTTCTAAAAACTTACAATTTCATTATAAGTTCTTACTATATATTGATCTGTCATTCCAGACATATAATCTATTATTGCCTTACTATAATTTTTTATGTCATTTAAATCATAAACTATTTTATTAAAATATTTATTTTCATCTCTTCCATCAGAATTTGAATATTCTTCTAACCAATCTGAAAATTCTTCTGATAAAACTGGATAATACCTTTTCATTTTTCTTATATTTTTTACAGTGGATGTTCCATTAAATTCCTTTTTTAATGTATAAAAGATTTCATTCATTAAAACTGTAAAATATCTAATAGTAGGTTGTATTTTATCATTTTTATATATTTTTTCATTATTGAAATTTCTTATTTTTTCCATTACAAAATGGGCTTCTTCTGAAAATTTTAATCCTTCTTCTACATTACTATTTTTACATAAATCACCTATTAAAAATCCAATTATACTTGTATTATTTACTTTTATACTTTCTATTGCTTTATCTATATTTTGTAAATCTCTATCATTTAAAAGTTTCATTTCTTTAGCATCTTCTAAATCTCTTCCTAAATATGAAATATTATCTGCTATTTTTACAACACATGCTTCCCAAGTGAAAGGATCAAACTTATTTGGATAAGTAAAATCTTTTAGATTTACAACATTTTCTCTTGGCTTTTGTCCTGAAATTTTAGCATTTCCACAATGTCCTAAAATTCCATCTCTTACAGCATAAGTTAAATTTAAATTTCTTTTTATTCCTTCAACATCTCTTAATAATTCAAGATTATCTACAAAATTTAATCCATTTCCACCATGCCAAAATTTTTCTCCATATTCTCTTTCAGCAATTTTGGATAATATTTTTTCACCTTGATGCCCAAATGGACTATGCCCAATATCATGCACAACTGCAATTGCTTTTGTAAGTTCTGTATTTAATCCTAAATAATTTGCAATTGTATTACTTATTGATTCTACTAAGTTTACATGTTCGATTCTGGTACAAATATGGTCATTTTTAGGTGAGAAAAATACTTGAGTTTTATGTTTTAATCTTCTATATCCACTACAATTTATTATTCTTGTATAATCCCTATCAAATTCTGTACGCATCGGTGCATCACCATAAATCTGATCATATAACTTTTCTTCTCTTTTTATTGCTTGCTTCCATTTTAGATTTTCTTCAAACATTGCTTCTTTTTCAAATTTTTTTATCATTAGTCTATCACCTTTTTATTTTATTTCTTTAAGTAATTTTTCTAAATCTTCTTTTGAAAAATGATATTTTTTATTGCAAAAATGACATACAGTATCTGCCATTTCATCTTCCTCAATTATTTTACTTAATTCATCTTTTCCTAATGAAATAAGTCCTCTTTCAAATCTTTCTCTAGTGCAATCACATTCATATTTTAAGCTTAATTCTTGAGCTAATATTAAAACATTTTCATCACCTGTTACAATTTTTGCTATTTCTTCTAAACTTTTATTTTTATCTATCATTTCACTTATTGCTGGCGCTTTTTCTAAAGCTTTTTCTATATTTACTATATCTTCTTCGGTAGCATCAGGCATTAATTGAATCATATAACCACCAGAAGCTTTAACTCCATCCTTATTTACTAAAACTCCTAAAGCAACTACTGTTGGTTTTTGCTTTGACTTTGCAAAATATTCTGTAAAATCTTCTGCAATTTCTCCTGAAACTAATGGAACTAAACCTGTATAATTTGAATCTGTTATTTCATTTTTATTAATAATATTTAAAAAACCATTTGTTCCAACAGCTCCACCTACATCTAATTTTCCATTAGATTTTAAAGGCAATTCTACATAAGGATTATCTATTGAAACCTTTATTTTAGAAGTTTCTTCCTCTCTTCTAACAATTGAAACTAAAGTTCCTACTGGGCCTTTTCCATTTAATTGAATACTTAAAAAATCATCTTTTTCTTTTATTTCTGTAAAACCCATCATTCCAGAAATTGTAGAAAATCTTCCTAAAACTGCTGTTGTTGTTGGAGTTAAATCATGAAGTTTTCTAATTTCTTCTATCAATTGGGTTGTATTTGCACAAATTAAACTCACTCTTCCTTCATAAGCTAAAAATTTTGCTATTCTATCCATTCTATCTCCTTGTAAAAGCATTTATAACATCTTTATATGTTGACATTAATAATTCATATTTCATTGCTTCTGGTAAATCTTCATTATACATAGCATTTGAAATAGGAATTGTATACTGATTGTATTTTGGCATAAAAAATCTTGTTTTAACTATATAATCAATTAAACAATCATCTTCTTTTGTTTCTATATCATTTCTCTCTAAAAATTCTTTTAAAATTACTGTATATTTATCATGAAAATAATTAAAAACTTTAGTATATTCTTTGTTCTTCTCTAGTTCTTTAATTTCTTCTTCTATTAGCACGTTTTTTTCTCCTCTATATGATAAATTTCCAAATAAATTCTATACCAAAACATTAAAATATACAAGTATTTTATTTTTAAGTTTTAGGATTTTCTTTTCAAAAATAAATATTTTTTTGAAATATTTATTTTTCTATTTAAAATAAGAACAAATTTATAAAAGAATGAAAAAATTGTAACTTTTTTTATTTTAGAACATAATATAAAGCATAAATTATTTTAAGAAAGGAATTTATATATGAATACATTAAGATTAAATTCTAGAGGTCCTGAAGTAGAGCTATTACAAAGTACTTTACAAAAACTTGGTTTTTACACTGGTGCAATTGATGGAATTTTTGGATTTCAAACTTTTACAGCAGTGCAAAACTTTCAAAAAGCTTTTGGTCTATCAGTAGATGGTATTGTTGGTACAAATACTTGGAATGCATTAATGCCATATATTAATGGAAATACTACATATACAATAAAAGAAGGTGATACTTTATCTAAAATTGCTAAAAATTATTCTACTACTGTTGATGCAATTATTTATGCAAATTCACAAATTGATGCTAATAATTTGCAAATAGGTGAAGAAATTATTGTGCCATTTGGAAGTATCGTTCCTACTAATATTAGTTATACATCACAAATTTTGAATATGAATATCACAGCACTAAAAACTGTTTATCCTTTTCTTGATATTTCTACAATTGGAACCTCTGTACTTGGAAGAAGAATTCAGTGCATTAAATTTGGAAATGGCAGAAAAGAAATTTTTTATTGTGCTGCAACACATGCAAATGAGTGGATAACATCTCCTCTTTTAATGAAGTTTTTAGAAAATTTATCTAAAAGTTATGTAAATAATTTAAATATTTTTGGAGTAAATAGTAGAGAACTTTATGATAATGTTTCATTATACATAGTTCCAATGGTAAATCCTGATGGTGTTGATTTAGTAACAGGACTAATTTCTGAAAGTTCTTGTGCATATACAAATGCAAAAAGAATTTCTTCTAACTTTCCAGATATTCCTTTTCCAAATGGTTGGAAAGCAAATATTGAAGGTGTGGATTTAAAAATATACCAACCATTTTGCAAAGCCTTGTAAAGTTTTTATTACACGACTCTGCGTTTTTGATTGTTTTCATTTATTATTTCTTCAATTTTGATAAATTCATCTAGATTTTCATTAATAGAGTTAAGTTTTGAAAAATTAAAATATATGTACACATTTTTATCTTTATCAATTTCAATTTTATTGATTAATCGGTATAAATACATTTTATCAATTTGTTCTAATTTCAAAAAATTTTCTATTAATTCATCTAATTCTTTTTCTTCTTTTGTTTTGCTTTTTGTGCTAATTTTTTCTTCAGCTTGAGTTAATTTTTGCTCTAATTCTTCCTTTTGTTTCGTTAAATTTGTTCTTTCAAAAATAAATTTTTGTGAATATCTTATATAGTCTTCTTCTAAAATAACACCCTTTAATTTGTCCATATACATCTTGTCTAAATTGCTGTTTATCTCATAAATTGCTTTATTTAATTGTTCAATTTTTTTCTTAAAGCCTTCTCTTATATCAAGAGTTTTGTTTTGATATTTTTCATAAACTGAATAAAAAACTTCTTTATCAGCATAGATTTGGGCAATCTTTTTTACTATATAAAGAATATGTTTTTCGAACTTTTCATAATTGATACTTAAAGGGTAACAATTTCTTGATTTATGACCTGCGCAAGTTATATATGGATGTGATATGCTATTTCTCCTTGAATTCTTTTTAAGCACGATTTGTAATTTCCTTTTGCAATGATAACAATAAAGCAGACCTCTTAATAAATAGTCATATTTTAATTTTGTATTTGTTCCTCTCTTTTCTAAAAGACGGCTTACTTTTTCGAATACATCTTCATCTATGATGGGTTCATGCGTATTATTTACTCGTATTTGATTTTCCTTTTCTACAGTTCTAATTTTCTTTACCTTATATGATACAACTGTTTTTTTGTTTTGTATGGTATTCCCAATATATACTTCATTTTTTAACATATTGCATAGAGTTACTTCATTCCAGTTATAATTCGTTTTGTTTTCATCTTGTACCACTCCAGTTTTTCTGTAAGCAGTAGGAGATAAGTAGTGATGGCTATTTAAGTAATTTACTATTTCTACGCTACCATGTCCATTTGCATACATATCAAAAATTTTTCTTACGATATCAGCTACATTTTCATCAATGACTAGTTTATTTTTAATACTAGGATGCCTTTTATAGCCGATATGCTGGAATACTACACAAATATTCACCTTGCTTTTGTTTTTCCTTATACACACTTCTAATTTTCTTTGAAATGTCTTTTGCATACATATCATTCATAATTGCTTTAAAAGGTGTTATATCGTTATTTGTGCTATCAATATAAGTGTCTATTCCATCTGTTATTGCAACATATCTAATATTCTTTTCTGGAAAATAATTTTCAATGTATTCTCCAGTTTTTATATAGTCCCTACCAAGTCTAGATAAGTCTTTTGTAATAACCATATTAATACTCTTGTTTTCAATATCTTGCAATAATTCATTAAACCCAGGTCTATTAAAAGTTGTACCTGACACACCATCATCAATGTATTCTTTAATAAGTGTTAAATTGTTCTCCTTTATATATCTTTGCAAAATTTTTCTTTGATTACCGATACTTTCGCTTTCTTGCTTGTCGCCATCTTCTCTAGATAGTCTGATATACATTCCGTACTTTGAAGTTTTGACTTTTTATTTCTAGCATTTAACCTCCTATCCGTAATCATCTACACATCAATTTTAACGTGCTCAAAGAAATTAAGTCAACTGTTAGTGAAAATTTTTTTGAATTTTACAGTTGACTTATGCGAAACTTAGATTTTCTTATGAACATAAGTGAATTAGAAAATCTTAGTTCCGTTTTTGCAAATACTTTTAAATAATTACTTATCTTTGACCTTTAAACTTTCAATATAATCTTTAAACATTAATCCTATAGTTGTATTTACATCCTGCTTTTCTTCTGCAAAAATACAATATGTATTAAATTCTAATTTATCACTTTCTATTTCTTGCTTATCTTTATTCACATTGACATCAGCTCCTTTTTTATAATTTCATCTAATACAGATTATTAAAGAAAATGGCTTGTTATGACACTTAAATTTAAGTGTATTTTTCAATGTACTATTTGTTTTCTAATATGCCTATAGTAAATGAGAGTTTAAAATATTAAATTTTTCATTTACTTTTCTACTAGATAAATTCCAAATCATACTCTAAAATGTTGCATTTTTAGAAAAATTTTATAAAATTTTTCTCATCTAATAGGTAAGTTCCATTTATGAGTTCAAAATGTAAACTTTTTTAGAAAAATTTTTACCCTTCTATATAATAATGTCTTGAAAATATTAAAAATGGGTAATTTTAAAAATTTTTTATTTTGCATAAAAAATAACACCTAATAATGTTTTTACATTATCAAGTGCTTAAAATAAAATTATTTATATATTTTAGAAATTTTCTGTATATAGAATTTCTCCATCTTCGTTATAAATAGTAGTGTTGACATCAGCCATATATAAAATTTGAAAATTTGGATTATCTAATGTATATCCTGCATCTATAGCCCAGTCAAATTCATCAATTATAGCTTGCTTAGCTTTCATATTGTTGCTATCATCTATTAATTTACAATTTATTCTAATCCAATCTTGGTTATCATAAGCAACAATACAAACATTATTATTTTTAGCTATTTGTTTTGATACATTCTTTTGCTTATTAGTAAGAACATATATTTTTCCATCTATTAATACTGGGTCTCCAAATGGTCTACAACTTGGTCTTTCACCATCTATTGTTGATACAAAATTAACTTTTGTTCTTTCTTTTAAAAAACTATAAGTTTCGTTCATACTAAATCTCCTTTTCATTTATAATAATAATTCAAATATTTAATCTCTAAATTTAATATATATTTTTCTTAATATATTTTTAACTTCATCTATACTAACCTTATATTTATCATTTAAAACATATTTATTTTGCATACTTTCAAATGCTTGTATTAAGTCATTGCTAAAATTCAGTTTAAAATAAGTAAAATCTTTTGTTTCAGTATTTTCTTCAATTCCACCAATTCTTGCTTTCTCTTCTTGTCTTTTATATTCTATTAACTTTGATAATTCTTCTTTATTATTTAATAGTTTTTGAATTTTATCACTATTAAATAAAACTGTTATGTCATATAAATGTTTTGATACATCCATATACATATTTCTTATATAATAAAATTCTGTTGCAAAAATCTTATCAATAAATATTCTTTCTAATTTTATTATTTCAATTTCAATTTTTGAAATATTGAATTTTTCTTCTAATATTTTCTTTTCATCAGCATTTGCTAATTTATAGATTAATGGTTCAATATAATATTTTTCTGTAGGCTCACTTACAGTAAAAGATGTAGATTCTACTTGTATTTTTCCTGCCCTTTGCAGTGGTATTTCATTGTCTGCATATACAGATTCATATTTATATATGCCAGTAACACTACCTTTATTGTCAATACATTCTTCTTTTATTAATTGTAATCCATCTATTTTATATCCAAGAGCAGATTCTTTTAAACGATTCCTATTTTTTGTATTAGATTGATCTGATAATACTTTTACAGTTAAGTCTATATCTTCAGAAAAACGATTCATTGTGTCTAGTATTTTATATACTGCTGTTCCACCTTTAAAATATGCTTGTAATTCGTTTTGTTTTTTAGATAACTCATCAAGTATCATACAAACATAGTAGTCCTTTTCTATAATATCTATTGCTATTCCTGTTCTAGTATTTATAGTATCTATTAAATCTCTAAATAATTCTTTATTTAAGTGTAATTTCATACTTCTCCTATCTTGCAAGTGCAACTATTTTGTCTATTACCATTTTACTATTGGTTTCCCTTGCATATTTTAATATTTTCTCAAATTGTAATTCATTTTCCTCAATAAAATTGTATATTATTTCATCCATATTATCTACTTCTACATAAATATTATCTTTATTTTCTATCAAATCAATAAACTGTAAATATTTATAATTCTCATTATCTATTTCAATTTTAGGTTTTCTAATTATTACATTTAAATTTTTATTTGTGTATTTGTTATTGTTTTTACATTCATTTGTAACAATATCAATAACATTAGGAACTTGCGTTGTTAAACCGACTTTATTAAATAGATTTGCACCTGTTATATATCCTTTTACATTTCCAAATTTATCAACTAAATATTTATACTGAACTATTTTGCTATTTCCAAGTGGTACTTCTCCAAAAATATTAGTTTTTGGAATGTAATATATGCCTTTATATGCTGTTTTAATTATATTTTCTTTGTTTAATCTATTTAATATTTCTTTTATATTATTAAAAATTTTTTCTTTTTCCTCATCTCTATAGAATTGCATAATATATTCTTTTATATCTTCTATAAAGATAGGTTCATTTTTTTCGCAATTTTTTATATAATTTATAACTATATTACGACAATTCATTTTCTTTGCCTCCTTGTTACTATTTTATGAATGTTTTATATTTATATTCATATTCTAGTAACATTTTAGCATTTTTTATTGATTTTGTCAAATTTTAATGACTATATAAGCCTTTTAGCTAGTACAAATTAACAATTCTAACTTTTTTATTTCATCTTTTTTTAGTTTTTCTAACATATCTATTTCAACATTTGGTTTAATTCTATTATCTCTTAATTCTAACATTCTAGTATTAATTTCTTTACTATCTTTTTTATTAAATAATACATCTACAATATTAATACCAGAATGTGTAAAATAAAATATAAGTTTTAATAACTTACTATTTATCTTTATTTTTACTTTTGTAATTTTAAGAAATTATACCATACCTTTTATTTATATGCAATGACATACAAACATACATAAGCCATAAAAGACATTCATACAAAATAAAATAATGTTTGTATTTTATTTTTATAAAATTGAATTGTGCTAGCGTAGCGTAGCAGAAATTTAAAAGAGCAAAACTTTGCTCCGAATAGCTTGGCATTTTTCTATGCCTAGTATTCGCCAGCTTGGTGTAATGACACCGTTTTCGCTGGTTAGGTGAAAACACCTAAAACCCTTTTAGCCCGCAGGGAGATGATTTTAGGAATTGTTTTTTTCACTCCAATTCTAGCAGTAATTTTGCATAAAAAAACAGAGCTTCTTTTCGAAATACGAATTAACAAATTCTATAAAATAAATTTTAAGAATTTGTAACAATTCGCATACTTTTCTCGTATGGAGCTTTTTCTCGTTAACACTCGAAAATTCCTACAATAAAAGAAACTCTGTAATATAGATGATTACTGCATTTTATTAAATTTCTTTGTGGTTGGTATATTTTAAACACGAGAGGTATCGATTTAAATTTACAATTTCCTGCTGGTTGGGAAGAAGCTCGTGAAATAAAATATTCTCAGGGATTTAACAGGCCTGCTCCTCGTGATTTTGTTGGTTTTGGTCCTTTAACTGCTCCAGAAGCTGTAAGCTTATATAATTTTACCTTACGACATAATTTTGATTTAATGATAACATATCATACCCAAGGTCGTGTAATTTACTATAAATATCAAGAACAAACTCCACCAAATTCTGAAGAAATCGCAAAAAAATTTGCAGAGCTTTCTGGATATTCTTTAGAAAACGTTCCTGAAAACTCAAGTTTTGCAGGATTTAAAGATTGGTTTATACTTTATTATAATAAACCTGGATTTACTATTGAAGTTGGTGTTGGAGAAAATCCTATTCCTATATCACAATTTGCTGGAATTTATAGAGAAAATTTAGGAATTTTAATAAGTGGAATGATATTATAATTATTTAAATTTTATACTAAAACCTATTTCTATATAAAAAAGGAAATTTTATAATAAAATTTCCTTTTTATTTGTTTATATTTTATTTGTCAACCATTTCAAATCCATTATCTGAATAATATTCATATTTTCCATTAATAAATTTAAGAACTGTTCCTTCTACTGCTTTACTTAATAAATCTTTTGAAATAGAAGTTTCTTCAAATTCTGTTTTAGATTTATCTGTTAAATCTTTTAAAAATCTATTATTTTCTAATTCTTCTGTTACTAAATATAAATGACCATCTTTTCTATAATTTTCTAGATTTATATTTTGTTTTTCTAGTATTTCTTTTGCATTATTTATAATTTCTTCTTTTAGTTCTTTTGTAGATATATTATCAATTACATAATTATTATTTTCAAATCTTAAGACATCATTTACTTTTACATCTTTTGGCATATCTTTTTTATTTACTTCTAATTCTTCTATATTTTCATTTTCTGCTTTTAATATCACATAAATATCATTATTATAGCATTTTTTATTATTTGACCAATAAGTTTTTTTATTATCTTTTATAAAATATATTACATCATTTTTTGCATATGATGATATAATATTATTTAAACTCCCTCTTATAGAATTTTTATTTCCTGTTGTTAAATTATTTTTAGATAATATATCTTCAATTATTGGAATTTCCTGATTTTCATAATTTAATTTATTTTCTAAATACTTTGATAAATCTTTTATAAAATTTTGCACAAAATTGTTCTCCTTCAAATTATTAAATACATCATTTACTACATCTAAGTTCAATATATAAATCACTCCTTTATTTTTTTACATTGGAAATTTACTACTACTGACTAATAGTACTAAGAAAAAAGTTAGGAGTGATTATACATTATTTTTTATAAATTTACAATATTTTAAACTTTATTTTTCATGGCTTTCTCCAGTAGCATAGTCAATAACTATTCCTGGTTGAACATTATAGCAATAAACATTAAATTTAATTGCATCTCCTTTATCTTCAACTGAACATGCTTCCATTTCTACACCACTTGCTAATTTATTTGCTCCTTCAAAAATAGGTGTTACTCTATATAAAACATGACTATTTTCGTTATTAGCAATATATTCTGCTACCATATTTTCAAATGGTAGCATTCCTTCTGTATTTAAATATCTCGTTCCTGTTATTAAATTATTTTTATTTGCATTTTCTCCTGCAAGTTGCCAACCAATTAAATGACAACGATTATATAAATATTTATCTTTAATTAAGTTATCATATCTTTTTTGCACCCAACCAGAAAGATCTTTAACACTTCCTATTTCTCCACGTTCTTCTCCTTCTTTTGGCATAATTTCTTTACAAATATTTGCCATAGCTACTCCTGCTTTGCCATCACCTAAATCATTATAATTTTCAAAAGGTTCTAACGTAAAATCTTCTTCTGTAAAATATGGAATATTATTGTTTATTTCCACATAAGGATTACCTGTATATTCTGGAATTGTAGATAAATCAAATACTATATTAGAATTAGCTATATTGGAATTATTTACATTATAGTTATTATTTTTATTATCAATTTCTAAATCTTTATTTACATATTCATAAAATAAAATACAAATTACTATTATTGCTGAAAATATTAGTTGCCATATATTTATTTTTTTAGTTTTTCTTTTTCTTCCCATATAAAGCTACCTCATTTTTTGTAAGAAATATATTCGTAAATGATTATACATATACAAACTTTTTATTATCTTAACACTAAAATAATAATTTCTCAATATGGTTCTTTTTTATGTGACTAAACTTTTTTTCAATCAAGTAACAATTTATAAATAAGATTTAAAATAATTTAATATTGAAAACAAAATTTTTATTTTCTCAAATTTTTAATATATACTGCAAAACAAACTACTATCATTATTGCACAAAATATAGATATTGCAAAACTGGTGTTTTCAACTATTTTATTTTCTGCTTTATATTCTTTAGTTTGAACTTCTTGCATTTTTGTTTGAGTTTCAGGTTCATTTGCATCTTTATATTCAAATTCAAAATATTCATCAAAATTCATATTTTCTATATCTATTCCCATATCATTCATTCTTTGTATATATTCTTCATAGCCTTCTGGCACTGTTTTCATATATGTAATTTTATATTCTTCACCTTCTACTTGAGTCATTTTTATATAATACATCATTCTATATTTAGCAGGTATTCCAGTAAATTCAACCTTTTCAAAATTTTTCCAATACTCGCTTTCAGGATTTACTGGACTTACCAATGCACCTATATGAACATAAATTTCATCTCCTAATTCGAATGGTTTATATGAATCATCTGAAGAATTTTCATAACAAATACCATAACTATCAATATCAAAATCTTCTTTTATTCTTTCATCTTCATTAACTGTATCTAAAGTTTGCTCTTTTAACCAATCCTCAAAAACTTTTTTTGAAATCTTATTTTCATAGTCAACAAATTTAGCATAATTTTCTATTGGAAATAAGATAGTAAATAATATTATGCTAAATATTACAATTATATTTTTTAAATTTATTTTCATATTTTCTTCTCCTTAATTTAAATAATTTTTTTCTTTATTGCACGCTATCTTTTTCCAATTTTATTTCTGTTTCTTCTCCTAAATATTTTATATGAAGAGTAAGTTCATCTGTTGCATCTTTTGCAGTTAAATCAAATGCACAGCTTGTATTATAGATTCCATTTTCATCTATACTTCCACCACCATTTGGTATTGGACCCATTGTTAACTCAAATTTTTCACCATTTGAATTTGTTATATAAACCTCTTTATCATAAAGTTTTCTTCTTTCTTCACTTAATTTATAATCTTTTGATTTTTCTAAATTATAAATTTTATTAAGCATATAAGTTTCTACTGTAGGACTTGGATTTCCTTTTCTTATTATTTCTGTTATTTCTTTTGTTCTATCTTTAAGTATTCTAGATTTTAAAGATAGTTCTGCTACAGCTCCAGTGTTATATATTGCAAAACTTTTTACTTTATGTTTGCTACTACTTTCATCTACTTGATGATAAATTATAGATTCTCTATTATAGAATTTTTCTGGTAAATCTACACTTACTTCCCAATTTCCTTTTACTGTTATTTCTTCATCACCATAAACTGTCTCATCTGAATTAGAAATAGCAATTTCTGTAAATTTAAAATTCAACTTTTTACTTTTTGGATAATGATTACTATATTCTACATACATATTATAAACTGCTTTAACAGGTGATGTACCTCTATCTTTTATAAAACTATTTAATCCACTATTACAAACTTTTTCTTCATTTATTTCTCCCCCGAAAAAGTTTTTTACAGCATTTTGATCCATTCCAAATAAAACATTTCCCTCTTCATCACTTACTATTAAATCTGGAAAGTTCATTTCCCAAATATCTTTTGCTGGAATTTGCTCTAAAATTTTATCAGATAAATCTACAACTATTGTTGCACTTAAATTAAAATCATCCATTACAATATCTTGAACTTTTACTTTTGTTTCAGTATCTTCAATTACAATTCCAGTGTCTTCATTAGAATATGTTTCTTCTTTAGATGAATTTGCATATTCAGATTCATTTTCTGCAATATATCCTTCATTTATTGCTGTTTCAACACCTTTTCCTGTTTCATAAAAATTGTAAATTCTTTGAGATATATCTTTTGCAAATACAATTCCAGTAGAAAAAACTAAACAAGCAAATCCAGTGGCAAATGTTCTAAATACTGGAATTTTTAATTTTTTGTCTGGTAAATTTGCTACTGTTTTTCTTACAGAAGAATTAAATTCATCAGTAAGATTAATATCTTTTTTGAAAATTTTGCGGATTTCATTATCAAATTCATCCATTAATAAATACCTCCTTTAAAACTATTTCTTATCTTGTTTTTAGCTCTCGAAATTTTAGTTTTTACTGTATTTTCATTAATTTTAAGTAATTTTGAAATTTCCTTACTAGTGTAATTTTCTAAATAATAAAGAGTTATAATTAGTTTTTCATCATCATTTAAATTTTTAAGTAAATCATCAATTTCTAATTTTTCAAATTCTACTGAATTTAAAGAAAATACCTCTTCTACTTCATCTAAAGAAATTTTATCTAGCTTTTTCTTTTTATAGGTGTCATTACATTTGTTTACTAAAATTTTAATTATCCATTTTTTAAAATTTTCTGGTTTATCAACATTTTTTATAGATTTATATGCACAAATTATTGTTTCCTGCACTACATCTAAAATGTCATCTTCGCTGTGTAACCTAGTTTTTGCTATTTTATATAAATCCATTTTTATATAGTCTATTAAATCAGAAAAAGCTTGTTTATCTCCTTTTTTTGCAAGTATAACTGTTTCTTCCATTTTTTTCTCCTCATTTGATTATTACACTTATAAGACTTCAAAATTTCCAAAAAAGTTTCAATTATTTTTATTTATTTTCTAAATCTTCCAAATTATAATCTATATTTTCTACTGTGTAACCTGTAAAATCTGGAACAGCAACATCTTCATCCGTTACAGTATCAAAGCTATATTTAAAATTAACATCCATATTTGCTGTATTTTTTACAATTTCTGTTCCTGGGAAAAAAGTTCTTATAGCATCTTCTTGGAATTCCTTTAAAGGTAAACCATTATCTTTATCTATCCATACTTCATAATTTCTAGATTTATCTACAATATTTCTAAAAATATAATAATCTCTTCCTATTTCATAAGTACTTGTATCTATTCCATAGTAAAATACCATTCCAAGTTTTAAATAAAGACTTCTGTTTTGAACAAAAGGAACATATTTTAAGCTTTTCTCCGTATTAAATACACCTATTAAATTTCCTTTTTCTATTTTCACACTTTTTTCTTTTTCATTTATATAAATTTGCTCATCTGAATTTATTTCTGCATATTTTGTATATATGTTTTCAATTCCATTTTCGGAGTAAATATCAAAAGTTTGTTTACATTTTCCATCTTTATAATATGTTCTATAAACACTTGTTTCTCCAGAGTTTAAAGAACATTCTGACTTTTCAATATACATATTATTTGATTTTAAAGATTTTTCAGATTTATTTAAAAGATTATTTATTATTATAAATTTTCTTAAAAATAAAATTAAAGCTATACATAAAACAACTCCAATTGCAATTAAAATTGATTTAATTCTGTTTTTTATTCTTATTTTCTTTAAATAATCAATCTGCTTTTTCTCACTTTCTTCATCTTTTGAATCTTTTTTTATTTCTTCAAGTTTTTTTCTACAAACTTCACACTCTAATAAATGCTTTTCTACCAATTTTTTAGACTCTGGATTTAAAACATCATCTGAATATCCTAATAATAAGTCTTGTACAATTTCACATTCAGTTTTCTTTTCCATTTTCCATTACCTCCCTTATTTTTTGTTTTGCGCGGTAAAAAGTTACTCTAGCCCAATTAGGTGTTTTTCCAAGTATTTCTGCAATTTCAATAAAACTTAAATTTCCATTCATTCTTAAATAAATAACTTCTCTTGAAAGCTCATCTAATTTTTGCATATTCTTAAAAAATTGCATTTTTTCTTCATCTTTAAAAACTATATCTTCTACTTTTTCACCATACTCAATTTCTTCGCTCAATTCTTCAAAAGAAATATGTTTATCCTTTTTTATCTTCTTATACCATAAATGTTTTGCAATCTGACATAGCCAGACTGAGACTTTGCACTCACCTTTAAATTTATTTATTTCTTTTACAGCTATTGCAAAAGTTTCCTGAGTTAAATCCTCTGCCACATCTTCATTTTTAGTAAGGTATAATAAATATTTGTATAGAGTATTCGAATGCTCTTTATATATTTCTTCTATACTCTGCATAACTTTTACCTCCCTCTATTATATAAGAGATTAAAAATTTAATTTTATTACAGAAAAAGTGAATTTATATAAAATGTTTTAATATCTTTAGTATTTATACATTTTAAAATAAATTCACCTAAATAATTTTTATATGTAAATATTTACCATCTTGATCTGTTCCAAATACCAATTTTGTTTTTCCATAAATACACTCATCTTGTTTTGTACTTTTCATTTTTTCTATGCACCTAAAAAAATTTCCATTTTTAAATTCTTTTACAAATTCATTTTCATGTTTATCTGGAACAAATAGAACTTTGTATTCTTTTAAGGCTTTCTCTGATTTTACATTTACTATTAAATCAAGTAACTCACTATATATTTTTATACATAAATTTAAATCATTTAATGTTTTCATAAGTGGTCCTGTATATCTCATTGCTCTAATATTAAACATATTTTTAATAAATACATTTTTATCTATTTTATTCGAAAATAAAATATCATCTAAATTACTTTTTAAAACTTCAAATTTTATTTTTCCAGCTGTATCACAAATTCGTTCTATTGCTACTTTTTCTTTATCTCTCTTATGTGTTTTACCATTTATTATTTCTTCAAAAAATAAATATCCTTCTTTTATTCTTTGATATTTTTCTGTATTCATTAAACTTTCATCAACAGCTATAACATCCCCATAAGCCATTAAAAACAATATTTTTGAGATTTGTTTTTTTATATTTTCATCTGAAATATTAGAGATTAAATCTTCAAAATTTTTTTGAACATAGTCATCACTTCCTTCAGATGATAGACTTGTAATTAAAGTATGATATTTTATTATTGCTTTTTGAATATTTATAAATTCATTCAAATTTAAATTAAAATTTTTTAAAATTTCTTCTGTTACTCCTATTTCAAATAAAACTTTTTCTACAAGTTTTATTCCATATACATCATGTAACCCTATATTTTCAACAACTCCAACATCATGTATTAAACAAAATATTTTTAATACAAACACTGCTGATATATCTAAAGTATTATATATTTTATGCAATTCCTTTATTTGTTTTTTTATTTCTTTTGAAGGTTTAAAATTTTCTAATTCTATATTTTGAGCAATATTATAATTTACTATTTGATATACATATAAAGTATGTGTCATCCAACCGTTTATTTTATATGTATTTGTACCTCCACGAACAACTTCATTTTCCTTTTTTAAGGTATTGCTTATTATATCAATATAATTTCCACTTTTATTATATTTGCTATATAAAATCCATAAAAATTTAGCAGAATCTTCATCTAATAATAAATTTATAAAATTATTTTTTAAAAATTCTTCATCAATTTTTATGTTTTTAAGTAAATTATTTAGTTCTGATTTAGATTTATCCTTGATTTTACTTTTTTCATCTACTTCTAGTGCTTGTTTTAGATTATTACACAAATTTTTATAATATTTGTCATATTTAAAATTTAGTTCTTCATTAGAAATATTTTCTATTCCATAAAAATTCATCTATTTCTCCTAATTATTTTCTTCTAGCAATCCATATACCATTGATATATCTGTTGGAATTATATATTTTGCACCAATTTCTTCTGCTACATTTAAAACAAATGCACACATTGCTCTTGTTGCATACCACCAATTTGGATCTGATACTCTACTTCTAATTTCATCTAAAGATATTTCTTCAAAAAATTTTTTAGTATCTTTTTTTCTTGTTTCAATATCCATCATTATTGGTAAAAGTTCATCTGAAAATAATGTATTTTTTTCATAAGAAATTCCTGAGTTTAAAGCAAAATTTTTATGACCTCCTCCTGCTAAAATTAAAATATCTGCTTTTCCTTTTGGTAAATTCAATTTAATAGATTGTTGCACTGTTTCTAATTTTGTTTTAGCTAAATCATCTCCTAAATCTGGAAACTCATTCATAATGTCCATAACACCAATAGGAGAATTTACCATTTCTTCTATTTTTCCATCATAAATTGCAATTTCTGTTGAACCTCCTCCGCCAATAAATACAGCAACTTTACTATTCACATTTCTAACAGTACCATAAACCGTTAATTCATTTTCTTTTTCTTGAGAAATTATATTAAATTTTGTTCCAGTTTCCTTATAAAATAAATTTAGGAATTCATTTCGTTCTATATCATTTAAACTTCTAAAAATACTAGTTCCACAAACATATATATTACTACATTTTTGCACATATTTTTTAACTAAATTAATTAAATTTTCTATATCTTTTTCATCTAATTTATTTTCTTTTTTATAATTTTTCTTAAATGCAATAGTTATTGTTTCTAGATGAACTACTTTTTCTCCATTAAATAAATCTACTTTTGTATTTGTTGAACCAACTTCTATTATAACTTTTTCCATAACTTTCTCCTATATATTTTATTTTTTAACATTATATATATTATTTTGTTTTCCTCTTTTGCATATGATAACTGCATTTTGCAAGTATTGGAGTCGGAACTATTTTAGAAAAGAATTTTGCACATTTAATTGTAAAACCTGGTACAATATAAAACTTATTTTCTAGAAATTTTTCTACAGTGTACCTTGCTACATATTCACTTGAAAGTGATTTTAATTCAAATTTAACATTTGCTACATTATTAAAATTTGTTTTAACTGGTCCTGGACACAAAATACTTATCTTTACATCTGATTTTTCTTTTTTTAATTCTTCTCTTATTGCTTCTGAAAGCCTTACAACATAATTTTTAGATGCATAATATGTTGCCATAAGTGGTCCTGGTAGGAAACCTGCGATTGAAGCAACATTTAAAATTTTTCCAGAATTTCTTTTTTTCATATCTTTTAAATATAATTTTGTAAGTATATGCATTGCAATTACATCTGTTTCAATTATAGTTAAATCTTTTTCAAGTTCGGTTTCTGAAAAAAATCCAAAATCTCCAAGTCCTGCATTATTAACTAAAATATCTATATTTTTAGCCTTATTATATAAATCAATGCAATTATTTCTATCTGATAAGTCTCTGCTAAAATATTCTACTCTTACTTTGTATTTAGTTTCAAATTCTTTTTTTAAATTTTCCAATTTTTCTGTATTTCTTGCAACTAAAACTAAATCATATCCTTTTTTTGCAAATTCTCTTGATAAATCTCTTCCTATTCCAGAAGAAGCTCCTGTAATTAAAACTCTCATAAAATACTCCTATTTAATAAATTTATTTTATTATATTTTGTAGTTTTGTCAAGAAAAATAAAATTATCCAAACTAAAAAATAAACTCATATTTTTTGTAAATTATTAGAATAAATTTTTATTTTTAAGTTTTACTAATTAATTTACATTTATACGAGTTTATTTTAATTTACATTTTGTGCTTTTTTTACCCATACTGAAACACTACCATCTTTGCAATAAAATATTCCATTTCCTTCGTTATCTACATATACTGTTTCAGATAAATTTCCTGTGCAATCATAAAAAACCGAATTTGCAAGATTTTTTCCAACATTCATTTGTATTGAACCACCATTTTTGTCAGACATAACAACTGCTAAACCTGAATTTGGATGTTCATAATCACCTGTTCTTGTAAATCCAATCAAATTACTATCATGAAAATAATCATATTGTTCGCCATAAGCATAATATTTTCTAGCTTTTAATAAAATATCTAATATACCTTGTTTTGACTCAACACCCTTTTCTGGTATTCCATAATAATCTCCATAAAATACACATGGAAAACCTTGTTTTCTTAGAAGTATTAGACTATAAGCTAAAGGCTTAAACCAATCTAAAATCCATGATTCTAAAGCTTGTCCTAATTCTGTATCATGATTATCTACAAAAGTAACTGCTTTTTCTGGTATTGTTCCTACTATTGTTCCATCAAAAATTTGGCTCATATTGAAATCGCCGTTACTTCTAGATGCTCTATAAAAATTATAGTGAAGTGGTACATCAAACAATGACATACATCCTTCAGTTTTTTCTATATATTTTCTTATTACATCTATATTTGAACTCCAATACTCTCCAACTGCAAATAATTTTTTTTCTGATATTTCTCTTAAATCTCCTAACCATTCTGGAAAAAATTCACTTCGAATATGCTTTACTGCATCTAATCTAAAACCAGAAACTCTTGTTGTTTCTAAATACCATTTTCCCCAATTTTTAAGTTCTTTTACAACATCAAAATTATTTAAATCAATATCTGCACCCATTAAATAATCGTAATTACCGTTTTCTTTATCAACATCTTCATCCCAATGTTTTCCATAAAATTTGTAAATTGCTGCAGTCCCAGTGTTTTCATCCCAATCTATTCCATGAAAATGTGTCCAGTTCCATTTAAAATTAGAATATGTATCTCCTCTTCCTGGGAAAGTGTATTTTGTCCATACTCTAATTGGTTTAGCCTCTGTTAAACTAATATTTCTATTAGAAGCATCATCTTGTACTGCTAAAACATTTTCTGTTTCATCAGCACCCATTTTATGATTCAAAACAACATCGGCTAAAACTTTTACATTATTTTCTTGCAATATTTTTATACAATTTATATATTCATCCTTTGTTCCATACTTTGTAGGAATACTACCTTTCTGATTAAATTCTCCCAAATCATATAGATCATATACTCCATAACCTACATCTTCTTTACCTCCTGCACCTTTGTATGCTGGTGGTAACCATAAATAGGTTATACCAATATTTTCTAAATGTTTTGCATCTTTTGTAGCCTTATTCCAAAGTGTAGAATCACTAGGTAAATACCATTCAAAATATTGCATCATAGTATCATTACTAGGCAAATCTATCACTCCTATTTAAATTTTATTAAAACTATTTTACTAATTTTAATATTTCATCTTTATGTTTCATTATAGTATCATATCCTGTTTGAACAACTTTATCTGCATCTGTTATTTCTAAAAGTGTTGTTCCACTACAATCTATTTCAATAGCTAAATCAGCTTCTTTTTGCGCTTTTCGAACATCTTTTAAAGAAAATATATCAACTGTTCTTAAAAGCACTGCAAATATATCTTCTTTAGGTTCATAATCATCTATTCTAAAACTTAAAGCTAAAGTTTTTTCTGCTCCCATATCTTTTAATATTTTTACTGGCAAATTATCTTTTGTTCCACCATCAATAAAATTATATTTTCCATATTGGCATGGAGTATAAACTCCTGGAAAAGACATACTTGCTCTTGTAGCTGTAGCTATTGGAGCATTATAAATATAATCTATATCATCATTTTTTAAATTATATTCTTTTGATAAAAAAATACACTCTTTTGTTGAAATTGTATCTACAGTTGCAATTGCATAAGGGATTTTTATTTGATTCATATTAGTAATTTCTTTTTCTTTTGCAACAGCATTTACTAAATCTTCTATATTTTTTCCATTTATTAATCCTTCAATTTTAGCTGTACCAGATGTTACATAAGTAACTCCAGCTTTAAAAATTGGTTTCTTTTGTATTTTTGTAAGCATTTTATAATATTTCATTGTTCTATTTTTTATTTCATCTGTTGAAAATCCCATTGCATAAAATGTTGAAAATATACTTCCAGAACTTGTTCCTGATAAATAATCTATTTTTATTCCTAATTCTTCTAAAGCCTTTAATGCCCCAATATGAGCTAAACCTTTCAGTCCGCCACCTGCTAATGCTACTCCTAAACTCATTATTCCACTGTTTCTCCTTTTTCTTTAACATATAATGTTTGTGTTGGATATGCTAAGTCAATATTTTCTTTTTCTACTAAAAATAATATACTACATAGTATATCTTCTTTTACTTTTAAATACTTAATATAATCTGCTTCTTTAACATATAAGAATATTTTTATATCACTACTACAAGCTGAAATTTCATCCAATCCTACATATACTGTTCCTGGTATTACATCTGGATTGTTTTCTAAAACTAATCTAATTTGTTTTACTATTTTTCTAATTTTTTCGCTTGGTGTTTCTAAACTTATATTTAAAACTGTTTCAAATCTTCTACTATTTAATCTATTCCAATTTATTACATACGAAGAAGTTATAGTTGAATTTGGGATTGTAACTACTGTATTATTAACTGGTTTAATACGTGTACTTCTAAATGTTATATCAACAACTGTTCCTTTAAAATCTCCAACTTCTATCCAATCACCTATAACGAATGGTTTATCACTTAAAATTGCAAGACCACTTAATAAACCTTTTACTAAATCTTGTGCTGCTAATGCTAATGCTGCACTTCCTATACCTAAACCAGCTGCTAAACCACCAAGGCTATTAAAATTAAAGCCCATTTCTTTCTGTCTAAGAACAATAATTACAAATATAAACCAAAAAAATGCTCTTATAATTTTACAAATAAATCTATCTACTGCTTTATTATCTGATTTTTTAAAAAATTTTTTATACCAATACGAATCTTCTGTTACTTGTGTACAAATTGCTCTAGTTATGAAATAAAATATTATAATTCTAAAAATTAAATTTAAATAAATTAAAATTTTTTTATTAACTAGTAATATATTCATTGCACAAAAAATTCCTAAAAGAACAAAAAACACATTTAAAGGCTTATACATAGAGCTTTCTTTAGGATTTTTCTTATCTTTAGTAAAAATATAATATATTTTTATTAAAATTTTAGAAAAAACGC
The DNA here is from genome assembly GCA_947627185.1 of uncultured Clostridia bacterium. Classification (GTDB taxonomy): domain Bacteria; phylum Bacillota; class Clostridia; order TANB77; family CAG-508; genus Scatovivens. The sequence goes on along the minus strand of CANQVF010000003.1, from coordinate 122,782 downwards.
CTCTAAAAAGAATAAAAAATATTAAAACTGCTATTGAAATTTGGATATCAAATATTTTTAGTAAATTATCTAAATCTATCAAATCCAGTAGTTGCTTTAATTTTTCCATTTTTTCCTCCATTTATTTTCATATGTAAAACATAATCTTCCCAATTTTATATAGTAATTATATATTAAAAGATAAAAAAAGTATACAACTTTTTTTAAGTTTCAAAATTTTATAAAAAAAATATTACTTAAATTATAACTTGCTGTTGCATCTTTTATTTTAAAGTAAAAAAAAGACTTATACAGTCTTTTCTATCATTTTATATTAATTTCTTTTTTATATAAATCTATTTATATTTTCTTCTAATTTTATTTCTTCACTTATACTTAATTTTTCATATACTCCTGCATCTGTTTGATTTGAGAGATTTTTTTGATTTGTCATATAAGAGAATATAATTAATACTAGTACAATCATAACCCATATAATTAATGATAATTCTTCTCCTAAAGAATTTAATAGTTTACTTTCATAATTATAATTTTCTACATCCTCTATATAAACATTTTGAAATTTCATAAATTTTTTCTCTCCTTTTTATTTTTGTCTTTAAAGTGTTTTTAATATACATCTTATTTTTTCAAATAGCAATTACAAATTTATTACCATATTTTAGCAATTCTAGGGAATTGCTTTAAAGCAATTTATTAAGTTTTTATTACATATATATCTTATGAAAAAAAATTAATAATTTTACAACTTTTAATATAGTTTTTTTTGTCATAAAAAATACATTTTTTATGACAAAAAAAACTTATATACTACTTTAAAGCATATAAGTTTTTTTATTTATTTCTATGTATATTTTTTATTTATTTGTTGCCTCTATTACATTTATACTCGAATAATATTTTGCTATTAGTTCATCTAATTCTACACTAACTTTATAAATAACAGAATAATCTTCACCATCTGCAATGCATTTATTTAATTTATCTCTTAATTTACAAATTTTATCATCTAACATAACATCATTCTCCTTTTCTCTATTTTTTTTTGCTTTTGTATATTTTAAAAATATCATTTTATTACATAAAAGTCAATAAAATATCAGTATTTGTAAGGTTTTTCGTTAGACTTTTTTCGACATAATAAAACAATCAATGTAATAAAAAATATTAAACTAGACAAAACTTGTGAAATTCTCCAATTAAATAACATTAAACTATCTGTTCTTAAGCTTTCTAAAATCATTCTTATACCTGAATAAAATATTAAATAAAAAGAAGTAATTTCTCCTTTAAATTTTCTTTTTTTCTGCATTATTCTTAATATAATAAAAATTAAAAATGTTGAAAATGATTCATATAAGAAAACTGGATGTACTTCAAAATTATTTTCTATTTTCATTCTAAAAATATTTTGTGTTTCATACCCATAAGCTTCTATGTTAAAAAAATTTCCCAAACGTCCTACGCATTGAGCAATTGCAAGAAATGGAACAATATAATCAAAAAAATTTAAAATATCTTTCCTTTTTATTTTGCAATTTATTATTATTGAAATTGCTCCAAAAATTAATCCTCCATATATGGCTAAACCACCATCTCTTAAATTAAATATTTGCAATAAGTTTTGTTTATAAAATTCAAGATGAAATAAAACAAAGTAAATCCTAGCACCTATTGTTCCAAAAATCATTCCTACAATAAAGTTTTCTAAAACAAAATCATATTCTACATCATAATTCTCTTTACTCAACCTACATAAAATCAAAGCTAAAACTATTCCTAACACTATGCAAACAGCGTATTTGTATATTTCTATACCAAATACGCTAAAAGCTATTTTTGAAAACTCAAATTTTAAATTCAATCCTGGAAATTCCACAATGCTCATTTTAAGATTTATCCTACATTATATTTAAATTAGATTTGAACCTTAGATTTATTCTTTTATAGGTTTTATAACTGATATTATTTTTTCTTCTTCCACAAATAATTCTTTTAATATTTTTTCTACATATAATTTATTTATACTTTTAAATTCCTCAAAATAATCAAAAGAATTTATGTTTTTAAAATAATCTGAAACAATTATAGTTGCAATATTTGAAACATCATTATAATCTTTCACATAATTTCCATAAACAGATTTTTGAGCTCTATAAAAATCTTCATCAGTTATACCATTTTTTTTCACATTTTCTATTTGCATATCTATGGCTTTCATTACTTCTTCAATAAAATTAGTTTGTACTTGAATTAATAGATGAGAAAAAGTTTTTGAAAATTCATAATTTATTACTGGATTCGTTGTAACTTTTCCTGATTCATATAAATTTTTGAAAAAATCTGTGCTCTTACTAAATAGAATTGTAGATAGTATTTCTATAGCAATATTTTTTCTAACTTTATTTTCTTCTAAATTATTATCTTTATAACCAATAAGTAATATTGGCATACTTATATTCATTTCTTTTTCAACATATTTTTTTACAATTTCTTTTGGTTCTTCATTATAAACTCTTTTTACATCTTCTTTTGATTTTAATACAACTTTTGACTTTATTTTTTCTAAAATTTCATTAGTATTAAAATCTCCTGCAACAACTATTACCATATTATTTGGATAATAAAAAGAATTATAAATTTTATATAATTTTTCTTTATCTATTTTAGCTATTGTTTCTTTTGTTCCAGCAACATCTATGTTAATCCCATTATTCTTATACATTGCTTTCATAGCATTCATATATACAGCCCATTCTGGATAATCATCATACATCATTATCTCTTGTTCAATAATTCCACGTTCTTTTTCAACATTTTCATCAGTAAAATATGGGTGTTGCACATAATTCATAAATTCTTCTAAAGCTTCATCAAAATTATCTGTACACTCATATAAATAAGCTGTATGATCATTAGTAGTATAAGCATTTGCCTCAACACCAATAGATGTTAAAACATCTAAACTATTTTTTCCATTTTCTTGTTCAAATAGCTTATGTTCTAAATAATGAGCTATTCCATCTGGAACAATTGTTAAATCACTTTCTCCTTGAGAATAAAATTTATTATCAATAGATCCAAAATTTGCACTCCATACTATATATTTTTTTCTAGTTTTTTTAGGCATAACTATAATAGTTAATCCATTTTCTAATTTTTCTATATATAATTTTTCTTTTATTTTATTATTTTCTATTATTTGCACTTTTTTTCTCCTAATTAAAAATTTTATAATGTTTTAATTTCTTAAAAAATAAACTGTATTTAAATTTATTTGATTTGCAAGATTTATAACATCTTCTTTACTTACTTTTTCAATTTCTTTTAAATATTCTTCAAAAGTTTTATTAGTTTTTGCAATTTCTTGCCCTATATAGTAAACAATCTCAGAATCTTGTTCTTCATAAACATTTTTTAAACCAGAAATCAAATATGTTTTTGCATTTAAAATATCTTCTTCTGAAAATTCACCTTTTTTAATATTTTCAAGTTGAAGTTTAATAATTTCTAATGCTTTTTCGTAATTTTCAATTTGTATACCACATCTTATAAATATATTTAACTTCTGCTTTACTAATGTACTTTTAGCAGAATATGCAAGACTTTCTTTTTCTCTTACATTTTGAAACATCATTGAATTTGCTCCATCACCCAATATAGCATTGTATACCATAGAAATTGCTTGTAAATTTTCTATATTTGAAACAATATCTAAGCCTAAAACCAATTTTCCTTGTGTAACATTCATATTTTCTGTAACTTCGTTTACTTTTTCCACAATTTTTTTACTTTCTGTGTATTCGTTATTTAAAACATAATTTTCAATTCTTGGTTTTAATTTTTTTATATTTTCATTTAACTTTAAAAGTTCTATAATTCTATTTTCATTTACATTACCTGAAACAAAAATATCAATTTTAGAATTTTGAATTAAATAATTATAATAATCTGATAATTCCTTTATATTAATATTATCTAAATCTTCTATATATCCATATTTATATATTCCATATCCATTTTCTCCATACATTGCAGATATACATCTATCAAACGCATAAGTATCTTTATCATCAATTTTACTTTCTATAACTTTTCTTAAACTTTCTTTTTCTATACTTAAAAATTCTTCATTTAATAATCCATTATTTTTCAATGGATTAAATACAACATCTAATAAAGTTTCTAGAGTTTCCTTTAAGATGTCTTCATTATTTAATACATATTCTGTATTTATAGATTCAATATAAAATTTTAATACTACATTATCTCCCATTTTATCTATACCGCAATTAAAAGAAGCACCATATAAATTTTCCATTTCTTTACTTATTAAATATTGGCTAGGCAATTTTTTGCTACCTCTTCTAAGCATAAATGGTATTAATGCATTTTTAGTTACAGTATCTCTTTTAAGTGGTGTTGTAATAATTATACATGTAATATCTGTTTTATACTTATCTGTTTTTATACAATGCAATTTTATTCCTTGTTTGATTTCTATACTTGTTTTACTCATTAAAATCTCCTTTTTTGTAGTATTTTTAAATTCGAAAAATTTATTCATAAAATTTTTATAAATAAATTTTATGAATAATAACCTCTCACTTAGCATATATTATCACAAAACTTTTTTAAATACAATTTTAGCTTATTTTTAAATCAAATATTATTTTTTATTTCTTGACTTTCATATAATTTTCTGTTATTATAATTATGCTTTAAATTTTATGCGGGAATAGCTCAGTTGATAGAGCGATGCCTTGCCAAGGCATAGGTCGCGGGTTTGAGCCCCGTTTCCCGCTCCACATTTAACAAAAATAGCAAGTATTATACACTTGTTATTTTCTTATTTATATCTATTTTTTATTAATAATGAAAAAATAGATATAAATTAAGAAAATAATATTTTGATTTTATGTGTTGCTATTTTTATATTTTTATTGTATAATTTAATAAGTTTTTTCAAAAAGCTATCATAATACGCATAAAATTCACATTTTAAATTTTTATGCATATTATATAAAAAATGGCGCCATAGCCAAGTGGTAAGGCACGAGTCTGCAAAACTCTGATCATCGGTTCGAATCCGATTGGCGCCTCCATGTCGAAGAATGTCGAAATTTCAACAAAAATTTGAGATTTCGACATTCTTTTTATATGCAAATCAAAAATAGGTTTTAATAAAGTTCAAATTATTTTAAATATTGATTTTATGTCTTTTCTTTGTTTTTAAGTTTTTTACCTTTGCTATCTTCTAGTGTTTCTTGATTTATATACTTATAATTCAAAGCATTTTTTCTACTAATAACCGTCTTTCCTAAATTCTTCTCTATATCATCTCTAGCGACCTTTGCAGCATGTCCACCCATTTTTGCAACTTTCTTATTTTCTTCTAACCCATAAGGTTTATGTTCTTTTGCAAGTTCTCTTGTAGCTATTTCTCCTAAATCAGTTAAAGCTATTTCCATATCAGTCATATTATCTCTTAAGGATTCTTTTCTAATACCTTTATATTCTTTATACTGCGAAGCTTTCATTCCAGACCATTCTTGATATATCTCATTCGTAAGTATTCCGTATTCATAATTTTTTGTTATCCCACTTTCTTTCCAAACATCAGTCAGTTTAAATCTATCAACTATACCTGTCAATCTACTTTTAATCCATTTGTCATCATATCCACGATTTCTATAATACTCAACTGCACGATTAACAGCAAGTTCTGGGTCAAATACTTCATCAATTCTTTCTTTTCCTAGCTCAGCTAACCAAAGTTTAAATGGCTCTGCATTTGGACTTGGTATGGATTCAATCAGTCTCAAAATTCCTTTTGTATCTAATGTATCTGTCAAATAACTTTTTCCATCTTTTGTAGATTTCATTTTCAGTTGTACGCATTTTGCGTACAACTCACTTTTTTCTTCTTCGGTCATTCTCCTTTTAAGTGTATTCCAATAATTTCTTGGATTACTACTTCCAGTTAATGCACTAATAATATCAACTACGCTAAAATAATAATCTCCTTTATCTGAATCCCAAATACTTCTAATTTCTTTTCCTTCAAAAAGATTTGAAATTGTTTCTAACTTATTTTTTTCCAATGGACATTTTCCTTTCTGCAAATTATAACACCTCAAAAATTATATTTATATTATATCAAACATTTGTTTTTAACGCAATAGGTATTATAAAAAATTAAAAATACCTTAATTTTTATTTATATAAATATATTGACATCCACAAACATCTGTTTTATAAGATAATCAAAATTTACACAAGGAAGGAATTTATTTATGAATAATCTCACTAATATTGAGCCAGTAAATAAAGAATTAAATTTAGTAAAATATGAAACAATAGATATTAAGAGTTTAATTTATTGCATAAGAGGAAAACAAGTTATGCTAGATAGTGATGTAGCAATGTTATATCATTATCAAACTAAAAGAATAAATGAAACTGTTAGTAGAAATAAGGAAAGATTCCCAGAAAATTTTTGTTTTCAACTAACGGAAGATGAGTTTTCATGTTTAAGATCACAAATTGCCAACTTATTGGAAAGTAAAGATATGCGGTCGCAATTTGCGACCGCATGAGAAAAAAGAGAATAGCAAGAGAAATAAAAGTAAACTTCCTTATGCGTTCACAGAACAAGGTATAGCAATGCTTTCGGGTCTATTAAGAAATGAAATTGCAGTTCAAGTGAGTATAAACATAATGAATGCATTTGCCCAAATGAGAAAATTTATTTCGATAAATGGACAAATTTTTGAAAGATTAACAAATGTTGAATATAAATTATTAGAACATGATAATAACTTCAATCAAGTCTTTAATGAATTACAAAAGAAAAATAAAAATGTCCAGGCAATTATTTTAACTTCACAAAATTGTAACCTAACAAACTTAGATATTAAGAAATTTAATGAGCAATATGGGGTATTAAGAATAGCAAAAACGAGCAAATTCCACGATAGGTTTATTATTATAGATAACAAAGAGCTTTATCATTGTGGAGCATCACTTAAAGATTTAGGCAAAAAATGCTTTGGAATCAATAAGATAGAAGAAATAGATTTTATAGAAAATATAAATAAAATAATTAATTTCTGATACCTTTTTTATATTTTATTCTTTAAATTTATAAACATTATAAGGGAGATTTATATATTGTAATTTGACTCCAAAAATGATATATTGATATTAATTTAATGAATAGAGGATATTTATGAATAAACAAAGTAATAAAAAATTTAATGAGTTAATTGAATATATCGAAAATAATTTATATGAAGAAATTAATTATAATAAACTTTCACAAATACTAGGTGTTAATGAATATACAATGCATAGAATTTTTTTATTTGTAACTAATTATACAGTTGCTGAATATATAAGAAAAAGAAGACTTAGTATGTCTGCACTCGATTTGTTAGAAAAAAAAGAAAAAATAATTGATATTGCTATAAAATATAATTATGAATCTTCTCAAGCCTTCTCAAGAGCATTTAAAACCATGATGGGATTTCTTCCAAGCGAAATAAATAACAATAAAAACAATATAAAATTTTTTTCTAAATATGAATTGATAAATGAAGATATAACTGATGAATTTAATTATCATATAGAAAAAAATATAGAATTTAATTTATATGCAATTTATATGAAAACAACAATCAAAAATTGCCATAATCAAGCACCATTATTTTGGAAAGAAAACTTTAGTAAAATTAAAGGAAAAAGCGAATATGGACTTTTGGAATATGACAAAACATGTAATATAGATGATGCAATATACTACATAGCATCTAAAGAAAAGTTTAATAATTCAAAAAAATTATATTTAAAACCTTGTGATTATCTTGTATTCGAATGTGAATATAAGGGAGCTAATTTTTTATATGAATATTGTTCGAAAATATATAGAACTATTATTCCAAATCTAGAATATGAATTAGAAGATTTACCAGATATTGAAGAATATTTACCTAATAATAAATTAAAATTATATATTCCAATAAAATAAGTGATTTTTTTAATATTAAAAAGGTCACTTATTTTATTTATAAATAAGATAAAATAAAAGTGTAGAATACTACCAATTTTTTATTAATTTAGGAGGAATATGAGATGAATGAATATTTAACTCGTGAAATCTGGAAAATGCGGAAACAAATAAAAACTGCAGAAGGAACACCAGTTGTTTCTCTTGTGAAAGTAGAAAATAAAACATATCAATTACTTTTTATGTCTTGTGGTTGTGAAAATGCATGTACTTTTTGCAATTATGGTTTTGACTATAATCTTACACTAGATATGGTTAAACCAGAACTTAAAAAAATAAACTTAAAAGAATTTGATATAACTGAACTTGAACTTGAAGCAAATGGCTCTTTTCTTTCTGAAAGAGAAATACCATATAATTTATTTCTTGAAGTATTACAATTTGTGTCTCATAAGAACATTCCTGTAATCACTATGGAAACTCACTACAAAACAATTACAGAGAGAAAAATTCAGGACATTAAAAGAATTTTAGGTCAAGAACAAGAAATTCATTTTGAATTAGGTTTTGAATCAGTAAATGAAGATGTACGAAGTATCTACAACAAGGATATAGACTTAGGTAAATACCTTGAAGTAACTAGATTATGTGAAAGATATGGAATTGGTCTGCAAATTAATGTACTTTTAGGTGCTCCCTTTTTGACTCGTGAAGAGCAAATACAAGATTGCTTAGATACACTTAAGTTTATCTTTGAAAAAATGCCTAAAGGAACTCATGCTGTATTATTTCCAATAAATATCAAAAATAACACAATGTTAAAACATTGGCAAGATATTGGACTCTACGATCAAATTTCATCATGGGAATTTGTAGAACTTCTGCATAGAATTCCAGAAGAATATCTAGACAGATTTACTATTGCATGGTGGGGTACGAGAGAAAATGCCTTCACAAAAGGCATTATTCAACATCCTAAAACATGTGAGAAATGTAGAGATAGACTAATGAATTTCTATGTTAATTTCTATTGTAACTGGAATCCTTCCTATCGCAAGACAATTCTTGATGAAATTTGGCAAACAAGATGTGATTGCGACAAATAATATTCCGTAAACGCGAAACAGATGGCAAATACCATCTGTTTTGTGTTTGTTAATTTAATAATAAATCTTTAAAATCCTTCTTTATTTTTGGTGGATAATTATATATTGGAGAACCTATAATAAAGCCACATATTTGTTCAAAATCACTTATTCCTAAATATTCATCAATTTCATTTTCTATATATAAAGTATCACATAATATACAACTACCTAATCCTAAATTCACTGCTTGTAGACTCATATTTTCAATAGCACATCCTAAAGAAATGTAATCAGGTTTTTTATAATTTTCATTTTTTGCTTTAGATTTATAATTATCACTATAAATCATTATCATTTTATTAGCTGTTTTAATTTGTTCTGCTGTACCTTTTACACTAGTTCTCTCTTTTGGATTAGATTTATCCCATTCAAAAAGCATATCCATAATATGATTTTTCTGTTCATCATTTAAAATATAAAATTTCCAAGGTTGTCTATTTCTTGCAGAAGGAGCAGAACAACCACTTTGCAATATTTTCTCTATTTGTTTATTAGAAATAACATCATTAGTAAATACCCTAGCAGAACGTCTACTAGTTATAATTTCATCAAAATCCATATCAATACCTCAATTAAAAATATTAAATATATTTTATAATATTTAAAATATATAAAAGTGATTTTAATGGTATCTATTTTGTTTATTTCAAATACTCTACATTAATTGTCAAAAAAAAGTTATAGATAATTAATAATACCTCAAATTTTTATTAGAATTATAGTAAAAAAAATGTCTCTATAAAATAGAGACATTTTTTTATTTAAAATTATTCTTTTTCTGTTTTATTTAAATATTTATATGTAAATGCTGCAAGAGCAGATCCTATAAATGGTCCTACTATAAATACCCATACTTGTCTTAATGCTTCTCCACCTAAAAATAAAGCTGGTGCTAAACTTCTAGCTGGATTAACAGATGTTCCTGTTAATGGAATACCCATTATATGAACAAATGCTAATGTTAAACCAATAACAATTCCTGCAACAGAAGATTTACTTTCATCTGATGTTACTCCTAATATAGTATAAACAAATACAAAAGTAAGAATTATTTCTGTTACCATTGCTCCTACTAGACTTATTCCAACAAGTGATAATTCATCATATCCATTTGCTCCTAAGCCTTGTAATTCAATATCTAATTCTGAAGAACATGTTATAATAGCATATAATATTGCTATTCCTGCTATTGCTCCAAGAACTTGTGCTATTACATAAAAAACAAATTCTTTTACAGATATTTTTTTATTAATTAGCATTGCTAAAGATACTGCTGGATTAATATGGCATCCTGATACATTACCAATAACATAAGCCATTGCAACTATTGATAAACCAAATGCTAAAGCAATTCCTAATGTTCCTAATGCATCTCCAGCTATTGCAGCACTACCACAACCAAATAGTACTAATACTGCTGTTCCAATGAATTCACATACATATTTTTTCATTGAAAAAATCCTCCTTTTTTCTTTTTTTACATTATATTTATTAAATTAATTAGTGTCAAGATAATCAAAAATATTACTTTAAAAATTTTATTGTATTTTTTTTTACTTTATGATATTATTTTTTTGTAATATTTTGTTTATACGAAGGAGAAAAGTTATGGATAAACAAGAAATTAATTCAAAAAATGTAATAAAATCTATCATTTCTGGATTTGTAGCATATGGAATACTTTTTATGTTTTTGTGCTTATTCATATTGGCAATCGTAACTTTCTTTTTAAATGAAGTTCTAATATCAAATATTAGAGGTCTTTATATCACTTTACCATTAATGGCTGTTATTATTCTTTATTTTATTATACATTCAATATGTAGACTTAGCACTTATGATGTATTTAAAAAATGTAAAACTAATCCAGATAATTATAAAAATATTATAAAATATTTAAATATATTTTTCATAATTTGTATAATAATTTCAATTATTGCATTTTTAAGTTTATTATATCTAAACCTTAAATTTCAAGTAAAGTCAATTGAATTTAATACTTTAAAATATAGACAAGTATTTTCCGAAGAACACATTGAACTTTTGAAATCTAAAATGTTAGAAACATATAATGAATCTAAAGTTAATTTAATTATATCTACTGTTATTTTAGAAATTGGTATTGCTATTTCATTTCTTTCTTTAATACCATATCAAAGAAAAATGATTGTGCAATATAATAAGTTTTCAAATAATTAAACAAATAATTTTATATATAATTTTTATAGATATTACTATTTTAGTAATATCTATTTTTTATTGTATATAGCCTATGCTAATCTAAAAATTAAATTACTTTTAGAATATTTTTTATTTTGATTAATATATTTCTAATACTAGATTTATTTTTTAGAGGATATGATATGAATAGTATTGGAATTATAAGTTTATATGGATTAATTTTTGGAATGATTGGAACTACAATTGGTGGAATAATTGGTGCTTTTTCTAATATAAAATCAAATAAATTTTTAAGTTTTGTTTTAGAATTTGCAGCCGGTCTTATGACAGCAGTTATATGTTTTGATTTAATTCCAGAAGGCTTAAAAATAATAAATGTTTCTGTATCTATATTTGGTATTTTTATAGGAATATTTGCAATGATTCTTTGTGATAAAATAGTAAATATTTCTTGTAAAAATAATTCTAAAATTGGAAATAACAATTTATTAAAAACTGGTATAATAATAGCAATTGGTTTAGCTGTTCATAATTTTCCAGAAGGTTTAGCCATCGGAGCAGGATTTGAAGCATCTACTGTGCTTGGATTTAAGCTTGCAATTGCAATAGCTCTTCATGATGTACCAGAAGGAATATCAATTTCTCTTCCTCTTCAAAGTAGTGGTACTTCTAGATTAAAAGCAATTGTTATTACAACTTTATCTGGTTTAACTACTGGTCTTGGTGCTTTTTTTGGAGCAATTATTGGAAATATTTCGCAAACATTAATTGGAATTTCACTATGTTTTGCAGCAGGTGCAATGCTTTATATAGTTTCATGTGAATTAATTCCAGAATCAAAAAGATTATATAAAGGTAGATTTGCATCTCTTGGAAATATATTAGGATTAATTATTGGTATAATTGCCGAACAATTATAAATATCCTCAAGCATAGCCAGAAGTATATATACAAAATTGAAATAGAAGCTGTAGAATTTCTATAGCTTCTATTTTATAAAATAATTTAACAATATTATAAGTATATTTATAGATATAACTAATCTTTATATTCATCTAAAGATGTTCCTGTAAGTTCCTCAATAACATCAATAAATGCTGTTTTATTTGGAAAATCATTTTTATAAAGCATAATAATAGTATAATCATCTTCATTAAATATCTTATATGGGTCTGCGATTTCTATTAAAGTATCTAAATCTGTAGAATCTATATAACTATATGAAATAGAAACTAAAAATTTCTTTTCATTGTTATTAATTAATGAAACTATTGAAGATGTTAAATCATCCAATTGTGAATAATTCATGTCAAAAGTCAAATATCCATCTTGATTTATTTTAAATCCGATTATTTATTTTGGTATTTAAAAATGAAATAAATTCATCTCTACTATCTTCTGCTATCCATAATCCATTATTAGATGGAGCTTTGGATTTTATTATTTCTTCATTGTTAGAAACTGCATCCATATAATTTTCTTCATCATGATTTAAAATATATGCGAGATTATATTCTGCTGTTTTTATATTATCTTCTTTTGATATTTCTTTTGGAGAGTAAGAAACAATTATTTCATTTTCATTTGTTGTTTCATTAATTAATATATTATTATCATCACTTATTTCATTTGACAAAAGATTCATATTATATTGCTTATCAGATATTTTAATATTATTTATTTTTATAAATAAAAATATAAAAAAACATAATAAAAATATTGAAATAAAACCTATAATTATTTTTTTATTATTCATTTTAGAGACTCCTTTTTAGAAATATATCAAATATACTAGTATTATTCAAGACTACTTGTATCATTAGGATTAAATTCTCTCATCAATCTTAATGAACAATAATTTATATATTATATAAATTATTGTTCTACAAAAAGATAAAATTAGATAAAAAATTTTTGATAGACCTAGAAAATGTTTGTGTAGAACTAGTTTTAAAATTTAAGATGTTATTTTTATATAATTTTTTAGTTATTATTAGTAAAATAATCCTGACTAAATCAGTAAAATTTTTTATAATTGCTCCAAAAAAGTATTTTGTGGGTTGATGTTTATTTAAAATTATAAATTTCTTTATTTTTAAATTTATTAATTATTATAAAAAGCATAATTAATAAATATATTAAGCAATTGATTATTGAGCCATATAAAGTTATTCCACTAATATCAGATATTTGTCCAAACATATATATGCTAAAATCCCAATTATTTGTTACAAAGTATCTTGTTATTATATTTAAAGATTCCACTTTTGACCATTCTTTAAGTATAGTACTTGCTATTATAAAAATTATTAATGTTAATATCATTGACATTGATGTATGATTATTTATTACACCCATAAATATACAAAATAAGATAATTATTATATACATAGGAAGTTTTAGAAGTGCTGTTAATAATACGAATTTAAACAAATTCATTACAATTATTTGGTCATTATTATAATCATATCCTATATATTTAATTTCATAACTATTAAAGCCAAATATAATTCCACCTACAATATATTGGGTAATAATAATAAATATTATTGTTATTATAAGAGTAATGATACAAGCTATAATTTTTGATAATAAAATAGTACTTCTATTATGAGGTTTTATAAGCAAGTTTTTAATAGTTCTATTATTAGTTTCTTCTGTTAATATAGTAGTAGATATGTATACTGCAATTATAACAACAATAAAATCAAAATGTTTTAGAGTCCTTATAAAAGATATTCTAGCATCTATTTTATTATCATATATTAAAGTATTTTCATTTGATATATCTGTTTTTAAATTATTTTCAATGGCATACTTGCATAAATTTATTATACCTATACATTCATTTAAATTTTTATTGATAAATGATTGAGATTCATCATGTGGGTAATTTTTATATAATTGAGCATTATAATAATAATTTTTCAATGTGTTAATATATTGATTTGAAATATCATAGTTAAATTCTATGTCATAACTTAATCTTAATTTATATAATTTTTCCTCAAAATCTATCTCTTTAATTTCATTATCATTAAGATCTCCTATTATTTTTCTTTCTTCTAAATTTTTTATCTTTAAATCAACAAATTTTCTCCAATCATTTGAATTAAGAGCTGAAACATATTCATTATATTTTTCTTTTGCATTTTCATATAAATCTATTGTTATTTCTGTATTTATATTATTTTCGTAACTATTAATAATTTTTAAGTAATTGTTTATATCTAAATTATAATCTGTGTACAAATTATAAATTGTATTTGATGTTGCTTCCTCTTTTAAAGCATATCGCTGCCAAGAATCCTGTTTAAATTGATTATATAGTTTCCAAAAATCAATAGATGATTTTTGAGTAACGTATTCATCTATATTATTTTTATTAATACTTTCTAAAATGCTTTGCATATCATCAATTGGAACATCATTAGTATTTTTCGAAAAAGAAGAAATTGGATTTTGATCTGGATTAATATTGTTATATGTAATAATTACTATTATTGAAAGAAAAAACAAAAAATAAATGGTTTTTCTTTTAAATATTTTCATCAATTCATTTTTTATTAATTTAATCAATTTTATTTTCACCTACTTTTTTTAAAAAAGCTTCTTCTGAAGATATTGAATCTTTTGTAAATTCTTCTATTGTATCGTTTGCTACAATTTTTCCATTTTTTATAGCAATAATTCTATTACATAAATTATCTATTTCAGTTAAATTATGACTTGAAATTAGTATTGCCATTCCTTGGTTTGCCAACTTTTTTATTAAATTTCTTATTTCTATTATTCCTTCAATATCTAGTCCATTTGTTGGCTCATCTAGTATTAATAACTCGGGATTATTAATAAGTGCTTCTGCAATTCCTAATCTTTGTTTCATACCTAATGAATAAGTTGAAACTTTATCTTTAATTCTATTTTCCAATCCTACTATTTTAATAACTTCATTAATTCTTTTTCTAGAAATATTTTTATAGCAGTTAGCTTGTATTTTCAAATTGTCTAAACCAGATAAATACATATATAAATCTGGATTTTCTACAATAGCACCAACTTTTTCAATTGCTTTTACAAAATCTTTTTGTATGTCAAATCCGTTTATTTCTACATTGCCTCCACTTATTTTGATTAAGCCTAAAATTAATTTAATAACTGTTGTTTTTCCAGCTCCATTTGGACCTAAAAAACCAACAACATCTCCTTTATTTATTGAAAAAGAAATGTTTTCAACAATTATTTTTCCCTTAATCACTTTTTTTAAATTAGTACATTTTAAAACTTCCATTATATTTCCTTTCTTATACATTTTTTATATCCATTTTTTTAAATATAAAAAGTAATAATGAAAAAAGTATTATTATACTAACAATTGATATAACTAAATAATTTGTAATAGTTACTTCAGTAAATAAGAATTTACTAATATCCCAACAAAAGATAAAAATATATTTAGTAAAATTATTTATTAAAAATTTCAGTGTTGATAATATATATAATCCTAATAAAATTAATATATTTAATGATATATTATTTGTAATTACTCCAAGTAATAGTCCTATAAGTATTAGCAATAAATACATTGGCATTTTGCATAGAGAAATCATTAACATATAAAAACTTAAATTCATTGTATCAATGCTTTTTGTTACTACATTATAACGTATTGCTTCAAGAGAATAACTTTCAAATCCAAATAAAATACCACCTAATATCATTTGAATTAATAAAACGGTGAATAATAACAATATTGTAATAAATACAAGACATATTATTTTTGAAAGCAATATTTTAGTTCGTTTATAAGGTTTTGTTAGCAAAGTTTTTATTGTACCAGTAGTATATTCCTCTGACAGAATAGTTGTTGAAAAGTAAATCAAAAGAAATACAATGATAATATCGAAATTATTAAATGTTTTTATTAATAAACTTCTTGCATCTACTGGAATAATTACATTTTTATTTTGAGAATTAAGCAAAATATTGTATTTTATATTGTTTTGAATAGCATACTGCTCTAAAGTTATTCTTTCTTTAATATCTTCAAGAGAATCTTTTATTTGTAAAGAATCATAATTTTCTAAAATAAGCTTATCATTATTATATGCCCTTTCATATTGATTACTCACATCTTGCACACTATTATTTAATTTTGCAAATATATTATAACTTAAAATTACTGCTAATCCTATTAGTAGCAATATATAAGTATTGTTTCTTTTAAATATTTTTATTAGTTCGTTTTGCATCAAATGAAACATATAACTTACCCCTTTGTGAACATTATATTTTAAAACTATTGAAAATTCAATATATTAGAATAACAATTCACGGGTAAAACCTGTGGTTTACCCTTAAAGTTAAAAAGGAGATAATTATTCATTATCTCCTTTTAATTTTTCTGCTCTATCTGTTGCAATTAAATTATCTATCATTTCATCCATATCACCATTTAAGAAGTTTTCCATTTGAAAAATACTTAATCCAATTCTATGATCTGTAATTCTTCCTTGTGGGTAATTATAAGTTCTTATTTTCTCACTTCTATCTCCAGATCCTACTTGACTTTTTCTTTCACTTGCAACTGCTTTTTCTTGTTTTTCTCTTTCCATTTCATAAATTCTAGAACGAAGTAATCTCATTGCATATTCTCTATTTTGAACTTGAGATCTTTCTGTTTGACATTCTGCAACAATTCCTGTTGGCTCATGAATTAATCTTACTGCAGAAGAAGTTTTATTAACATGCTGACCACCAGCACCAGATGCTCTAAAAACTTCCATTCTAATATCTGCTGGATTTATATCTACTTCAACATCTTCTACTTCTGGTAAAACAGCAACAGTTGCTGTTGATGTATGAATTCTACCACTACTTTCAGTATCTGGTACTCTTTGTACTCTGTGTACACCACTTTCAAATTTAAATCTACTATAAGCTCCTTTTCCTGTTATCATAAAAGATATTTCTTTATATCCTCCAATTCCAGTTTCATTTTCATTTAAAACTTGAATTTGAAAATGTTTTCTTTCAGCATACATAGAATACATTCTAAAAAGTACTCCTGCAAACAAAGCTGCTTCTTCACCACCAGCTCCTGCTCTTATTTCGCAAATAACATTACTATCATCATTAGGATCTTTTGGAATTAATAAAATTTTAAGTTCTTCTTCTATTTTAGGTAATTTCTCTTTTGCTTCTAACATTTCTATTTCAGCTAATTCTTTCATTTCTGGATCACTAAGCATCTCTTTAGCTTCTTCTAAATCTCTAGCAACTTTCTTATATTCTCTATATTTTAAAACTACTTCTTCAATATCACTATGTTCTTTCATTAGTTTTTTCCATTCATTTTGTTTAGCAATAATTTCTGGATCACTAATTAAATTATTTAATTCCTCATATCTTTTTTCAACATCATCTAATCTTTGAAACATAAAAAAACTTCCTTTTCTTTAAATTGCTAAAATATTATACCACAATTTAAACACATATACAACATTTTCTTAATGCATTATTTTTATTTAAATAATTATATTTACTTTAATATAATTATTTAACATCTATAAGTATGTTTAAATACAATATAGTGTTTACATATTATTAAAATTTGTAATATTATGTAAAATGTGGTATAATTATTATGTAAGCGAAATTTTTTCGCAAATAAAATTTTGGAGGAGATTGATATGAAACGGAACCAATTCAATGTAACTGTAACAGCCAAAACGGCAGACAACTTTCTCAAAAAAGTTGGTTTGTTCGACACCTTCCAGGATCTCGCTTTTAATTCCTTGGAGACTCATGATGTTTACAATCAGATCGTCAAGATGGAAGAAACAAGTTATCCTCGGACTATGGCAACTATCACAAATCTCAATGCATCTCAGAAAAAACCTCTCTACAAAAATTATGATGAATTCTTAGATAGCTTTACCGATTTCTTTAAAATTCTTTTGATGAACGACATCATTAGGAGAATCATAAAGAATCCGGAAAAATCATTAGATTTGCTGGCCGAAGAAACAAGGCAGCAAGCTAATATAATTTTTGAGAGGTCACTTTCAATTGCTTATTCTCAGTTAAAAGGTGCCGTAGAGGAAAAACTTCTCAACTGCGGTTTCCAGCCTTTCAAATTCTAATCTCAAAAGATCCCCAGTGTACAGACTGCACACTGGGGATTTTCTATTTAAATATTTATTATTTGATAATTTATGTTTAATTTATCTAAGACATCTTTTTCTCTATTTGAACATGTAAATATGATTATTTGTGTATCTTTAAAATTTGTATTTATATATTTTAAAATATTTTCTAATCTTTCATTATCAAAATATGCAAAAGCTTCATCTAATATTATTGGCATACTTTCATTAGATATTTCATCTAAAGCACTCAGTCTTAATGATATATACATTTGGTCTATTGTTCCAACACTTAATCTAGAAACTGGCATATAGCTTCCATTTTGCACTTCTATTTTCAATCCTTCATCATCTGTTAAAACAATATTATTATATCTATCATTTGATATTTTTGATATTATATCTGATAAATTTTTTATAAATCTTGGGCTTATACTTGACTTTACTTTAGCATATGCTTTTTCTAAACATTCTTTTGCAATATTATATGAGTTATTTAAAGTTAGTAATTCATTTCTCTCTTCTTCAGCATCTTGCAATTCCTCTTCTATTTTTGATAAATCATCTAATTTTCGATTTATATCATCTGCTGTTGCTTCCATAGTTTGCAATTCAAACTTTATAGTATTTATTCTATCTTCTTTTCTATCTATTCTTCTAACAATGGCATCATAATCTCTATTTAGGTTTTTATCTATAAATTCTTTAGATAAATAATCTTTATATTTATTTGCAAGTTTTTCTTTTTCTATGTTTATTTCTTTATTAAGATTTTCCTCTTTTGTTTTAGCTTCTATCCTTTGATTTTCCTTATTTTTCTTCAAAACTTCAATTTCGTTTATAATTTTTTCTTTATCATTATTTACTTGTATAGTTTCTCCTGTTTTCTCTTCATTATATTTTTTATAAATTATAAAAAATATTGGAATAAGAAATGCAAAATTTATTATTTTATAAGGATTAAAAAACATTAATATTATAAAAATAATAATACATAAAGCTAAAACAAAATAATAATTTTTATGATTTTCCTCTTTATAATTTTGTTTATATTTATCTTCTGATATTTGCTCATTTAATTCTTTTATTTTTTGATTATACTCTCGTTCTAGATTTCTATTGAAATTTATTTCAGCACCTTTTATCTTATTTTTTTCTAATTGTGCTTTCATTTCTTTTAAAAATTCTTTTTCTAATTCTGTTTTTTTCTGGTCTTCTAGTAGTCTTTCTTTTCTATCAGAATTGCCATCTATTCTATTCTTATATGTATCTAATCCCTTTTTTTGTTCAATTAATCTAGTTATTTTTGTTTCAACAACATTTAATGGTCTTTGAGAAGTTCTTGAAGTTCCTACTTCTTCATTTTGATTTCTATTAATTTTTTCTAAAGTTTTCTTAAAAGAAATACTATCATCTCCAGAAGATACTAAATTACTTATCTTTTGGATAATACTAGCTTGACTAGATTTACTAAGTTTTATTCCTTCTTGCTCTGTAATTGCTGTATTATAAAAAGTTTCTTCATCTATTCCTGTTTGTTCTGTAAAAAAATTAATACCCTTTGTTTTATCCATAGTAAAGCTTTTAGATATATCTTCCTTTTGTGAATTATATATTATTGGATTCTTCTTTTTAAAATCTCTGTATATTTCAAAACTTTCGCCATTATCTAATGTATATTCTATTTTTCCTGAAAATTCTTCTGAATTCCATGGTTTAAATTTATCAAAATCTGAAATTTCTTTTCCATTTTTATTTTTAGAAGCTCCATATAATATGCAAGAGATAAATTTTTGCATAGTTGATTTTCCGGCTTCATTTTCACCAACGATTAAATTTATTCCATCTGATAATTTTAGATTTTTATTATTTAATTTTCCAAAATAATTAATTCGTAAATCATTAATTTTCAAAATATCACCCTCTTACATAACTTCTAAACCTATTTCAATAGCTTTTTGGTATTCTTCTTCTGTACATAAACCTTTTTCATACATATCAATTACTTCTTTTATAAACATTCCTTTAAGATTTTGCTGTTTGGCTAATTCATTTACATCATAACCTAGTGTTGTAGAATTTTTTATTTTTAGTATATTGTCAACTGACACAATTCTTACTATTTCTCTTGTATTTATCTCAAAATTTCTTTTTCCAATTAGAATAATTTTATATAAATTATTTTTATCTAAATCTAAGCTTAAAATTTTTTCTATTAAATCCTCTTTTGAATATAGATTGTCTACTTTTAATTCTATTTCTTCAAATTTTCTATCATCTAATTTTACAAATTGCATACTAAAAGATTCTTTGGTAATATCTCCTACAATCATACCATGATCTCCTAATTCATCAAAACCTAAAGAAATTGGAGAACCTGGATAATAAATTTTATTTTTATTTTCTAAATTATTTTTATGTATATGACCCATTGCAACATAATCAAATCCTATTTCTTTCAATTTAGATTCTAATATTGGATTATAAGACATTCCATCTTTATCTTTAGAACCATTTAAATCACAATGTGTTATTAAAATATTTACCTTATCTTTATCTGTTAACTGTATTTGTTCTAATGGTGTTCTGTTCATATAAAATTCTGTAAATGCCATTCCATAAATATTGAAATTCTCATCTTCATATTTTTCTACCCAATAACTATTAAATATTTTTACATTTTTACCAAAATCATATCTTTCATAATAGGAATTTCTTATATATGGATCATGATTTCCTGGTGCAATAAAAATTTTAGTATTTGGTATTTCTTTAAAAAGATTAATTATGTATTCAATTGTTGACTTTCTTACATATTCATGTTCATATAAATCACCTGCTATAAATAGATATTCAATATTATTTTCCTTTATATATTCAATTATTTTTTTGAAAACACTTCTTTGTTCTAATCTTCTTTTATCACTTAAATTTTCTTTTGAATTTAAAGAAGTAAAAGGAATATCAAAATGCATATCTGCAATATGAACAAATTTCATATTTTATCACCACTCTTATAATTAAATTTCTATCTTTTTAGTTTAGTTATTTTATCATATTAAGCAGAATTAGTCAATTATAAACGAAAATTTGTTTTGTTGTTTTTGAAAATAAAAAAAACGAATAATATACATTATTTTGTACATTATTCGCATTTTTTTATTTTATATATTAGATAAATTATTCATCTATTGAACCAAATAATTCATCAAATTTGGCTTCTAATTCTTTTTGAATATCTAATAATTCTGCTTGCTTTTTCTCATCAGTTTCTTTCATAGTTGATTCTGTATTTGGCATTTCAAGTTTTTGTTCTTCTACTGAATTATCATAGTCGTTTTCTAGTGTTTCTTTGTCATCCTCAAATAAATCATCTAGTGATTCTAAAGAGTTTTGGGCTCCCCCTCCGTTTTGTTCTGTATTTTCATCTACATATGGATTATATGGATTATATATTCTCCAGATTCCTCTTTCTACTTGAACATTATTATGATCTGATTTATATCTTGCAACTATTTTTCCTTCTGGATACTTGAAATAGTAATATTTATTAGCTTTTATAGGTTTTATTCCCTTTTCATATATAATACAAAGGTCATTATCCATTCTTCTTAATTCATCTGGTGTCATAAGTGCTCTACCCATAATTTGATCAGATTCACTTTTTCCTTGTTTCCAATCTTCTCTATCTTTATTAACTGAAATATTATCTCTTGTAATTGTTTTTTCTCCTAAAGCTTTTGAAAAATATTCTACAGTTTTTTGTGAGTTAGAACCTAAAAATACATGTGTATCACAGTTACCAATTATTGTTTCATAAGATTCTTTGTAAACAGCTTCTAATTGATCCAAATTCTGAAGAATAACACTAAATGAAATTTTTCTACTTCTTGATGTAGATATTTTTTTATCAAAATCTGGTATTTGCCCTATATTTGCAAACTCATCTAATATGAAATATGTTGGTACAGGTAATTGTCCTCCACTTATATCTGCAAAATCATATAATTGTTGAATCATCTGTGAAAAGAAAATTGTAAGTAAAAAGTCATATGCTGTATGTGTATCAGAAGAAATAACATATACTGCTGTTTTCTTTTTTCCAATTTCTGTAAAATCTATAGTATTTGTTGATGTTACTTCAGCAATTTCTTTTGAATCAAATTTACCCAATTTTGATTGTAAAGTTCCTAAAACTGAACCAAATGTTTTTTCTGGCAACATTTCTATATTTTTATAATATTTTCTAGCAGGATGTTCTATTGGTAATTGATTCATTAAATTAGTAAGTAAATTATCACCACTGCTAGCATTTGCTGTTCTTACAAGTTCAGAACAACTTGCTAAACTTTGTTCTTCTAATGGTCTTGTTGCCTTTAAATAATAAATTAATGCTTTTATTAGCATTTCAGACATATCATCCCAAAAAGGATCTGAACTTTTTGATTCACCTTGACCTTTTACAATTGTATTTGCAATAACATCAACATCAATCTCATTATTTATATGGTGTAATGGATTATATCCATCACTATTTTGTGGATGTACTAAATTTAATACTTTAATATCATAACCTTTAGCTTTAAAAAATCCTGCTGTTTTATCATATAATTCTCCTTTAGGATCTGTGAAAACATATGATCCTAATAATTGTAAGGCATTTGGAATAACATAAGATGCAGACTTACCAGCACCAGAACCTCCGTACTATAAGTACATTTACATTTCCACGTTTATCTACTGGTAGATAATTTTTCTCTGCAAGTACAATTCCTTTATTTTTATTTAAAACCTTATATTGTTCTCCATTTTCACACCAATCACTTGAACCATTTTCAATATCTTCATATTCATGCTTCGGAAAAGCTTTTGAAATACCAACTATTACAAATAATCCATAGAATAATAAAAAGTATTTTGTTACATACAAGAAACCATTTCTATATTCAGGTTCAATTAAACATTTCTTGAATTGTGATAATGGAGAAACTATCCCAGCTCCAAGTTCTTCTAATAAAACTTCCCAGTTACATGGTTCTTTTTGACTTCCATTTACCATAGCATCTTTTAAAGCAACACTAAAAGGCGCAATAGCCCATATCATAATTACTAATACGAGAATCGCGCTTACAATTAATTTACCTTTAATTTTTATAATAGCTCTTTTTATCCTACTAAAAAATTCCATTTTCTTCACCTTTTCTTAAGTAAAATTATTAATTATAACAAAACTTTTACCTATCTTCCTTCTCGGATTTAGTATCTTTTTTAGCTGTTTTAACTTTTTTATCTGTTTCCTTAGTATTAGGCTTAGGCTCATTTTGGTATTGTCCTTTTAAATGTATAATATTTGGGTCTTCTGGTTCTTTTCCTTCAAAAGCTTTATTTTCTTTTACTTGAAAAGATTTAATTTTTTTAGGATCAATGTCAAAGCATAATGCATGAAAGCCATATGTTTCTTCTATATTCGACAAATTATCTTCATTATTCATAATAATATCTCCTCTTATTTTTGCGTAATTTCAAAAGCAAAATATTTTTTATAAGGTTTCAATTTGCATTTTCCCCTTACTTCATTTGCTTCTTCATCAAAATATAATATTGGTTTTATTTCATCTCCAGTTTCTGGATCTAATATTATAATTGGTCTTTTCATATTAGGATTATATGCAAAATCTTTATAATCAGTTTCTTCTTCATAATATAATGTTTCAAATTTCATTGGCATTGGTTTTTTAGAAATTTTTATAATATCATAATCTAAAAATCCCATATTTACAACTACTTTATCACTTCTAAATGAAAGAATAATCAATGGGTTACCTTCAGGTGCAGGATTATTTATATAAAATGTTTTTTTCTTTTTGGTTCCAATTAACTCTTCTGTAAACTCTAATCTTTCTACAGTATACTTAGGAGCATTTTTTAAAAACTCCTTTTCTGTTCTATTTACTTTATAAATTACAGTAGTAACCCCTTCTGGGTCCGTAATACTAAAATATTTTCCATGCAAACTTTCGTCAACCATTTATTTACACTCCTTTAAAAGTTTCTTAAAATGTGATTTTATCTTTTGAAAACATACATTTTAATTATACAGTAATAAATTTTAAAAGTCAATTATACTATGTATATAACAATTTAATTGTTTCTTGGATTAAAAGTGGATAACTTTTCCATTTTTTTAAATAATTCTAATTCTTTTTCACTTGGAGTTTTAGGAATCATTATTTTTGTATCTAAAATTAATTTTCCTCTTCCACCTTTCCCATCTTTATATCCTCTATTTTCTATTTCAATTTTTTCTCCACTCTGAATTCCTGCTGGAACATAAACAGACACATCTTCATTTATTCCATGAAATACAACTTTTGTACTAAGGGCAGCTTCCCAAGGAGTTAAATATAAATTAGATTTTAAATCATATCCTTCAAGTTTGAATTTATCATCATTTTTTATTTTTACTCTTATAAATAAGTCACCATTTTTACCGCCATTTTTACCTTGTTTTCCTTGACCTACAACTCTAATTTTTTCATTGTTTTGAATTCCTGCTGGAACTTTAACTTCTAATTTCTTTAATTTTCCATCAACTGTTCTAACACCAATAAATTGTTCTTTTCCTCTAAAGGCATCTTCAATTGATAAATTAATTTCTGTTTCTACATTTTCTCCTTTTGCTGGTTCCTTTTTTATTTTTTCTTTTTTACTAGTAATATTTCCATCTGCTGTTCCAAAAAACATATTAAAGAAATCACTAGATAAAGAACCTTTTTTTCTTTTACTTTCTTCATAAGATGCATTTTTTCTACCAACAGTTCTATTCCATAATCTATCATATTTTCTTTTGCTTATATTATCTGAAAGAACTCTATAAGCTTCATTTATATCTTTAAATCTTTCTTCATTTCTTGAATTTGCAATATTTACATCAGGATGATATTTTTTTGCTTGCTCTCTATAAGCAGTTTTTATTTGTGTCATACTAACTTTATTATTTGGTAAATCTAGTATTTTGTAATAATCTTTAAAAATCATTTCAACATCCCCCGAACTCATAAAAAATTCAAAAATATTATATCATTTACATACAATTTTGTGAAGTTTTTTATTAAATTTTTTTAATGTCATTTTAGTGTTTTTTTATTTAACAAGATTAAATTTCGTAAGCTC
The DNA here is from genome assembly GCA_947627185.1 of uncultured Clostridia bacterium. Classification (GTDB taxonomy): domain Bacteria; phylum Bacillota; class Clostridia; order TANB77; family CAG-508; genus Scatovivens. The sequence continues at coordinate 97,124 of CANQVF010000003.1, read as the reverse complement.
AAATAAAAAATTTATAAAGCTCTAGTTTAATAAAATTTTAAGATTTCATTAACTTTTTCTTAATAAGTTTTTTATATAATTTGACTTAATTAAAACTCCTATAAGAAAGGATTTCATTATGGATTATAGAAAAACAGTTCATACATCTAATAAAAAAAGAAAAAAAATAAAAATTTTTAGAATAATTATAATTTTAATAGTTTTATTTGAAATAATAAATTTATATAAAAAATATAATAATTCAATTATTAATTTTATAAATAATATAACCAATTCTTCAAAATATGAAATAATTAAACAAGATTACAATGAAAACTATTTAGGAAAAGGACAAGAAAATATAAAAAATAAAGATGGATATTTTACTACTTTTACAACAGTGGAAACAAATAAAAAAACTTATATTGAATACAAACAAAATGGTACAAGCAGTTGGAAGAATAATATATATTGGGGTGGTAGTATGGAAGAAAATGGATGTGGAATTACTGCTATGTCAATCGTTTTAAGCGGATATCAAAAAAATTACACTCCTGAGGATTTACGAAAAAAATATTACCCTGTTTTAAATTATGGAAATTTTTCAAAAGAACTTTCTAAAACTTTTAACATAGAAAATTCCGATTTTTATTATGATGGGCCACATCTTTCTAAACAATACCTTACTGAACATTTGCTTACAAATAGACCTATTATTATATGCGTTTGGAATGAAAACGGAAAAAATAGATGGACAAATAAATCTCATTATATGGTACTTTTAGCTACCGATGGAAATGGAATGGTTTATATATCGAATCCAAATGGTTTAGAAAATGAAATAAACAGTTCTGGATGGTATAATTTTAGTGAAATTACACCTTATATAGCAAAAGCATTATACATTGAAAAATACTAATAATAAAAAAATGAATTTATAAAATATAATTAGCTGTTTTATTGCTCCCAGTGGTTTATCTATATCTCTAACTCACTTTATCCCACTGGGGCTGTAACAAGCTATTCGCTTTAACAGCCCTCAGCGGTCCCCACGGAAAAGTTCGTTTGATCTATAGATAGAACCACTTCGCGCAATTTAAGTTTTTTTTAAATTTTATAAATTCATTTTTTTTATTAATTTTATTTAAATTTTAACTTTTTTAAAAAAGTGTGTAATTTCACAAAATTATTTTTGTGCACTTTTCATACCTTTACTTCCACCTTGCATTGCAAGAATATTTTTATCATAAGAAAAAGTTAATTTTTCCTTATCTCTTTGTCTTTTTATTGCAATATCTATGATTTCATCTAATTCCTTTTCAAAAGATTTTCCACTTGCTTCCCAAAGATAAAAAGAAAGTGCTCCTGGAATGGTATTAATTTCATTTACATATACTTTATCTGTTTTAGTATCTATTAAAAAGTCTACTCTAGCTACTCCACTACAACCTAAAACTTTAAATACTTCCTTAGTTAAACTTTGAATTTCTTCTGTTTTTTCTTTACTTATATCTGCTGGTATTTTTTTGTTTGAAAATTCATTATTTGTTGTTTTTGCTCCACCAGATTTTTGTGAGCCAAATTTTATATTAGCACCTTTTCCTCCACCAATAGTTCCACCTTTAGTTTTTTCATTTCCAATATATTTATCAGCATAACTTAAAATTTCATCAGAGAAAAATGGTTCTTCACACACTGATGTTTCACATTCTGTTAAATTTCCTATTACAGAACAATTTATTTCTTTCAAATTTTCTACTGCTTTTTCAATAATTATTCTATCTGCAAACTCCATTGCAAATTCAATTGCTTCTTCTAATTCTGCTTTATTTTTAGCCTTTTTAATTCCTACACTAGATCCTAAATTTCCTGGTTTTACAATAACTGGATAATCTAATTTTTCTTCTATTTCTTTTAATATTTTTTCTTCATCTTTTATGTATTCTAATGAATAAAAAGAAACAAAATCTACAACAGGTATTCCTGATTCTTTTAAAACTTTTTTCTGTAAAATTTTATCCATTCCTATACTAGATGCCATAATATCCGGTCCAACAAAAGGAATTCCAAGTAGTGTAACAAAACCCGCTATTGTTCCATCTTCACAATTTGTACCATGTACTATTGGAAATGCAACATCTATTGTATTTAAAACTCTTTTTCCAATTAATGGAGCTGGTGTTCTAACTACTTTTACACCTTTTCCATCATTTACTACAGCAACTTTATAACATCTTTTTAGTAATACATCCATATCTTTAAAAGAATATAAATCTAATAAATCATCTCCTGTATACATTACTCCATTTTTAGCAATATATATAGGAACTATTTCGTATTTTTCTGGATTCAAACTTGAAATTGCTTGATTCATAGTAATAACAGAAATTTCATGTTCTACTGAAGCTCCACCAAAAAATACACCTACTTTAATTTTCATTTTAATTTCCTTTCTATAAACATATTCTTATATATGCATATTTAAATTAATTGCATATATTTTATAAATAATTATCTGGTAAATCATTTTCTAATAATACAACACTATCGTTTGTTATTATAGAATTCATTTTAGACAATGCATCTTGCAAATTTTCTGCTATATAAACATTTGATTCTGGATAATGCTTTTCTTTTATTCCGTTATATATTGGAATAGCTTGCTTTGCGCCTACTAATATTATAAAATCAGAACTTTCTGCTGCATTCATTCCTAATTCTTTATTAATTTTTAAAGAATCTTTTCCTAGCTCTACAATTCCTGGTGTTATTAAAATCCTTTGTTTATGTTCAAAAGATTTTAAAACTTCTAATGCCATTTTTGCACCTTTAATATTTGAATTATATGCATCATCTATTATTATGCTTCCATTAGCATTTTGTTTTAGTTCTAATCTATGTGGTACTGGCCTTATATATTTTATGCCTATTTTTATTTCTTCTTCTGAAAGTCCTAATTTATCTGCAACTGCTACTGCACCTACAATATTTAATATATTCAATTTTCCAAGTAATCTTGTTTTTATACTAATACTATTTTTTTCTGGAATTACTACATCAAAAGATGAACCTCTTTCTGTTATATGAATATTGGTAGCATAATAATCTGCTTCATTTGATAAACCAAATTTTACCATATTTTTATTAATCTTTGAATTTCTTATATTTTCATCTTCCCAATTTACAAATGCTAATCCATCATTTTCTGGAAGACTATCTATTAATTCTAATTTTGTTTTTCTTACATTTTCTAAATTTTTAAAAGTATCTAGATGTTGAGGTCCTATTGCTGTAAGTATTCCATAAGTAGGATTTACAATATCTGTTATTTCTTTAATATCTCCTACATATTTTGCTCCCATTTCACATATAAATAATTGATGCATAGATGTTAATTTTTCATTTATTGTTCTTACAACACCCATTGTTGTGTTATAACTTTCTGGTGTCATTAATGTATTATATTTCTGTGAAAGGATAGTATTTACAATATACTTTGTACTTGTTTTTCCATAACTTCCTGTAATTCCAATTACTTTTAAATTTGGAATTTCTTGTAATTTATGTTTAGCTTTATTGCAAAAACTTTTTCTTATACTTTTTTCTAATGGTTTATTTATTAAGCTAACTATATAAACAAATATATATGAAAGCATTGTGCAAACATTAGCAATTATCATTACATATTTAAAATTAAACATATTTGCACAAAATACCAATATTGCAAATAAAATTAAATATGTTATATAAACTCTTTTTATTCTTGCAGTTACTACAAATGGCTTTTTTTCTTTTCTTTTTTCAAAAGAAAAAATTAAATACAATAAAATAAATATTTCAAAAATTAAACCAATTTTTGTGATTGTTTCATTATTAATAAAAATTAATATAGATGGTATAAGTAAAAGTATTATTGTTTTAATATTTAATACTTTATTTAAATATCTTTTCATCCATACTGCATATCTATCTAAATAATAATTTTCTAATTGTAAAATATGTAATCCGTGCCTAGTAACTTTATAAAAATAAGCTAATATTAAAATCAAATTAAGATTTAATAAAATTTTTTCCATTAGCACTTCCCCTTTTATTTATCATTTTTAAAAAATTCATTTAATACACTATTTACATTATTTATATTTTCTAAATAAGAAAAATGTGTTGAACCAGCATATTCAATTAATCCACAATCTGGTATTAATTTTTCCATTTTTCTAGCATCACTTATTGGAGTGTCTTTATCTAAACTTCCCCAAAAAAGTAAAGTTGGAACACTAATTTTTGGTAATAAATAACTTAAATCTTCATTTACAATTAATTTTAGTGTTTCTTTTAAAACATTTGCCGACAACTGATAATCCTGTGAACCTACGTTATTTCGCAATTTTTCTTTAAAATTTTTAATAGATTTAGTATTCGGCAATAAATTTAAAATAAACTTTCCAGCTTTATAGAAATAAACTTTCAAATAATATTTTAAACTTCTCTTAGGTTTTATTCCTGCACTATCTATTAAAACTATTTTTTTTGCAGAAATAATCCCTCTTCCGACTGCATTTATTATAATTCTACCACCATTTGAATGTCCTATTAAAATTGGATTTTCAATTCCAAGTTTATCGATAAATTCTTTTAAAAAATCACCAAAATCATTTGCTCTTAAAGGATGTTCTGGTAAATCACTTTTTCCAAAACCAATAACATCAACTAAGTAAACTCTAAAATTTTGGCAAAGGCCATTTGCTATTGGTCTCATAGTTTCTAAATTTGTAAGCCAACCATGTAATAAAATTACAGGATTTCCTTCACCCATTACTTCATAATAAATATTACAGTCTTTTACTTTAACTTGCAAATTTCCCTCCTATATGTAGTCCACAAAATTTTAACATTTTGTGGAATTTTTCTTACTATAATTTATTCAAATTAAAAGTTTTTGTTACTTCTACTATATTATAACAATATTGTTACAATTTCAAGTTTTATCAATATAAAAAGAAGAAAATTTAAGATTTTTTTACCTATGCTACTATACTGTTAAAGTTCCTCCTGGTGTATCTAAAATTACTAAAATATCTTCCTCTTTTCCTGTTTCTACATTAATATAAACTAAAAATTCTTTTTCTTCTACTTTTCCTTTAAATTCATAACAATTAATTTCTGTTTTCCATTCTGTAGGAATTATTGCCATATTTTCAGATAATATTTCTAATTCTGGATTTAATTTTTCTCTTGCTTCCTCTATAGAAATTTTAGGTTCCACATATTCTCTTTTCGTATGAGAATTCAAATATCCACTTGTTTCTATTCCTAATACTTCTCCATTATCTAATGCAATTCTTACTTTTATTAAATCTGGATATACAATAATTTCATTATCTTCAAATGCATAATTTATTGTAACAACATTTCCTTGCTTTATAAAGTAAGTTTCTTTCATACCTTCAAAACCTTTACTTGCTAAATAATCTTTTCCAATTTCATTTGCTTCTTCTTGTGAAATTTTTTCAGATTCTACTTCTCTATCTAAATTGCTTTCAACTACATGACCTCCTTTTTTGGAAATCATTATGCTATATTTTTCTGTTTTATTTTTCAATTTTACAGAAAAATCATAAGATGGAATATCAGCATTTTCTAAAAAAGAATTTGTTTCTATTTTTTCAAAATCTTCACCAAAAAATTCTTGCACTTTCATTTTTGCTTCTTCTTCAGTTATAGTTTCACCAGTTAATCCTAATTTTTCTTTTTTATTTATATGATCAGAATATGCACCATCATATATTAAGCCCTCATAATCATTTAAATTATCATCAATATTTGAAAATACACTTACACTATCAACGCTTTGTGCAAATTTTGATTTAGAATTTAGGTTTAAATCTTCCCATGAAATTTCACCACTATATATTTCTTCAGATAATTGATTTAGTGTAGTTTCTAAGTCAACACTATATTTATACAAAGTCTGTAAGTTTTTAAAATCATCTTCAGATAAGCCTTCACCATTAATATTTTTTCTAGATAAAGAATAAGAATAATCACTTACTTGATTTAAAAACTTTGCTGTTTGAGATAATCCCTCATTTTCTGAAAAAATCCTTGATAAATAAACCATTCCTAAATTTGAATCTCTCCAAATTTGAGTTAGTGTTTCTGCTGCATGTTCAGGACTTCTTGATATCATTGCTTTTGCTAAATAATTTTCCACATTATTTACATAATTTACTAAATTACTAAAAGCTTCTGTATAATTATTTTCATTTAAATTATTATATTCTTCCCTCAATTTAAAAGCATAATAACCTGTTACAAAAGTTAAAATAATTAAAAGAGCAATACACCCTATAAGCCATCTTCTTTTATCTACCATATATTTCTCCTCTCATAATTTTTTCCTTATTTTTCCCAGTATTGTAATAAATATACTTATCAATCTATTTTTATAATATAATAATAAAAACTTTTCCATTCTATATATCACATTATAAAACTAACATATCTAATAACTTAAATTATTAATAAAATATGAATTATTAAAACTTAAAATTGTTTTTTTTATTTAGTTATGATATAATTTCAATGAATTTGAAAGGAAAATCTTATTTTATGAAAAAAATACTAATTTTTTATGGTTCTTATGGTGGTGGTCATCTTTCAGCAGCAAAAACCATTGATAATTATTTAAAAGAAAATTATAAAAATGAAGTCGAAACAAAAATAGTAGACTGTATTGAATATATAAATAAATATATAAATAAAGTTTCAACAGAAGCATATAAAGAACTTGCTAAAAAAGCTCCTTGGGCGTGGAAACATGTTTATAATAATTCTCAAAATGGTGCTCTTTCTTATGTAAGTTATACAACAAATAGATTAATGGCTTTAAAATTAAATTCTCTTTTGAAAGAATTTAAACCAGATTTAATTATATCTACACATCCATTTTCAAGTCAGATGTGTGCTATTTTAAAACAAAAAGGAAAAATTAACTGTAAAATAGCAACAATTCTTACAGATTATCATATCCATGCTCAATGGTTAGTTTCATATAAATACATTGATTATTTCTTTGTTGCAAACGAGCAAATGAAAATAGATATGATTGGAAAAGGAATTAGTGACCAAAGAATATTTGTAACTGGTATTCCTATATCTGATAGGTTTTTAAAAAAATATGATAAAAATACAATTATTAAAGATCTTGGTTTATCTCCAGAAAAAGAAACTATTCTTTTCTTTGCTGGTGGTGAATTTGGACTTGGAAGGAATACTACATATTTAGTTTTAAAAATTTTAATAAGGTTATTTAAAGAATTACAAGTTGTAGCAATTTCTGGAAAAAATAAAAAAATGAATAGAAAATTTCAAGAGCTTGTAAAAAATACAAAATCCGATTCTAGAGTTAAAATTTTAGAATATACTGATAAAGTTCCCGAACTTATGAATGCTTGTGTAGCAGTAATTACAAAAGCTGGAGGGCTTACTTTAACAGAAGCTTTAGTTTCTAATTTGCCTATTGCTATTATAAATCCAATTCCAGGTCAAGAAGAGCAAAATACTGAATATTTAGTTCATAATGGTGCAGCAATCTGGATAAAAAAAGGTGACAGTATTGCTAGAACATTAAAATATCTTTCTCGAAATAGAGAAAAATTAAGAGACATGAAAAAAAGAACTAAAGAACTTGCAAAGCCAAATTCAACAGCTGATATTTGCAAAATTCTTTTAGAATTAAATTAATTTAAATAAGCAGACAATATAAATTGCTAAGAGCATTATTTATATTGTCTGCTTTATTTTTATAAAAATAAAAAACTTATTTTCTTTTAATAATTTTAATTACAATAACAGTCATATCATCTTGAACAGCACCATATCCGTTATCTATTGCTTCTGCTAAAATTAAATCTGCTATTTTTTGAACATTATTTGTAGTAACATTTTTAAGAAAACTTTGTATCCAGTCTTTCTCATCATCAGATTTTGAATCTAAAATACCATCACTGCACATAACTAAAATATCACCATCTTCAATTTCTACTGACTGTGACTTTAATTCTATGCTATTAAGCATCCCTAATGGTAAATTTTCTGATTTTATTTCTTTTATATTTTTTTTATTTTTTATGTAAGTACTACATGCTGCGTTCTTTATAATTTCCGCTTTTCCTGTATATAAGTCTAATATAGAAACATCCAATGTAGAATATCTTTTAGATGCACCTAAATAATTTAATCTAGAATTTATCATTTTAATAGATTCTTCACTATCAAAACCAGCAGATAACATTTGCTTTATTAATCTTAAAGTAATTTTACTATATTCTCTGGCTTTTTCTCCACTTCCCATTCCATCTGATATTGCTAATAAATATTTTCCATCAGCAAGTTTTATTTGTAAACTACAATCACCAGAAACTTCACTATCATCTTTAGTTACTTTTACATTTCCAACTTGAATAACAAATTTATCTTCACTAGAATATACTTGATAATATTCTTTCTTTTCTTCATCAATTCTATCTCTTTGAAAAGCAACTTTTGTTCCAATGCTTTTTGAGATAATATCTATTATACTAGAAATTATTTCCTTTTCTTTAACTCTATTATCATTATAATCTAATTTAAGTTCCACTATATATTTATTATTTTTTAACTGCTTTATTTTACAATTTTCAATTTTTATATTTTTATTTTTTAATAAAATAAATAATTCTTGTTCTTTTTTATAAAATTTATCTTGTTTTTTTTCAGTAACTTCTTCGGCACATTTATCAATAACTTTTACAGCGCCTTTTAAGTTTTCATTCATTGCACTTATTGTATTTTTTCTTTCTTGCTCTTTTGCTCTATTAATTTGATAAATTTTTAAGGTTCTATTAGCTATTTTTACTATTTCTTGTAAATCATTCTTTATATTTTCATCTCTCATAATAACATAATTATTATGTTCTTTTAAAATTTCAATTAAATCTTTATCTACTATAATTTCATTTTCTAAAAGTACAGCACAAATATCTCTTGCAATACCTGTATCTTCATTAGAAATTTCTTCATAAAAAATATTTAACTTAACTTCTTCTAAATTGTCTAAAAAATCTTGAATAAAATTTTCTCTGCTTGCAATTTCTTCTTTATCGGAGCTTTTCATTAATTCATTAAACATTTCTGAAATAGTTTTTAATTTTTTGGATATATCTTCATTTTTTTGCTCTAACCTTCTATCTCCAGAATCATCAAGTAATTTTTCCTTTCCAAAAAGTTCTTCTATTTCTATTTTCATTCTATTTGGTACTAACAATAAACCAATAGAAGCAATGAATATTTCTCTAAAATAAATTATCATAGTAGATGCACCTCTTACCCAATATGTAAGAATTGCATTTCCTAATAAAAAGCCTATTATAACACCTATTTTACCAAATTTATTTAAAAAACCTGACAAAATTCCTGATATTGCAAACATAGAAATTTGAATAAAGCTTGTACCATCTAAAAAACTAATAGCAAGTCCAATTGATATTCCTGAAACACCTCCAAGCAACATCCCATTTTTCCAACCCAATACCATTATCATAAAAATAATAATTATATTGCTAATATTTAATGAAAAAATACTAACATCATTAAAAGCAGAACTTGCAAGTGAAATTATAATAACTGTTGCAATTAGTTCTTCTATCGTAAAAGCTTTTTTTATATTTAAATCTTTTATTGAAGCTAGTCCATTTACAAATATTTTATAAAAAACATATACAATCTCAGAAGAAATTGCCCCCATAAAAACATCATATAATAAAAAAACTCCTACAAAATTTTTTACAAGAGAAACAATAAAACAAGCTGTAAATAGTTTTCCACCTGTTTTTACAAATTCATTTCTTTCTTCAACTGCTACTTTAGCTCTAAAAATTAAAACTAATATAAAATATACTACTGAAATTTCAAGAAAATTTATTAATCCTGCAGTTCCACCACCAATGCAAGTTCCTAAAATTGCTGAAACAAAAACAAATGCTATTGGCACACTTTCTCCAACACATGCAGCCATTATAGCAAGTCCAAAAGGCATAAGTTCACCTTTAATTGATAATGTAGACATTAAAAAAGTTAAAATATATATGATTATATTTTGATATTTAAATATTTCTTTTAATCTATAATAAATTTTATTATTTTTTTCAATTACTTCTTCATTTTGATTTGGTATATCTGCAACATTTTGAAACATCCTTAACCACTCCTTCACCTTTAATACATACATATTTAAACATAATTTTTAAGAAAATTTTGTCAAATTTAAAACATATATATTAAAAGTTTTTTACAAATTGTGATAATTTAGACTTATTTTATTACATTTATTTCAAAAAGACAAGTAAAAATATAAAAAAAGTATTAATCAACTTTATATTTAATAGTCATAACAAAAATATTAAAATTATTCGTTTTTTGATGCAAAAAAGTCATACCAAATCATTGACTTTTTTTACAAAAAATGACAAAATATAATCATAAAATTTAATATTTTATTAATAATTTAAAAGGGGGATTTTATTAATGAATGCAGTATATTATGACAATTTAGCTAGTGATTCTATTTCAGCAGATGCACTAATGAATTATCTTGGTATCATTTCTATTGTTTTCATAATAGTAGCAATTCTTCAAATAGTTGCTATGTGGAAACTTTTTACAAAAGCAGGAGAAAAAGGTTGGAAATCAATTATACCAATTTATAATTTAATAACACTTTTCAAAATAGCTGGTATTACACCTTGGTTAATATTAGCATATTTATTAGCAGCTATTCCTGTAGTTGGTTATATAATAGCTTTAGTTTTATCTATATACCTAGCTTATAAAGTTTCAAAATCATTTGGACATGGTATTGGAATGACAATAGTTGCAGTATTATTTACAACAATTGCTTATTTAATAATAGGATTTGGCTCATCAGAATATGTTGGACCAGGTGGAAATGAATAAAATTAACTAAAATAAAAAAAGGACTATACAGTCCTTTTTTTATTTTAGTTTTCCATAATACATATCACTAAATATTCCATTTTTCTCAATTAATTCATCATATTTTCCACTTTCTTCAATTTTACCTTTGTTTAAAACTATTATTTTATCGCAATTTTTTAAAGTGGTTAGTCTATGTGCTATTGAAATAATTGTTGTATTATTTTCTTTTTGTAATTTTTCTATTTCTGTTTGAATATATTTTTCTGAAGTATTATCTAATGCTGATGTTGCTTCATCTAAAATTAAAATTTTTGGTTTTCTTAAGAAAATTCTCGCTATTGCTATTCTTTGTCTTTGTCCACCAGATAAATTATTTCCACCTTCTGAAATTAATGATTCAAACTTATCTGGCAAGCTTTCTATATAATCATATATATATGCTTTTTTTGCTGCATCTTCAACCTCTTCAATACTAACTTCTCTATCTAATCCATAACATATATTTTCATAAATTGTTCCTGCTATTAAAAATGGACTTTGTGGAACAAGTGCAATAAGTTCAGAAATATCTTTTCTAGTTAAAGAATCTATATTTCTTGAATCTACTATTATTCTTCCATGTCCTTTTTCTAATTTAGAAATTGCTTTAATAAGTGATGACTTTCCACATCCACTAGGTCCTGCTATTCCTAAAAACATTCCTTTATCAATTTGTAAATTAAAGTTATCTAATATAACTTTGTCTTCATCCTCATTATAATAAAACATTAGATCTTTAATATCTACTATACTATCTGTTTTAATATTTTCTTTTTTACTTGATACTTCACTATATGAAAAGTCATTTGGTATTTCTACCATTTTAAAGAAATCAGTAGCTAAAACTGTACACTCTGATAATTCATCAAAAATTCTGTGTAATTCTTCCAAAGGTTTTATTAATTGATTAAAACATAAATAAGCTGTTAATACTGCTCCAACAGATATAATATTTTTTGTTGCTAAATATGTTGATATTCCAATTATTAAAACTGTAAAAAATGCTTGATTTATAAATTTTAAGCAATCATACATTGCCATTGCTTTGTGATGCTTCATCTCTTTTGATCTTAAGAATTCTGATTTATTATCAAATCTATTCGTTTCAAAATTTACACTATCACTAATTCTTATAACTTCAATTCCATTTATTAATTCAACTATTGTACCATCCATTTCAGATTTGCTTTCTAATAATTCTACCCTTATACCCTTTTGACTATGTATTTGTTTAAATACTATAAATACTCCAATTGGTATAACAAGCATCATTGGAAGTGCTAAAATGAATGGAAGAGTTATAAATATTGTTATAATTGCTGCAATACTATTAAAAATTGCAGGAGCAAAATCCATAAATAATAACTTTTCAAGTTTTACTGTTCCCTCTAAGCATCTGTTCATTCTTCCATGAATATTTCCAGTCATATTTTCTCTAAAATATGAAAGTGGTGCCATAAGTAATGATTTTATAACCATTCCTCTTGCTTCTTTTTCTGTTCTTGTTGCAGTGTCTTCTACCATAACTCTTCTAACTATTTTTATTACTTCATTAGTTACATTAACTATTAATATTAATATAAGAAAAGGTATTACTTTAAAAAACGCTATTTTTTCTTGTGTTAAAATGTCATCAGTAAGCCAACCAATTGCTTTTGGTGTTATTTGTGTTAATGCAGCTGAAACTATCATTATTAAAACAATTATTAAAAATGAAATTTTTTGTTTTTTAGTTAATATTTTATATAGCTTTTTTAATACAGATTTTATTGATTCTTTTTCTTCCTTTTTCATATACTCTCCTCATTTTATCTAATATATTTTTAACACACTAACCTATATTATATCACAGTTTACATAAAATGTAAATAACTGCTAAAAAAAGATATGATATTGAAACAATAATTCTAAAATTTAACTTCAAATCATATCTTTTTCATTTTATAGAATTCTTAAATTATAAATTATTCATTTATATCTATTAATTCATACTCTTTAGAACCTATACCCAATTCTGCTGCTGCATCTATTGTATGAGTTCCATGTCTTGAATTGACTCTTTCTAAGAAATGCTCTTTTCCTGGATCATTTGAATTTTTAACTAAATCTATACAAGCTTGGTCTATTGCAACTGGGTCTAAAGAAGCTAAAATTCCAATATCTTTCATACATGGGTCTTCTGCAACATTACAACAATCGCAATCAACACTCATATTACACATAACATTTATATATGCAATATTTTCTCCAAATTTTTTAGTAACACTACTTGCTGCATCTGCCATTGCCTCTAAGAATTTTATTTGATCTGCTCTAAACATATCTTCATAACTTGCATTTTCTACTCCTGTGCAGTGAATATATCTTTTTCCTTTTCCAGAAGCAACACCTATTGATAATTGTTTTAGAGCTCCACCATATCCACCCATTGGATGTCCTTTAAAATGTGAAAGTACAAGCATTGAATCATAATTGTCTATGTTTTTACCTACATAATTTTTCTTAATTACTTTTCCATTTGGAATTTCTAAAACTTTATCTTCACCTTCACTATCTAAAATATCTACATTAAAATATTTTGTCCAACCGTGTTCTTCCATTAATTTTTTGTGTTTTTCTGTTGTGTTTCTTGCTCCATCATAAGCAGTATTACATTCAACAACTGTTCCATTTACATGTTCAACAATTGCCTTTACCATTTCTGGTCTAATATAGTTTTGATTTCCACGTTCACCAGAATGTAACTTAACTGCTACTTTTCCTGGTAACTTTCTTCCAAGTATTTCATACATTTTAACAATGTTTTCAGGAGTTATCTCCTTGCAAAAATAAACTTTTGATTTTTCCATAATTTTTCCTTTCTTTTATTTTTATATAAAAAAATAAAATTATTTTTTATTTTTTTTCAAAATTTTTTATTTTAAAATTTATTAGCCCATTCTTTAAGTTCTTCTTCTGAAATTGTACTTTTCAATCTATCTCCGCCTAACCAATTTGTAGAAATTGAACATGATGGTTTTAACTCTTCTATTGTATTTCCAAGTCCACTACTTCCAGAAGTAGCAAATACTATTATTTTTTTTCCTGAAAAATCATAACTCTCTAAAAAAGTATTTACTATTGTTGGTGCAATATACCACCATATTGGAAATCCTAAATAAATAGTATCATATTCATTAATACTTCCTAATCCTCCATCAATTCCTGGTCTAGATGAATGATCTCTCATTTCAATTGAACTTCTACTATTTTTATCCATCCAATTTAAATCTTCTTTTGTATATGGAATCTCTGGAACTATTTCATATAGATCTCCTTCTACAACATTTGCAAGTTTTTTTGCAACTTCTTTTGTAATACCACTTGCTGAAAAATAAGCAACTAAATTTTTCATATACAAATCTCCTCTCAAAATTATTATTTCCAAATTTATTTTGAATAATATTTATTTGTATAAAACTTTATTTTCATTTCGATAATATCATAAAGCTAAGAACTTTTCAATTAGTTCTTAGCTTTATTTTTAAATATTTTATTATATATTTTAATTACTCTGTTTCCATATCATTTTATTATTTTTAAATTCATAACTTATTTTATTTTCATCAAATAAATAAGATAAATATGATTTTATTGTACTTCCTATTAAAACATATTGATTAGGATTCATTTCTAAATTATATTCATCAAATATGTATTTTAAAATTTCTTCAAAACTCTTTTCTTCTTTACATGCATTATAAATTTTTTCAATAATTTCATATACTTTATTTTTATTAACTTCTATTAATGAGTATATGTCACATGTTGCCTCACAATGTGAAGGTATATAAAAATTTCCTTTTAAAGTACTTAAAAAATCTAAAGTATTTAAATATTCTCTTACATCATATATAAAAAATAAATGATATTTAGTAATTGTTTCTTTGCTAAATAAAGAATCTGCTAGAAAATACACATTATCGCTAGTTTTAATACCTATCATATCAAAAAAATGGCCTTTTAAATTAATGTATTCTAATTCTTCTGGAAGATTATTATCTATTTCTTTAACATTAGATTCTTTTGCTAATAAAAATTTATTTCTTATATCTTTAAAAGGATATCCACCATAAAGAAAAGATGACTCTAAAATTGGATTTTTAGTAAAACATTTTTCAATATTATGTGCTAAAATTTCACAATTTGTTCTATCTTGAATTACTTTATTACCACCAATATGATCTGCATTAGAATGTGTATTTATTATTCCTTTAACTTTCCAACCTTGCTCATCAACAATTTTTAAAATTTTTTTACCTGCATCTTTATCATTTCCTGAATCTATTAAATACACATTTTCTTCATCTACTTTATAAATTCCAATATTGGTTGGATTTTTTATGTAATATGTTTTTTCTCCTACTTTAATTAATTCCATTTTATTTTTCCTTTTTAATTTGTATTTTTAAATTTATATGATTTTACTACTAATATTATAGCAATAGTTATTAAAATAAAACCTAATGTAATGCAAACTATTGATATACTATTATAATTATTATTTGTTGTAATATTTGTATTTATAATTGTATTTTCATCTTGCAAACCCATAATTTCATTGTTATTATTATAACTCATAATTATATTTTCTTTTTGATCATTAATCATTTCATCTCTATCAATATCTATATTATCATTTATATCATTATCATTTGAATATCTAATAATAGCAGAATTAATCATCCAGTCAAATCCATAAATTTTACCTTTTTCTATTAAAACAGAATCTGTGTATTCCATTCCAAAAATAACATTTTTTATATCAACATTTATATCCGTTTCAGTATCATTGTAAATATAATTTTCAAGTTCATATTCTAATTTATCTCCATCTTTAAATTTACTCAAAAAAATAATATCATCTTGTGAAACTCTTCTTAATAACTCAGAATTTTCAATTTTTCTATACATAAAATTAAATGATTCTCCTGAATTATACTCATTAAGTGAAAATGATAATGCACCACCAGAACAATTTTTAAACATATTTATTTTCTTTTCATAACTATCTTCATCTTTTCCTTTTAAATAAATTATACAATTTTCTCCAATATCATTTTTGATTTCTGGAAATTGAGTTTTTGAATTAGCTGTATATTTATATATTTCATTTTGTTTTAATTCTGATAACTTTATTATATCAGTCCAATCTTTTTCATTAATATTTCTTTCATATTCAATGTTAAATAATTTTTCTATATTTTTTTTCGATATATTTTTAATAATTTCATTTGTCATAAAATTAACAACTTTACAATCATATATTTTATAATTTTCTGGTGAATATGATATTCTCAAACGAACATCATCTCGATAATCATATAAATTTGATGGCAAATGATAATCACTAGCATTAAAACTTACATGTCCCGATTCTTCTTCAGTTATATCAACTCCATATTTAACTTTATTTTTAATTTCTATATAACTAGTTATTTCAAAGTCTTTTGTAATTAAATTTTTATTATTAATATTAATAATAAAACATGCATAACAAAGACAAAATAACAGTAAGATTAATGTAATTATTATTAAAATTTTTTTAATTTTCATAAAATTGCTTTTTCTCCACTTTTTTCTTTTGCCTAATACTTAATAATATATTTAATTATATTATTACTGTTTTTTTATTACAATTAATTTTATGTTACATTTAAGTAACTATCTTCTTATAATTCTTTAATAATTTTATTTTATAAATAAAAAAACTCTTATGATGTTTATATATAATTTTATTAGTGACTTGGCGAAAGCAATCTCCTTTTTCTAATAAAATAGAAAGGAAGATTGCTACATTCGCCCTTTGCTCCGCTTCGGTTAATCGCTTACGCATCACATTATAAAATTATATATAAACATCATAAGAGCTTAAATCATTATAAAAATATTAAAGCTTAAATATATTTTTATCTTTTTTTATCTTTAACTATGAATCTATCCCAAAATGCCAGTACTGCTGGTAATAGAGTTAAAATCAAAATTGTAGAACATAAAGTTCCTTCTGATATTGTTTTACATATTTTGGCTGCTATTGCTGATGCAAAATTTGCAATAATTAATGTTACTATAATAAGTATTGAACTTGAAGTTAATATTGTGTGTATCGACTTATTGTATGAATCTATTATTGATTCTTTTATTCCTTTTATCTTTCTATGTTCCAAATAATATGATGTATATAAAATAGCATAATCTATTGTTGCACCCATTAAAATGCTTTGAACAATTAAGATTGAAATAAAGTAAACATCTTCTCCTACAAATGATAATATTCCCATAGTTAGATAAACTGCACATTGTATTGTTAAAACTAATATTATTGGCACAATTATTGATTTAAAAGTAATTACAACTACAACAAATATAAATATCATTGTTATAATAGTCATGAAATTAAGTTCATTATTAAAAGTTTGACTCATTTCATATGCCATTGGAGAATTTCCTATTATATAAAAATCATTTAAATTATTACTTAATAAATCTTTTATTTTTTGAACAAATTCAAAAGTTTCTTTTGATTCTTGAACAAAATTTGTATTTAATACCACTCTTGAATAATTATTTCCTATAAGCATTTCTTTAGCATCAGCTACAGTTGTTTTTGCATCTGTAATATCTTTTCTCATATCATCATCAATAAAATCTGTAAAACGTTCATCTTTCAAAATATCTTCATTTAAATAATTAACAAATTCTTCTATTGTAAGTTCCCATGAATTATTATATTCTTTACTACTACCATAATAAGTATAAAGAATTTCTATCGTATTTTTTTCTACTTTGTTTGATAAATTACTAAGAATTCCAAAAATTTCATTTGAAGTATATTTAGTTCCAATTATGCTGTTTTTCATAATGCCATTAACTGTATTCAAATTTGCTATTTGTTCACTATCAAAATTACTTGAATATTCTGGATTTGTAATTACATCTTTTAGTAAAAAATTAATAAATTCATTTAATGATATAGTAAAATTTGAATTTACATATTTTGAGCTATATAAACCATAAAGTAACTTTAAATCATCTTTATTTATGTTTAATAGTGCGGATAATTCCTCACAATTATATTTTTTATCAATTAAAATTCCATCTATTGCTGTTTTTAATAAATTTAAATCTGAAATAGTATTACTTGAGATTCTTCCAGAAAGTGTACTGTCATTTTGATGCTCAAGTACAAAATTTACAAATTCTTGTGGTGTTAAACTTGTATTATTTTGAAGCGAAACATATAAAGTATATATACTTTTTGTTTTTTCACTATCAATTCCAATAGCTTGTGAAATTTCTTGATAAGTAAATGTTGTATTATTTATAGTATTTTCCATAATAGTAGATAGTAGCTTTAATTTATTAATTGTATTTTCATCAATATTTGCTTGTATATTTTCTAGCGTACTATTGTCTAATATTAATTTTACAAATTCTTGTGGTGTAGCTATCCAACTATTTGTATTTCCTGTTCCATAATCTATTAAAACATAAAGCTGATTAATTTGTTCTAAACTAATAACTTGTGAACCTGTTATCTCTCGAAATAAATTTGTCATTTCTTGAGAAGTAAATTTTTTATCACTCATTATTGTTTGTAAAAATTGTAATTTTTTCAGAGCATCACCCATACCTTCAGGGTTAAATAAACCAGAATCAGAACCACCGAGTAACTTCAGATGGAATATTTTCTAATACAAAATCTACAAACTCTTTAGGAGACATCATAGCATCTTCTCCTTGGCATGTTTTAACAAAAGAAAATAAACTATTTAATGTATCTTGATTAACACTAGCAAAAATTTGACCTAAACCATTTTCATCTAATGGCATTTTATTATTCTTATTTTCAATAATTGGAGATATAGTTTTCGATAATCCCTGTAATGTTGCAAGTTGAGTACTATCCATATAAGGTGTTCCATATGTTATTGAATTATCAATAAATTCTTTTATACCATACTTACTATCTGCAGTTTGCTTAGTATATTTTAGCAATAAAATTTGAGTTATTTTAGAATCTTCTATTCCAAATAATGTAGATAATTCTTTACTATTCATTTGTTTAGTAATAACATTTTTGTCACTAAAAGTTGAAAGTAATTTTATATTTTGAACTGTTGCTTCATCAAAACTACTTGCATAATTACTATCATTTAAAACATTATTTAATACAAAATTTGAAAACTCAGAAATACTTAATTTTATATCTATATCATTTACTAAAATATAGTACTTATATAGTTCATTCATCGTATTTTCATCAATTCCAAATAATCCTGCCATTTGATTACTTGACATTTTGCTTTGAACTGTTTGTTTATTAGTAAATTTTGATAAAGTATTTAATTTATTTCTACTTTCATTATCAATTTTTTTAGAATATTCTTCATTAGTTAAAACATCCTTATTCATAAAATTTACAAATTCATCTAATTTAAGCTGAACATTATTATTTTTAGAAAGATAATAAATAAAAATATCCTTTACTTTACTTTCATCAATTTCCAATATATTTGCAATTTCTGATGAAGTTCTTTTTCTATTTATAGAATTTTCAGTAACAAAATTTTTAAGTCTAGTTATATCTTTTTTAGTTGCATCATCTATTTTCTCATTTGTTTTTTCATTTTTATATGCTTCTTCTTCAATAAAATTTATAAAATCACTAAATGTCATTGCATTGTTTTCATTTTTATTATAATAATCATAATATAAAATTTTTAATAAATAATCTTCAATATTAACATCTGATCCTAAATCTTTAAGTTTATCATTTAATTTATCATAAGGTAATTTTTCATTAATTGTGTTACCATACCCTAAAACTTCTTCTACGTTTTCTTCTTTCTCAAATTCTTTTAAATATTTAGAAATTTTTTCTTCATTTTCATTATTATATATAATTGCAATTTGGTTATTTTCACTAAATATTTTTGATATTTCATCTTCTTTTGAATCTGTATAATCAATTCCTAAGTTTCCCTTTAATATAAAACTTGTAGCAAAAATTATTAAAAATAATGGAAATGCGATAAATCTAATTTTATAGCTAAATCTACCTAAAATGTCTAATTTTATATTAGGACTTTTCTTTTTTGTTTTTGTAATCCATTTATCAAATATTAATATTAAAGCTGGAAGCACAAAGAAAATACAAATTAAGCTAAATAGCACTCCTTTTGCCAAAACAAATCCTAAATCTTTTCCAATTTTAAAACTCATGAACACTAATGCTAATAATCCTACTATTGTTGTAACAGAACTACTTGATATAGTTTGAAATGCTTTATATAGTGCATTTTTCATGGCTTTAACATTATCTTTTTCCGTTTCTTTTTCTTGGTCATATCTATTCATTAGCATAATTGAATAATCCATTGATAAAGCCATTTGCAATATTGCTGTTATTGAATCTGTAATATGAGATACATTTTCAAATATTATATTTGTTCCTTTATTTAAGAGTACTGCCATTAAAATTGATGTTAAAAATAAAAATGGTTCTACATAAGATTCACACATTATAATTAAAATTATTAAAGCACATCCAACAGCTAATGCTATAATCCAAAACGGTAATACTGTTTTATTATTTTCTGATACATCACCACTTGTATAAATATTATAATTATTATATTTTTCTATTATTTGATTATATATGTCTGTTGCTGTTTGAGAATCTGCTTTTTCATCCACTGTTATAACATATAAAGTATAATTATCTTTATTGTATTTGTTGCTATTATCATAATCTATTT
This sequence comes from uncultured Clostridia bacterium, assembly GCA_947627185.1. Lineage (GTDB taxonomy): Bacteria > Bacillota > Clostridia > TANB77 > CAG-508 > Scatovivens. The sequence continues at coordinate 76,329 of CANQVF010000003.1, read as the reverse complement.
CTTTAACTCCAGTTAAATTTTCTAAATAGTTCTTGACATCTTCTTTTTCATCATCTTGCAAGTTTTCAAACATTAAATTTAAAGTACTAGTTTCCGTTCCTGAAAACTCATCTTCCATAATATCCATACCAATTCGTGTTTCTGAAGTATCTGGTAAATATTTAGAAATATCATGATTGATTTTTACTTTATTAGATAATATAGCACAAATTATTGTAAGAACTATAAATAATGCTAATATAAAATACCTTTTACTTATTATGAAATCAGTAATTCTTCTCAAAGTAAATCCTTCCTTTCTTTTAAATCCGCTGTATATTATATTCTCATTATTTTCATTTAGGAAGTATAAATTATCAAAAAATGTCTAAATTTAGACACTTTTTAATAAATTGTATTTATTTCTTGAAAATAGTATGCTATAATATTTGATATATTTTTAAAAAAGGAAATGATTTATTTATGAAAGTAAAATGTCTAAATTCTTCTTCTATTAAAACTAGAAATCGCATAAAAAAAGCTTTCGCAGAATTAATTAATGAAAAGAAACAATTAGATAAAGTAACTGTTACAGAATTAGTTAAAAGAGCAGATATAACAAGAAGCACTTTTTACACACATTATGATGATATTTATGAAGTTGCGCACGATTACCAGTTGCAAACTATTGAACTTTTATGTAGTGATGATTTAAAATTATATTCCAAAAATGATATAGAAAATTATTTTGAAAATATCATATCTTGTTTAAAAGATAATGAAAAAACATATAAATTACTCTTATCTGCTGATGAATCACTTTTATTTTTGCAGAAATTAACAAGAATTGCTTGTAATAAAATTTACGATGCTTTAAAAAATACTTGCACAGATGAATATCTTAAACTCAATGTTTCTTTTCTTTTAAATGGAATATCTGGTGAAATTTTAAAATATTTTAGAAATGAAAGTGATTATTCATTAGATGAAATACTTTTTAATATGAAAAATTGGTTTGAGAAACTTTTTAATTAATCTCAAACCATATTAAACAAGCTCTTAAGATGTTTATATATAATTTTATAATGTGACGCGTAAGCGACCAACCGAAGCGTAAGCGAAGGGCGAATGGAGCAATCTTCCTTTTTATTATTTTTAAAAAAAGAAGATTGCGACACCAAGTCACTAATAAAATTATATATAAACATCCTAAGAGCTTAAATTATATTTATTAGTTTTTTACATTAAAGGTGCAACTAATCTTAATAAGGATTGCCAAACAGATTTAAAGAAATTAGGTGATGCCTCTTTTTTTGTTATTTCATGACTTTTTTTCATAGTATCTACTAAATCTTTTTTTATATCTTTTATAACTTCTATATTTTCTAAATAACAACCACATTCAAAATGTAAATATAAACTTCTATAATCCATATTTATTGTACCAACAGTTGCAATATTATCATCTGATATGAAAACTTTACTATGAACAAATCCTGGTGTGTATTTATAAATTTTAACTCCTGATTTTACTAATGGTTCCACATAAGATTCAGACAGTGTGTAAACTATTTTTTTATCTGGTATTCCTGGAATTACAATTCTAACATCAACACCTCTTTTTACTGCTAAACTTAATGCATTTATCATATCTGTATCTATAATTAAATATGGTGTGAAAATATAAACATATTTATTTGCTTGATTTATAATATTTAAATATACATCTTCACCTGTTATTTCTTCATCTAATGGTGTTTCTGCATAAGGAATTACAAAGCCAGAATTTATATTATTATTAAATTTATACTTAAACTTATTAAAATCTGTATCTTCTTTTATAAAAGCATTCCACATACCTAAAAACATAACTGTATAATTCCAAACTGCATCACCTGAAATTCTTATAGCATTATCTTTCCAATGCCCATATTTCTTATTTTCATTTATATATTCATCTGCTATATTTATTCCTCCAGAAAAAGCAACTTTTCCATCTATAACTAATATTTTTCTATGATCACGGTTGTTCATAAAAACACCTGCAATCGGATTTAATTTATTAAAAACAACACATTTTATTCCCTTTTTTTCAAGTTCTTTTGGATAAGAATTTTTTAATGTAGAAATACATCCCATATCATCATACATAACTCTTACATCAACACCTTGTGATGCTTTTTCTTCTAATATTTCTAAAATGGAATCCCACATTTTACCATGTGCTACAATGAAATACTCAAAAAATATAAATTTTTCTGCTTTTTTTAAATCATCTAGCATAGCAGTAAAAGCTTTTTCTCCAATAGGATAGTATGTAACTTCATTATTTTTAGTAACTGGATAGCCTGTAAAATCACTTAAATATCTAATTTTACCATTATCTTTATATTCATTTTTTATTTTCTTATCTTGAACTAAATATTTCTGACTTTCAGTTTCACTTTTTTTAATGCTTTTTAATATTTTACTTCCTCTTTTATTTCTTTGAAAAATTATATAAAGTAATGCTCCAACAATTGGAAATAAAACAAGAATAATAATTAATGGCAAAGTATAAGAATAATTTTTACTTTTTCTTATAAATCCAAGAGTAAGAAGTATACTTGTAATTCCAACAATAATATCTATTATAACAATATGTTCTACAAAAAATAAATAAATAAATAATGTTAATAATATTTGTAAAAGCAATCCTGTTATTACAACAAAACCTCTTTTTAATGCCATTTTCATATTATAAATCTCCTTATTCTAATTTCAACAAATTTATAATATCACAAAAATGCATATATTTCAAATTTATAAAGCATTTTTTTTTTTTTTCATATTTTTATATTTTTGCATTTTTATATCTAATATATAGAAAAGCATATGGAAAACATATGAGAAAAAACATAAAAAATGCATAAAAAATATGAGATTAATTTTAAATATAATCTCATATTTTTGCATATTGATTAATTTTCTTTAGTTCATCAATACAACTTCGTTATTTTTTAAACTGCTTTGCACATCTATAACTCTTTGATTTGAAGAACCTTTCCACTTTAAAGTTGGATCATGAAGATCATCTACATATCTACCATCTACTAGCACATCTACATATTTCATAACTTCTTTATCTTTTAAGTCTTCATCAAACTTAAAACCAGACCAAACCCATAAGTTTTTATTAGGATATTTTTCTTTAAATTCTTTTGCAAGTTTTGTTGTTGCCTCAATATTTTTTGGATGCATTGGTTCACCACCCAAGATTGATAAGCCTTTTATATGATTTTCACCACATAATTTCATTACTTCATCAATTGATTCTTGTGTAAAATCTTTTCCATCTTCAAAATCCCATGTTTCTGGATTAAAACAATTTTTACAATGAAATTCACATCCTTGCATAAATACTGAAACTCTAATTCCAGGTCCATTTGATATATCCATTTTTCTTATTACATTATATTTCATCTTACTCTTGCCACCTTATTATCAATATGTAATACTCTCTCTTTTATTTCTTGAGTTCTTCCTTTGTTCCAGAAATTTGTTCCTATATATCCACAAGTTCTTCTTGCTACATTTAATGTATTATGATCTCTATTACCACAGTTTGGGCAATACCATTCTAGATTTTCATCTATTAAAATTTCCCCTGTGTATCCACATTTTTGACAATAATCTGATTTTGTATTTAATTCTGCATACATTATATTATCATAAATGAATTTTACAACATCTAAAATTACATCTATATTATTTTGTAAGTTTGGTGTTTCAATATATGAAATTGCTCCACCTGGACTTAATTTTTGGAATTCACTTTCTAATTTAAGTTTTGTGAATGCATCGATTTCTTCAAATACAGGAACATGATATGAATTAGTAATATAATTTTTATCTGTAACTCCTTCTACTGTTCCAAAACGTTCTTTTAAGCATCTAGCAAATTTATATGTTGTTGATTCTATTGGTGTTCCATATACTGAATAGTCTATATCTTCTTCTTTTTTCCATGCTTTACATGCATCATTTAATTTTTGCATGATTTTTAGTCCTAATTCTTTTCCTTCACCATTATCTGTATGAGAATGTCCTGTCATATATTTTACACACTCATATAATCCTGCATATCCTAAAGATATTGTAGAATATCCATGATGTAATAGTTCATGAATGCTTTCTCCTGGTTTTAATCTTGCTAAAGCTCCATCTTGCCATAATATTGGTGCAACATCACTTGTAGCTGTACTTAATCTTTTATGTCTTATTTGTAATGCTTTATGACATAATTCTAATCTTTCATCAAGTATTTTCCAGAATTTATCCATATCTTTATCTGAAGAAAGAGCTACATCTGGTAAGTTTAATGTAACAACACCTTGGTTAAATCTTCCATAGTATTTTCCTTTTCCTTCTTCATAATTTTTAGCATTAGCAATGTTTCCTAAAGACATTGTTCTATCTGGTGTTAAGAAACTTCTACATCCCATGCAAGGATAACAATCGCCTTCTCCTTTTTCATTTTTCTTTAAGTCTAACATTACTTTTTCAGAAATATAATCTGGAACTAATCTTTTAGCTGTACATTCTGCTGCAAGTTTTGTTAAATAATAATATTCTCCATCTTCATTAACTGTGTCTTCTTCAAGAACATATAATAATTTTGGGAAAGCTGGTGTAATGTATACACCTTTTCTATTTTTAAATCCAAGAATTCTTTGTCTTAAAAATTCTTCTATTATCATTGCAAGTTCTTTTTTGTATTCTTTTGTTTCATTTAGATACATAAATACACTTAAGAATGGTGCTTGTCCGTTTGTATTTGTCATTGAATTTACTTGATAATTAAATGTTTGAACACCATCTGCAACTTCTTTTTTAGTGTCTTCCCAAGCAAACTTTTCACAATCTTCTTTTTTAAGTTTTCTTGATTCATATTTTTTATAATATTTTTCATAACTGCTTCTAACAAAAGGTGCTAAATGTGTTAAAGAAACTGTTGCTCCTCCATAGCTAGATGAAGTAACTGCTAAAATAATTTGTGTTGCAATTGTTGCTGCTGTTATGAATCTGTGTGGTTTTTCTATCATAACACCATTTATAACTGTTCCATTTTGTAACATATCATCTAAGTTTATTAATTCACAATTGTGTAATGCATTTTGTGCAAAATAGTCTGCATCGTGGAAATGAATTATTCCTTCATCATGTGCTTTTACTATTTCACTTGGAAGTAAAAATCTTCTTGTAATATCTGTACTTGTTATTCCTGCTAAATAATCTCTTTGTGTTGTAACAACTTGTGCATTTTTATTAGAATTTTCGCTATTCCAATATTCATTTTCACCTTCAATTAATTCTTTAATTGTTTGGTCAGTTGTATTTGCTTTTCTAACTAGCTCTCTTGTATAACGATAAGTAATGTATTTTTTGGCTAATTGATATTTATCAAATTCCATTAATTTTTCTTCTATAATATCTTGAATATCTTCAACTAATATTCTTTTTTTATCCAAGTCTTCAATGTAATGGATAATTTCTTTAATTTGTTCTTCTGTTGCTCTTTCTTTTGGTTTTACTTCTGCATTTGCTTTTTTAATAGCAATTTTGATTTTACTTGGATCATAATCTACAATATGTCCGTCTCTTTTAACAATTTTCATCTTTTCTCCCTTTCGTTTATAAATTTTTGTTTTTTAATTTAATCAAATTATAATCATAATATTAAAAAGTAAAAAGGTGCATTTGCAACTTTTATCAATTTGTGATATAATTGTAATGGTGATGAAATATGATTAATCCTTTTGAAGGACTTTCAAGCTTGCAGAAGGCTAAATTACTGAACAAATTAGAAAGTCATATATATAAATATAATAAAAATGAAGAAATACTTGCAACATTAAAAGCAACTAATATTGTTTGTATTTTAGTAGAAGGTCATGCCCAAATTTTGAACATAAATTATTTGGGAGAAGAAACTCTTGTTGAAGATCTTTTTGAAAATAGTGTTTTTGGAACAAATATATCTAGTATTGATAATGCTGAATGTCAAATAAAAGCTCTTGAGCCTTGTAAAATAATAGTTATCGACTACAATAAGTTAATAAATATAAATAATATTGACTCATCATATTTTAATAAATTCATTTTCAATTTATTTTTAATAATAAACTCACGTTTTAAAGAAAATAATGATAGAATTCAAATACTTACTAAAAAAAGTATTCGTGATAAACTATTAGCTTTTTTTGAAAATGAATATAGAAAAAATCGTTCTCAAAAAATTTATTTATCTAGCAATTTAAAAAATTTGGCAGATTATCTTGCAGTAAATAGATCTGCTATGTTTAGAGAGCTAAAGAGTTTAAAAGAAGAAAATTTTATAAAAGTTGATGGCAAAAAAATTACTCTTTTATATGTTCCTAATATATAAACTAATTAAATAGAGAAAGAGTTATTGTTACATCTGAATCTCCTAAAAGCTCTTTTAATTCTTTTTTAGATAAACCTTCTACTTTACCGAGTTTAGTAAAGTTCCAAGTATTTGTATCATAATATAGAGTTATTTGATTTCCTTGATATAGTATTAAATCTCCTGGCTCTGTGGTTATTTTTGTGTCATTTGTTGGAAGAGAAAAATCCAAACTTCCAACTTTTTCAAAATCGCCATAGTCATGAGCTTTAATTACTATATCATTTTCTTTTAATTTTTCTACAAGAGCTTTTGAAGAAGAATTATCTTCTAAATTTACTGTAAGCTCTTTTCCATTTACTTCTAGTTTTATTTTATTTATCATTTCGTTAGTTTTATCTCCTATTTCATTATTTTTATCTTTAATTGTATTTGTTTGTACTTTATTTGTTTCTATTTTATTTTGTTCTTGAATTTTTGTATTGCTTACTACATAGGAATTTTCTTTTTGTTTAAAATTCAATTTTATAAATATAATTAATACAGCAAGTAATATAATTATTGTAAAAATTTTTAAAACCTTTTTCATAAAATTTTCCTTTCAAAATTTATTTAAAATTTATAATGAAAGAACATTTTTTATTGTGAAAGCATTATAATACAAAAGCAAGTGATTTTCAAGGTAATCACTTGCTTTTAATAATAATGTCCTTTGCATTGTATTATTTCAATTTGATTATTGTTTATTCTATAAACTAATCTATTAACTTCGTCTATTCTTCTGCTCCAAAATCCACTTAAATTAGATTTTAATGGTTCAGGTTTTCCAATTCCAGTAAAATTGTTTCGTTGTATATCAATTAATAATGCATTTATTCTTTTTAATATCTTTTTATCTTGTGTTTGCCAATAACAGTATTCCTCCCATGCCTTTGTTGTAAAAGATATATTATTTGTCATCAGCCATCGCCTCTAATTCATCTATAGTTTTTGTAATTACTTTTCCTTCTTTTAATTGTTTTATTGATTCGTTGATAGCCGTTATATTTGCTTCAGAATAAAATGGATCAATAGAAACTTCAAATGGTATTCTTTTTTCCCTTATTACTTTTTTAACAAACATATTAAATGCTGTTGACATTGTAATACCTAATTCATTACAAATTTCTTCAAGTTGCTTTTTGGTATTTTCATCTATTCTAAAATTTATTAATGTTTGTGCCATAAATATCACCTCTCTATAATTATTATAATACATTGTAAATATATTGTCAATATATTGTATTTATATTGCTAAATATTATACATTTTATTTTATGTATTATATTTTTATTTATTCACAAATTTATCATTGACACTTATACAAAAATTATCAAACTTTATTTGACATACTATATAAACGATGTTATAATAGTATTAGCTTAAGCGAAATTGTTTAGTGTAACCAGACAATAACGCACCAAGATATGTGAGGAGAACACATATCTTTTTTTATTTTAAAAAACAGGACAGGGAGAAACTGTCCTGAAACTATTTATATAGTTTTTTAATCTTCACTGTTTTTTTGATATTTCTTCAATTCTTCATTTAATTTTTCAATTTTTTTGAAGAAGAATCCATATCAACATGTAACCAGTCAAAGTAACCCACCCCCCTCTCCTAAAGGGTTTATCCTATGTAGGATGGGTAATAGTATAATACTTTAATTAAGGTTTGTTCATATTTTTTCTAGATTTTTTAATATTTATCAATTCCAGTACCATTTTTCAAATAAACTTTTATTTGTCTTATAATATGAGGAATATTATAGTTCCCAGCAAATTTAGAATTGTCTAATAATTTATCATTTATAGTTACCCATTCTAATTTATTTTTTTCTTCCACTAATTCTACTTCATGTTTTAAAATTCCATAATAAACTTGTAAATTATTTTCATATTTAAAATAATTTAAATCCATAAAATGATCTAATTCTATATCTTTATTAGATATTCCTGTTTCTTCAAATAGTTCTCTATATGCTCCTTCATCATTTGTTTCGCCTTCTTCTACTCGCCCACCAACAAAGTTATATAATCCTTTATACGGCTCTTTTGCTCTAATACAGAAAAGTGCTTTATCTAAATCTTTATTAAATACTACTACTAAATTCAATTTTCTCATATTATATTTCTCCATTTAAAACAAATATTATTTTTTTAGTTGTAATCCATCTTTAAAAGCTTCTCCAACTCTTTCTGTAACTTTATAATATCCATGTGTATATGGGTCAAATGCTATGGCATTTACTAAATTAATATCAACATTATCTCCATTCATTACTGATTCATCAGCATTTACATTTACTATTTTACCAACTACTCCACAGCCATATTTATCATCTTGGTATTCTATAAATTCACATTCCATGCAGATTGGAAATTCATCTATAATTGGTGCATCTACATTTTCAGATTTTGTAGCTGTTAATTTGCTATTTTCAAATTTGTTTGGAGTATTATTTCCAGATGCTATTCCAAAATAATCTGCTTCTACAACATGCTTACTATCTGCAATGCTAACTGTAAATGCTTTTCTTTTTTTAATATTTTTTACTGTTTTATGTGTTTCTGTTAAATTAAGTATTACATAATCTCTATCTAGCATTGTACCCCAAGCAGCATTCATGACATCAACACTTCCATCTTCATTATAAGTTGCTACCATTAAAACTGGCATTGGAAATATTGCCTCTGTTACTTTAATATTTTTTCTCATAATTTTTTCCTCCTATTTTTTAACATAAATTTTAGTTTTGCATAAAAATTTGTTGTCCTTTAATTAAATCATAACTTATTAAATTATTACCATCTAAATTTTCTTTATACATATCAATTCCTGTAATTTGACTATTTTCATAAGTTAAATAATAATATATTCCTTTGTCCATATTACAACATGAACTATATATTGTTATTTCATATTGTCCTTTTCCCATGTGAACTAATCCTCTTTGTTGATATACAGATTCTAGTATATGAAAAAATTGACTAATACTTTCTGATTCTGAAGAACCTGATTTTGAATTCATTTTAGTAAAAGTTGCTTTTACAAATCTTGATGCAGAAGATAAGTCTCCTGGTAATCCCATTCCGCCCATTCCACGACTATAAGTTTCTAAATTTAAATCTTTTGAAAAGTTATTTTCTGGTTGCTCTGTTGATAAACTCATATAATTATTTAAATTAAATAGATGAATATCAAAAGTTGGATTATTTGTAAGAACACCAACAGGATTATCATATACTTTTAATCCGCTTTTTACACTCTCTACTGTTATTGATTTTTCCTTATCTGCAATTATCCAATGTAAAGGTGAAGCTGGTAATTCTTCACTAAAATTAATTTTAGCGATATTCATATTTTGTAATAAATTTTTTGCCTCTTCAATGTTTGAACATTGTGACAATATATAAGGAATAAATTCGAAAGGTGCAACATTATTCTTTCCTTCTTCTATTTCCTTATAATCAGCATTTCCTGGAAAATTAAGTCCAGCCATTCCTAAACCTTTTTCATTTATTGCATCATAATAAAGTGGATAATCATTTGCAACATAAGCCATTCCAATAATCGCATAATGGTTCTTGATTGGCTCTACTTTTCTAAAATTAAATTCATAATTTCTAGGAGTTATAGTAACAGTTTCTTTATATGAATATTCTAAATCCAAATTTCTCCCAAAATAATGATCGTTTGTACTATAAGTTACAGCAGTACACATAAACATTCCCCCTTTACATTTTATTTATATAATTACTTAAATCTATTGACATATATCTTGGCCCTCTAACTGCATTTATTCCAAATTCTTTTAATTTTTCTAATGATAATTTTCCTTTTTCATATCTTTTTATTAAATCTATTTTCATAACTTTTTGTATTCTCATATTTCTATCTTTATATTCATATGGAATATTTACATCTACTACTCTAAATTTATACATAATTGATGAATAAGGACTTGCAACATATAAATAAACAATATCATTTACCTTAATATCTGTGCTTTGCTTCCATGTTATTGTATTACTTTTTTCTAGAGCTTTATCTATATCAAAATATGTAGGATTTGCAGGCACTATCCATTCATTTTTAGCATTATTTTTATTTGTTACTGTATATGAATAGCTTTCTTTAATTAACTTCAATATCTTTTCATCTGATACAGTATTGTTTAATATAATTGTAATCCAGCTTTTTTTATTCATGTGATATGCAGGATAAAATCCATCTTGTTTTAATAAATCTTCTATTTCTTTTGAATCTAATTTTATATCAATTATTTCTATTTCTCCAGTAGAATTTTTATCTATTTTACTTTTGTCAATATTCATTATTATAGCATACCATTTTTTACTATCTTTATTTCTAAAAGTAGCATATCCTGGAAACTTTTCCCATTCAAACTGTGGCTCATCTCCATACATTTCTTTTATTGCCTTTGCTATTCTATTAGACTGCTCATATATAAAAGATTCTTTAATGAAGCAATTATTTTTAATATCACTTAATAAATCATTAAATTCTGCTCTAACTTGTCCTACAAAAGAACCTACACTATCTTCTATACGAAAATTTGTATATTCATCCTCAAAAGATAAATCGTAAACTTTTCCTTTAACTTTTCCGCTATTATCTATTTCAACATCTATTCTAAAAGTATTATTCATAATATTTTTAGAATACTTATATGAAGAATTTTCTTTTTTAAATCCATATTCAATTATTTTTTCAAAATCAACTCTTGTTTTTTTGAATAATTCTTCTTCAATAGTCATTTGGTTATCTCCTACAAATTTTACTATTTATCTAATCGATTTTATATCATAAAAAATTATAATTATCAATTTTTTAAAATAATCAAAAAATTTATTTTGTTTGCTTGATTTTTATTTATCTTTGATTTATAATCCCCTCCACAGGAAATGACAAAAAGCAGATGTGGTTTTGCCACCAATTTTTACGATTCTTCGTGGGAGAGGTGGTGATGTTTATGGTTAAAGTTATACTATTTTGGATAATATCTTTAATGTTTTCTTTAACATTAAACGTTGCCTTAGCTACAGTTCTATATAAGAACTGGGTTAACAAGCAACTACATAAATAAAAAAACTCACATCTGTAAATTTGACGATTTAGATGTGAGTTAACTCTATTCGGCAAAACCACGTTTGTGGATTTGTCATTTCCTATAACTATTATATAGTCATTTATTTATTTTGTCAAATTAATTTTAAGTAATACAATTTGTAATTTGTATTACTTATTTTTTAATTCACTTTTTAATAATAAAATTCCTAAAACAAATGATAAAACATCTGCAATTATGGCACTCCATAACATTGTTACAACACTATGACTTAATGTTGCAATTATTATAATTGCTGGAACGAAAAATATAACATCTCTTGCAAGGGCAAGTAAAGTAGATTTTAAACTAGATCCCATTGATTGTAATAAAATTGATAATGACTTAGTCATACAAGTTAATATTATTCCACCCAAGAAAATTCTTAAACAATATTTAGCATATTCTAGATATTCAAAAGAATTATCATTTCCAAAAATATTAATAATAAATGTTGGATATAATTCAAATATTATAAATGCAATACAACCAATTATAAAATTTGTTATTAAAATATATTTAATTGTTTCTTTAACTCTTTGTATATTTTTAGCTCCCATGTTATAGCCAATAATAGGCATACCACCTAAAGATACTCCTATAACTACTGATACAACAATACCAAACACTTTCATGCATATTCCAATAACCGCAAGTGGTGTTACTGCTCCATAAGCTACACCAGTTGATGCTACTGTCGTGTATCCATATTTTCCCACTAAATTATTTGCAACCGCAATTATAATTACAATAGCAAGTTGAGTAATTAATGAAGCAAGGCCTAAAGATATTGACTTTTTACATATTTCCTTGTTTAATTTAAGTGACTCTTTATTTATCTTAAAAGATTTAGATTTTTTTAAATATAATAGACTTACTATAAAAGTTAGTATTTGACCAATAATAGTAGCTATGGCAGCTCCTTTAACACTCATATTAAAAACAAATATAAATATTGGATCTAGAATAATATTAGAGATTGCTCCAATAACTGTTGCAAACATAGCATATTTCGGACTACCATCACTTCTTATAGATGCATTTAATCCTTGACCAATAATATAAAAAGGTAGTCCATAACAAATAATTCTTAAATAATCTTTAGCATATTGATAGCATTGTACTTCATCTGGATTTCCTCCAAATATTCTTAATATCTGTTTGTTAAAAACAAGTCCTAAAATGGTTAAAATAACTGATATAATTATTAAAAGTATTAATCCGTTTCCAATAGATTTATCTGCTTTTTCTTTATTTTTCGCTCCTAAAGATAAATTAAATAATGCTGCAGCTCCATCACCTACTAATAGAGCAAAAGCAAGTGCTATAACAGTAAATGGATATACAATATTAGTTGCAGCATTACCAAATGCTCCAGCTTTGCTCCATCCTATAAATATTTGATCAACAATGTTATAAAGTGCTGCAACTATCATACTAATAACGCATGGTATTGCAAATTTCTTAATAAGTTTAGAAATTTTGTCATTTTCGAAATCAATTTTTTCCATAAAAACCTCCTTTATTTTTGAGCACAAAAAAGCATAAGTCCTTAATCAATTGGACTTACGCTTATTGCTACTCATTGATAAAATTGGCTTAATGTTTTTTACTCAACGAATAAAATTATAACATACCTTTAAATTTTTTGTAAGAGTTTTTTACAAATTATTCGCACAAATCGTAATTTAATTAACAAATATTTTATTAAAAATGCTTTTTATAAATTCATTATCATTCATTTTATTTTCTAAATACTTGTTAAAATTATCTTTATCTATCCCATTGCTTACTATATCATTATAATTAGGATACAAATTTTCAATTTGCTTTCTATTTACTTTGTATGAATTACCACTAAAATTAAAATTAATGTCTTGAACATTATCAATCAAAGAAAATATAGATACAGTATTATATAATAAACATTTTTCTAAATATTGATTTTCATTTATATACCAGTCTGTAATATAATAATCAATAGTTAATCCTAAATTTTCTGAATCTATTTCAAAAACATATCCATACTCTGAAAGTGGCAAACTGTCTATTAAATGGCTGTCATTACTATTATTTCCTATATATTGATTTTTGAATTTTATAATATTGTCAATTCCTGCCTCATCTCTGTCAAATGGAGATACAGGTACAGTTTCTTCTGTATAAATTTTTTTAGTATCAACTATATAATATTCATTTTTTGTGTTTCTATTTATTCTATAAACATTACAAAATGGTGCTTTATAAACAATCATATTTTCACTCGTTGTTATTAAGTAAGAAAATCTTGGTGCTATATTATTTAATTTTACATTTGCATAGTCTATTCCTAATAATATTATTAGTCCTAACACAAAATATCCTAAATTTAAAAATAATCTTTTTATATATGATTTTTTCTTATTAAGTTTAGAAAAACCTATTAAAGAAATAATTAGTCCAAATATAGAATAAATTGATCCCCAACTACTTTCTGATGGAAATATAGTAAATGCTGTAAAAGTAAGTCCAATTCCAAATATCAATAAAATTTCTGCTATTATTTTATTTTTCTCATACACTTTTTTGTTTGTATAATCTATTGTACTAATAATATTTTCTTCTAACTTTTCTTGATAATGCTCTTTATCTACTTTTTCTCCACTAATCAAATCATTTAATGTTATACCTAATTCTTCGCTTAAAGGTTTAAGTAAAGAAATATCTGGCATATAATTTCCATTTTCCCATCTCGAAATTGTTTTTGATGTTACTCCTATCTTTTCTGCAAGTTGCTCTTGTGTTAATTTTTTTTCTTTTCTTTTTTCAGCGATAAATTTTCCAATTTTAACAATATCCATAATTTTTTCTCCTTTCGCTTCAAGAATAGCAAAAACGTATAAAAATTAACACCCCACAAATAGCGAATTTCTATTTTATTTAACTAGACACAAATAAAGTAAACATACTAATCGTTGAGTGAGGAAAACAACGATTAGCTTTGCAAATATTTTTAATTAGTTAGAAAAGTAATTTGATTATTTATATTAATCCAACTCTTTTGTTTTGCTTCTGTTATTTTGTCTTCTGCTTCTAATTCTCCAATTAAAAATGGAGAATTAGGATTATGTTTTTTTATATTTTCTTTTACTAACCCTGAATTCGCATTTGCATAACAATATTTACATAGATGCATACAAGTATTATACATACCTATATCATTTCCTAATAAGCAATTACATCCATTTCTTTTACTATTATTTTTTGGTGCATTTAATTTATTTTTTATTGCTTTTTCAATTATTTCTTTGCTCATGCAACCAGATATATCTAAGCCATAATCTTTTAAAGATTCTTTTTCACAGCAAGAATGTATTGTAATGTTATTTTGTTTTCCTATTTTAGAAAATGCTTTTGCTATTTCTATCTGCTCTTTTTCTGTTAGCGGTCTTAAATCAGGTGCATTTCTCTTTACTTTTTCATACATATCTAGAAAACTAATAGTACAATCTTCTGTGAAACCTTTAAGTTCACTTAATAATTTTTCAAAGCATCTAACATGCATATTTAAATCAAATTTTTCATTTATAAATATTGGATCATATCGAATAGCTACTGCATTTTTTCCGCAATGTTCTGATAACTTTTTAAAATCACTAATTACTTGTTTTTTATCTGGCACATTTGGTTCAATATCTTTTCCATAAGGTGTTATGGTCACAAACCAAAACTGTTTGAATTTATCTAATTCTGATAAATGAGAAATCAATGGATGTGGATTTTTAGTGCAAAATGATAAACAATCAACAACATTCGGATTTAAACTATATTTAGTTACTTGATGTTTATAATATGGATTTCTAACATATACATAGCCTTCTTTTATTCTGTTTAATAACCATTTAGAATAAAATGCTGGTATATCAGTTCTCATACCTGTATTTATTATCATTTTTTATTTTCCTTTTAATTTTAAACTTCTTTTTTATTATATATTTTAACTGATATTTTATATGAAATATAATACATTATTGCTATAATAAGTGCTAGAATTACTAAAAAATAGTGTTCAATTATATAATTTATTGTTTCTAATGATATATTTATATTAATAATTTTTCCTATATAAAATAATAGTGCTCCAAAAATTGCAATTGCTAAAATTGCAAAGAATAAAACCATTCTTCCTTTTTCTGAGCCAAATTTATAAATACTTGGAATTTGTACTGCCTCTATAAAAGCTATTCCAAAAATTCCTCCCATAACTATACAAAGCTCTTCATACATATTAGGAACTGTATGATTTATTGCTAAACTTACTATTAATCCAAAAATAAATCCTATTATACTTCCTAAAATTGTTGCACATATTACTAATATGTATCTAGCTAAAACAATTTGTTTTCTTGTTAGTGGAAACGTGGTAATGTATTTATCTGATTTTGATATTTCATCATAGCTAAAAGTTGCTAAGCTAAACATTCCAAATCCTATTGTTGTCATTACTGTAAAAAGGCTAATAGTTTCCGATGGATTAGATCTTGAGAATGCTGAAATAGCACAAATTATTACAAATATAATTATAAATTTTTTATAGCTTTTTAATTCAAATAAATCTTTTATTATTAATCCTTTTATAACATTCATACTATTTTTCCCCCTTAATATAAATAACCATTATTTCTTCAAGTGTAGGTTTATCTACAACTTGAGAATTATATTTCTTTTTAAAATCAAATTTATTTTGAACTAGTAATTCAATATCATATTTGTTTTTTCTACATTTAATGTAATCGCTTTTATCTATTTTCTCAAATTCTTCTTTTGAACATTTTACAATTCCATATTGCTCTAATAATTCATCTCTTGTTTTTGATAGTAGTATTTCTCCGTTATTTATAAATGTAATATAATCTGCAATATGCTCTAAATCTGATGTTATATGAGTAGATACTAAAACAGAACTTTCTCCATCTTTTATAAAATCTTGAAAAATATCTAAAATGTCATTTCTTGCAACTGGATCTAGTCCAGATGTTGGCTCATCTAACAACAATAATTTAGGTTTATGAGAAATTGCTGTTGCTATTTTAAGTTTCATTTTCATACCATTAGAAAAATCTTTTGAGATTTTGTCTTTTGGTAATTTAAATTCTTCAATATATTTAAAATATAAATTTTCATCCCAATTTTTATAAATGTTTTTCATTACTTTATTTACATCATTTGGAGTTAAATATTCAGATAAAAAGCTATCATCTAGAACAACACCAATATCTTCTTTTATTTTCTTTTCATTTTTGTCTAGTTCCATTCCAAATATTTTGATACTTCCAGAATTTATTTTGGTGCTATTTAAAATAGATTTTATTGTTGTTGTTTTTCCTGCTCCATTTTCACCAATAAATCCCATAATTACACCTTTTGGTAATTCTATGTTTATATTTTTAAGTTCAAAGTCATCATACTTTTTGCATAAATTTTTAACTTCTAATATATTTTCCATTTATTTATCCTCCCCATATAAAAATTCAAAAGTATCTAATATTTCTTTTTTAGTTATATTAGATGATTTAGATATTAAAATTATTTTATCAATATATTTTTCAATTTCCTTCATTTGTTCTTCTCTTAAAAGTTCCATGTTCTTGGCAGATACAATACTTCCTTTTCCTTGAACTGTTTTAATAAAGCCTTCTTTTTCTAATTCATCATAAGCTTTTTTAACAGTCATAACACTAATTCTTAAATCTTGTGCTAAATTTCTTATTGAAGGTAACATTTCATTTTCTTTTAAAACATCTGTTGCTATTGCTTTTTTTATTTCTTGTTTAATTTGTTCAAATATAGGCTGATTACTGCTATTACTTATAATAATATCCACTATTTTTTCTCCTTTTCCATAACTGTTATATATATAGTATAACAGTTATAACAGTTTGTCAATATATATAATAAAAAAAGATTATCAACTAAGAAAAAAGCTATATTAAACTAAAAGTTTAACAGTAATTTTTTCTTACAGTTGATAATCTTTTAACTATTTTTTATATATTTTTATTTATATATTATCTTGCATAATCTTAAATACTTGATTTTTTAAATTTTCTATACTTTCTTTTTTATTATCTTTTACTTCAAATTTTATTGGCTCTAATATTTTTAATGTAACATCTTTCTTTTTTTTAAAGAATTTTCTTATTCCTTTTGGATTTCTAAATTTAATTACTATTGGAATAACTGGAACATCATTTTTTATTGCAAAATTAAATGCACCATTTTTAAAATTTCTTATTTTTTCATAGTAAGGCCATAATGCTTTTTCCGGATAAAAATGTATTATTTTACCATCTTGCAGGGCTTTATTTATTCCTTTTATAAAGTATTCTTCATCTTTTAATTTTGTAGGAATTGGAACTGCTCTTAAAAGTTTTATTAATTTTCTTACAAAAGGAATTTTAAAGCTTCCTTCTCTTGTAGTAAAATAAACTTTTTTTAATCCAAAAGCTAGTCCTATCATACTGCAATCTAAAATTAAAACATGATTTGATATACTTATTGCACCTGTTTTTAAATTTTTAATATTTTCTTTTCCTTCTATTTTTAGGTCATAAACTATTTTATTTAGCACAGTTAAAACTGGAAAAGCTAAGCCATAATATAGTAAATTAGAAAAAAAAGAAAATATTTTTCCATCATTAATATATTTGTAATTTGAATCTAAATTCACTTCTAATGGTTCCCATAAGTGAATTACATCTTCATTTTGTTCTAATTTGTTACTTTCTTCTTCGGAATATTTTTCCACTCTTTATTACCTCTATCTAATTGCTTTATTACTAACTCTGCTATTTTTTCACAAGTATTTTTATCTATATATTTTTCCTGATTTTTAATTAAATTTTCTTGTAATATTTTGCTTTCCATTAATTCTTTTGTAATATTTATTACTTGCTCTATATTATCACATTTTATAGACATTTGTTTTTTAGAAAAATAATTTGCATTGTAATTTTCACATCCTGGTATTGGCATTATATGAACTAGTGGTTTTCTCATTGTTGCAATTTCTGTTGTTGTTAGTCCACCTGGTTTACTAAGTATTACATCTGAACTTACCATATATTTTCCAAGGTTATTAGTATATGGAAGTACTATTATTCTTTCATTATTCTTATACTCATTATTTAATATATTTAATAATTCTTTATTGTTTCCACATGAAATAATAAATGTAATGTTTTCAGTATTTTCTAATAATTTTTGAGCAATTTCTTTTACATTTCCAAAACCCATACTTCCATTTAAAATTAATACATATTTTTTATTAATATCTAATTTTAGCTCTTTTTTTATTTCTTGCTCATTATATTTTTTTCTAAACTGTTTCATTACTGGTATTCCAAGTGGTATTAGTTTTTGCTTTTTCATTCCTTTTTTTATGAAATCTTCTTCTAATTCTTTACTTGGAATAATGAAATAATCTGGATTTGTTTCTTTCCAAAAAGGTATACTTACATAATCTGTTGCAATTTGCATAAAATGAATATGATGTTCTTTTTTTATTGCTGTTAATGCTTGAGCTGCAAATAAATGCGTAGTTACAATAAAATTATATTTATTTTTCTTTATGTATTCATATAATTTTTCTTTATTTAAACTGTTAAATAAATATACTGGTGATATTAATTTAGTTTTTTCATACATTTTTCCTAAACTATAAGCAGTTTTAAATACTTTTCCGTTTTTATTTGTGGATTTTATATATAAACTATTAATTCCATCTTTTAATCTAGGATTTATTATTTCTAAATATTCTTTAAAATCTGCTTTTATATTTCTTGAAAGCAATTCTTCCTGAACAGCCTTTGCTGCTGTATTATGCCCTCCGCCTGTTCCACAAGATAATATTAAAACTTTTTTATGTTTTCTTTGAGCTTCCATTTCTTCGACAAGTTTATTATAAAAACAGCCTAGTCTACCAACATATCCTTTATGCCAAGGTTTATTTCTACTAAAATAATGAATAATTACTGTATTTTTTCGAATCCACTTAATTCCTATTTTGGATTTTGGATTATTTAAATTATAATAATTTAAATTTCTATCTCCTAAATTATATTTTAAATCACTTACTATTTTTATTTTATTTCCATAAATTACACTAATTATGTCTTGATCTGGTAATATTAATTTTTTTTCGTTTTTACTTAAAAACTCTTTTATCTTTTCTTCTGTTTTTGTTTTTCTTAATTCTTTTAAATTCATTAAAAGAACGCCTGTATTTATATATGGCTCATTTTTATCTATTCCAAGTCTTATTTCATTAAACTTGTGCAAAATTTTCTTAACATGTGTTGTTGCAATAAAATAGTTTCCTTCAAAGTCCATATCATATAATTCGTTTAATCTATTTATAACTAAAGTATCTGCATCTAAATATAAAATTCTATCTATATTTTGAGGCAAATATTTTACTGCAAAAATTCTAAAATAAATTTCTAATGGATATCTTGCTTCGTGCACTGGCAAATCACCTATTTTCTCTTCATCAATTTTTATATCATGCACACAAAAGTTTTCTGAATTTAATCCTTTATTTATTTCTTTAATTTGCTTTTTTGTTAAATTCCCATTTAAAACATATATATCAAATTTTTCATCTATATTAGATTTTTGTATTGAATTTAATAAGATATTTAATTGCTTTATATATGTATTATTAATAGCTACTAAAATGTTCATTCTTTTCTCTCATACATTTTTTGTTCTTATATATTTGATAAAAGTATAACAAAAAAACAAGCAATTGTAAATAATTGCTTGCTTTGAACATATAAAATTTCTAATTTTGAATATAATTTTTTAATTCTTCAAATTCATTTACCAATACAGTTATTTCTGAATCAAAAATGTCTGTTCTTATTTCTGATTTTGATTTTCTTTCAAGTATTTTTCTCAATATTTCAAATGCACTAACAGTAAAATGCCTATACTCATAGCCATCTTCTATATCTTTAAATCCTAATGATTCAATTAGTTCAAAAGATTTATCAAAAGCACCAAGTAATTCATCTAATAATTCCTGAGTTATTTGTGCATTATTACTCTTATAATATATACCTAAATAAATTCTATATTTTGAATAAATATTATTAAAATCTATACTTATATTTTTCTGCTCCAAATATATTTTGGTGCAATAAAGATAATATGCTTTGATGTAAATATATGTTATCGACTGATCTACATTTTGTAATTTGCTAAATTTTTCTAAAACTTTATAAATTGAATCTTCTGTTTTATCAAATATTTCACTTGAAAAATTATCTTCATCAATTTCTTTCATAATACAACCTTCTTTCAATTACTTTCTTAAATTATATTGCAATATTCTCAGTATATTTTATCCCACTTTTTCAAATTGTGAACGATATAATTCTGCATAAAATCCATTTTTGTTCATAAGTTCATCATGATTGCCTTGTTCAATAATGTTTCCATCATTAACTACTAAAATTAAATCTGCATTTCTAATAGTTGAAAGTCTGTGCGCTATAATAAATGATGTTTTGCCTTCTGCTAATTTATCCATTGCTTCTTGTACCATTTCTTCTGTTCTTGTATCTACATTTGAAGTTGCTTCATCTAATATTAGAAAAGGCGTTTTTTGTAACATCGCTCTTGCTATTGTAAGTAATTGCTTTTGCCCTGAAGATATACTATCATTATCTTTTAAAACATAGTCATAAGTATTTGGTAATGTTTTTATAAAATGCTCTACTCCAACTGCTTTGCATACTCTTTTTACATCTTCATCTGTTATTCCTTCTTGATTATAAATTATGTTTTCTTTTATTGTTCCATTAAATAGCCATGTATCTTGCAATACCATTGTAAATAAATCATGAACATTTTCTCTTGTTAATTCTTTTGTAGATATTCCATCTATTTTAATATCTCCAGAATTTATATTATAAAACTTCATAAGAAGATTTACCATTGTTGTTTTTCCTGCTCCTGTTGGGCCAACTATTGCAACTTTTTGTCCTGGCTTTGCTATTGCACTAAAGTTTTTAATTGTTGGTTTATCATTATTATCATATTGAAAAACAACATTTTCAAATTCTATTTTTCCTTTAACTTCATCTTTTTTCAATTTCTTTGTTAGATTTTCTTCTTTTGGCATTTCCTCTTCATCTACAAATTCAAATACTCTTTCAGATGCAGCAGCTGTTGATTGAAGTGCAGTCATTGCTTGTGCCATTTGTGAAAGTGGTGATGTAAATAATCTTACATAAGTAATAAATGCAACAATAACTCCAAATGTAATTATGTCGTTCATTGTAAGTAAAGCACCAACAATACATACTGCAACATAGCCAAAATTTCCTATAAAGTTCATAAGTGGTGGCATAAGTCCTGATAAAAATTGACTTTTTCTATTTGCATTATAAACACTTTCGTTTAGCTCATCAAATTTTTCATCTGATTGCTTTTTACCATTATACACTTTTACAATATTTAATCCTGAATAAATTTCTTCAATATGCCCATTTAATTTTCCAAGTTCACGTTGTCTTGCTATAAAATATTTTTGAGATTTACCTAAAATTAAAAACATAAATATAAAGCCTATTAAACTAGCAACAATAGCTGTTATTGCCATAATCCAATTTGTATGAAACATCATTATTATTGTTCCTAAAAATAGTGTTACACTACTTACTAAGCTTGCAAGTGATTGGTTCATACTTTGTGCTATTGTATCTACATCATTTGTTACTCTAGATAAAATATCACCTGTAGAATTTTTATCGAAAAATGAAAGTGGTAATTTATTAATTTTATTTGATATTCTACTTCTCAAGCTTTTAGCAAACTTATTAGCAACATCTACCATTAAAATAGATTGTATAAAAGTGAAAAGTGCACTTGTAATATATAGTCCTGCTAAAAATATTGCTATTTTCTTTATTTCTTCCATATTCATAAAAGGTTCTGCTGAATTTACTACCACAAGACCTTTGGAAATTTCATCCGTTAAATTTGATAATTTATCTGGTGCAATAATTGAAAGAACTGAACCTAAAGATGCAAGAAGTAATGCTATAAAAATTAATACTTTAAAATTTTTAAGCTCACTAAATAATCTTCTTATTGCTTTTTTAAAATTTTTAGGTTTTTCAAAGTTTCTGCCTCTTCCCATTCTACCCATTCTTGGAGGCATTCTTGTTTGATCATTATTACTCATTTTCTAATTCCTCCTCTGATAATTGTGATAAGGCAATTTGTTTATACACTTCGCAATTTTTTAATAGCTCTTTATGTGTTCCCTGTCCTACACATTTGCCATCTTCTAAAACTAATATTTTATCACTGTTTATAATAGTTCCAATTCTTTGTGCAACAATTAATGTTGTAGCATCTTTTGTATATTTTTTTAGTTCTCTTCTTAAAACACTATCTGTTTTATAGTCTAATGCAGAAAAGCTATCATCAAAAATATAAATTTCTGGATTTCTCGCAATTGCCCTTGCTATTGACAATCTCTGTTTTTGCCCTCCAGATACATTTGTTCCACCTTCTGCCATTAAAGTTTCATAACCATTTTCCATTTTTTCAACAAATTCTTTTGCTTGAGCTACTTCAATTGCCTTTTTAATTTGCTCTTCTGTTTTTTCACCTTTTCCATTATCTCCATAAGATACATTATTTTGAACTGTATCACTAAATATTACTGCTTTTTGTGAAATATATCCTATTTTATTATGTAAAAATTCTTGTGCATAATCTTTTACATTAACTCCATCTACTAATATTTCTCCAGAAGTTACATCATAAAATCTTGGTATTAAATTGATTAATGTTGACTTTCCAGAACCAGTAGAACCAATAAATGCAACTGTTTCTCCCTTATTTGCTTTAAAGGATATGTTTTCTAAAACATATTCATCTCCATCTGGATATTTAAAAGATACATTCTTAAATTCTACAACACCTTTTTCATTTGTTGTATCTTTATTTATTTTTCCATCTTTAATAGTTATTTCTGTATCTAACACTTCATTAATACGACTTGCTGAAACTTCAGCTCTTGGTAACATCATAAATATCATTGCAAGCATTAAGAAAGACATAATAACTTGCATTGCATAAGAACTAAATACAACCATATTTCCAAAAATTATTAATTTTTGTTCTAATAAAGCTCCTTTTATTAAGTATGCACCTATTAAATAAATTCCAAGTGTTAAAAAGTACATAACTAAATACATTGTTGGTGATAAAATAGAAAATACTTTTTGATTGAATAGTTGTTGGTTTGTAAGTCTTTTATTTACTGCTTCAAATTTATTTTGTTGATATTCTTCTGCATTAAAAGCTCTTACAACTCTTATTCCAGTTAAATTTTCACGAGTTACACCATTTATTTTATCTATTAATTTTTGAACAAGTTTAAATCTTGGCATTACAATTATTATTAATACAGCAATAACTCCTAAAAGAATTGCAACCCCAGCTCCTGTTAAAGCACTCCATTGCCAACTTTTGTTTAATATTTTTGTTATTGCCCAAATTGCTGTAATTGGTGCTTTTATCATCATTTGCAATCCCATTGCAACAAGCATTTGTATTTGAGTAATATCGTTTGTTGTTCTTGTAATTAAACTGCTTGTAGAAAAATTTTTAACTTCATTCATAGCTAAGTTTTCTACTTTATCAAATAATGTTTTTCTAATTCTTTTTGAAAATGTTGCAGATATGTTAGCAATTATATATCCTGCAATTACACTATCAATCAAACTTGCTATGCTACATGCAAGCATATATGCACCATTTTTTACAATGTCTTTCATTTGACTTCCTTCAGTTTGAACTAATACAGTAATTTCTGACATATAATCAGGCATTTTTAATTCTAACCATACTTGACCAAAAATTAGTGCAAAACAAATAACTACAAATAGCCATTGTTTTTTGCCTAAATATTTTAATAGTTTAATCATTTTGTTCCCTTCTTTTTTATAAATATTTTCTTTATATATTATTTAATATTTCAATTTAACTGTCAATAGTTAAATTATTTAATAAAAAAATTCACATCTGCCTTGTCAAAGTCACAGATGTGAAATTTTTTTATTTTTTTCTATACTCTATATATTCTTCTAAACACATATCAAGTTCATTCATTTTTTTAGCATTTTCCACTCCCACAAATCTCCAATGCCAAGGTTCATAATCTATTTTAGTAATGTCTTCTTTTTCTTCTTTATATCTTAATATAAAGCCATAATTTTCTGCATTTTCTTGCAGCCATTTAAAGCCTTTTGTTTCATCAAAAGTATAATCTACATAGTTAAAATCTACTGATAAGCCTAAATTGTGCTCGCTTGTCCCTGGTTTATTTATTTTCTTTAATGTTAATTCTTCTGCCTCTTCTCTCGTTTTACCAAGTTTTATGTATGAATTTATTTTATCATTATATAAGCCTTTTTGATATTCAATACTTCTATATGCAGATTGAACCCACACATTTTCTATCCCATCTTTTCTCATTGCTTTTAGCATATCATTTAAATAAGAAATAGCTCTTGAATCGAATTTTCTTATTTTATCTATATTTGCTAATTTTATTTCAAAATTTTCTGGCAATACATTTTCATAATTTACTAAAACTAATTTCCAATCATCAATATTTAAGTTATCCATCTCTTCATTATTATTCTCTTTTGAACTATCATTTTCATCATCTTGCTCTTTTAAATAAATCTTTTCCACATTTTCTTCATCATCTGTTAATGGTTTCACTGCATTTATAAAACTTTTATTTTCAAAAGCGACATTACTATTAAGACTAACTTTTTTATTATTAGTCAAATTTATATTAAAATATATTGCTAAGAAAGTAATCACAGGCAGTATTAAAAAGAAAGCTGTCTTTTTCATGAGGTCACCTCCTCTTTATCCTTTTTTCTAATCAGGATAAGTGGTGTTTTTTGTTTGCCTTGCCCTGCTGGATTATCTTTTATTATTTTAACTAGAATGTCATCTTCTAATTTTATATCACTAGATTTTCCAAGTATTACTTGTCCAAAATCATTTGCATCTACAATCATAGAGCTAATTCCTAGTTTGCTTTTTATTTCGTCACAAACTAAAGAAGGGTTTTTTGGAATTTCTATTCCTATATCTCTATATTCATCCCAAGCTCCATCATAAAATCCATCTAATCCGCTTACTTCTCTACCAACAATTTTATAAAAAACTCCTTTTATACCAAAAAGCTTTGTTATTCCACTTAAAACACTTGCAAAAAGCACTCTAGAAAGTCCAACTTTATTTATGGCATATTGCATGTTTATTGGCATTCCTACACCATATCCACCCCTATTTTTTCTGCAAGCGAACTTAGACAAAAATTTTGCCCAAAATCCTATTTTAATATCTTCTCTTCTTATAACTCTGTTTTGGCATAAAGAAATTATTTTTTCACTACAAGAAATTATATCTCCTTCTTGATATATTGGCTTTACATATTCTTTAAATATCTTAATATAATTTTCGCCTTGCTTAATAAATCTTGTTTTTATGGCATGTCTTAAATAAGTGCTGCCATTAACTTCAATTTCTACTTTTTTGTTTTCATTTGATACAAATTTCATTTTTTTCCCTCCAAACTTTATACAAAAATAGCATAAAGTTGTATCTGGGCTGTATGAAACTTGTATCTTACTTGTATAAAAATTGTATCTATATTGTATGAATTTTTTATATTATTTTTGTGAAATTGTATTAATTGCTTGTATGAAAAGTAATCATATAGTTTTCTGGTGTTTCTTCTAAAGCAATAGAAATATTGGCTTTTTCTGATCTCATAATATATTTTTTACTTATTGTATTTGTATCTATTGCAATATCAGTTTTGGCTGATTTTATCATATATTTTGAATTTAAATCATCTGTTTTATATTCCCAATCATCAATAACGTGTAAATTTAAGTAATTAATAAAATTATTTAATATTTCTTTTTGATTATTTTCAGCATATATATTTTCCTTGTTAAAAGCTATATATATGATTTTTCCAGTTTTACTTTCTATGTTGAAAACATAATTATTCTTTTCATTTTCATATTTAAGTATTATATGATTTACCTCATAAATGTTGTCTTCTACTTTATATTCTGTTTTTAAAATACTAACCACACCATTTGAATCTTGGTTAAAATCTACATTTTTTAATATTTTGCATTCCTGCAATTTGCATAGCTCTTGTTCATAATTACTTTTAGTTTCCATATTATTTAAAACTAGTTTTTCAAATAAAAGCTTTTCTTCTGGTTTGCTTATTTCAATACTCTTTCCACTTTCAATTTCATGAATAGCTTTAACTAAATAAATATTTTGTGTTTCTATATCTATATTATTTTTGTCCTTTGAAAATATTGCTGCTTCAAAATTATTATTTTCCATTTTTAATAGTACTTCTGGAAGTTTAAAAGAAGAAAGAACGATAATGCAAACAAAAATAACTATAATACCATTTTTTATTTTCATTTTGCTTCCTCCTCTAATTCAAAATATGCTGTAGTTCCTATATTTTCCTCGCTTTCAATAAAAATTTCTGAATTATGCAAATTTAATATTTTTTTTACTAATGATAAGCCTATTCCACTTCCACTTTTTTCCCTACTTCTAGCTTTATCTACCATATAAAAGTCTTCTGTAACTCTATTTATATGTTCTTTTGGTATACCACATCCTTTATCTATAACAGAAATTCTATATTTTTTATTTTCTCTTCTTTCACCTTTTATTACTATTTTATTATCTTTTGGCTCAGATTTATCGCTATTTTCTAACAAATTTTTTATTACTACTTCTAGTAATTCTTTATCTCCTTTTACATAAGCTTTTTCTAAATTTAGCTCTATTTTAGAATTAAAAATAATACTTTCCATTTTTACCATTTTTTCTATAAATTCAGAAATTTCAAATACTTCAAGTTCTATTTTTTCATTTGATAAAGACATTAATTTCATTAGTTTAAAAGATAACTTTTCTAATCTTTTTGTTTCTGAATATATATAATTAATTGCTTTTCTAGATGTTTCTTCATCTGTATTTCTTAATCTTAATAGGTCGCTATATCCAACTATTGCAGTCATTGGAGTTTTTAATTCATGTGTAAATCCATTTATGAAATCATTTTTTTGCTTTACTTGCAAATTTAATTCATTAATTTTATTCTCAACTTGATCTGCCATTAAGTTAAAGCTATTTGCTAGTTCTCCAATTTCATCTTTACTTTTTATATTTACCCTTTCACTAAAATTACCAGATGCTATTTTTTTAGTTGTTTTATTTAAGCTGTCAATTGGTTTTGTAAGCAAAATGGAAAAAATTGAAATTACTATACTTGAAATTACTAAAATTATAATATCTGTAATTAATATTTCTCTAAGCTGTCTATCTCTTTCTTCATAAATCGTATTTACATCATAAGCATTTATTATATAAATTGTTTCATTATTTATAAACCAATGTGAAGAAAAAAGCATATAGTGACTATCTTTAACTTCTCTTAAACAATAATATTCTTTTTCCTCATCTAAAATTGACTCAATATTTAAACTCTCTATATCTTTTATGTTTGAATATATTTGCTCATATTTTTCTGAATATATTGCAATAGCCTCTGAATTATTATCTGAATGTTCATACATATTTTTTAAGTTTTCAATTATTTTTTCATTTGATATTTGTTCTCCTGTTTCAATCATATTAACTATTGCATTTTCTAACATGTATCTTTCTAAAATATTTTGATTAGAATTTTGTTTAACTAAATTTTCCAATGAATTTAAAAAATTGTTTTTAACTATATAAAATCTGCTTATAGAGAGAATTATAGATATGGCTGTTATCACAAACAAAACAAGTTTTTTCCAAAATTTCATCTTGTTTTTTTCCTTTCTTTTTCTAGGATATAGTCATTTTGTAAGCTTAATTTTTTATATTTCTAACATATAACCAATTTTATAAACCGTTTTTATTTTGTCTTTCCAACCCAATTTTTTTCTTAATCTCTGAATATGCAGATCTAAAGTTCTTGTTTCGAATTCTAATTCTTCTCCCCAAACTTTTTCAAATATAACTTCTCTGTATAGCGCACAATTTCTATTTTGAATAAGTAATATAAGTAGGTCAAATTCTTTTGGTGTGAGAGATACATTTTTTCCTAATTTTTTCACACTTCTATTTGCAAAATTTATTGAAACATCACCAAAGTTTTGCTCTTCATTTCCTTTATTATATCTCCTTAAAACAGCTTCTACTCTAGCTACTAATTCTTCTATCTCAAAAGGTTTTGTAATGTAATCATCTGCACCTAAGTTTAATCCCTTTATTTTATCTTCTGTTTGACTTTTAGCTGTTATAAAAATTGTAGGAGTTTCATATGATTTACGAATATAATCTAAAAGCTCATATCCATCAACTTTTGGAAGCATTATGTCTAATAATATTAAATCATACACATTTTTTTCAATATAATTAGAGGCTATTTCGCCATCTTTTGCAGTTTGGCACATATAGCCTCTATTCTCCAATGCAATTTTTATTAAATCGCTAATTGCAATTTCATCTTCAACAATTAAAATTTTATTCATATGCTTTCCTATAAATTATAAATTTATTTTGCACATAATTATAAATCATAAATGTATCTAAGTTGTATCTATTTTAATACATATTTCCTTTATATTTTTTCATAACATCTATGCAATCTTCTCTATCTAATTGTTTCATTGAAATCATATTATTATTTCCTTTTATAAATTCATAAATATCATCATCTCTAAAACCTATTTCTGCTGCATCTTTTTTAGTGCAACCATAATACACATATTTGATGTTTGCCCAAATTATAGCAGATAAACACATTGGGCATGGTTCGCAAGAAGTATATAATGTGTAACCTTCTAAGCTATGTGTATTTAGAGTTTTGCAAGCCTCTCTAATTGCAACAACTTCGGCATGTGCTGTTGGATCTTTATATTTTAAAACTCTGTTATTTCCATTTGCAACAATATTTCCTTTATTATCTACTATTACTGCTCCAAAAGGTCCTCCTTCACCATTTGCAATTCCATTCTCGGCATTTTCTTTAGCTTTTTTCATATAATCATTCATAACCTAACCTCCATAATAATCATCGTTCATATATTTGTAACCTGTTGTTTTAGTATCGCTTGCAAATTCATCTTTTCCTAAATTCTCTCTTGAAATTATTTCTTTACTATTAGATAAATATGTAAGTAATCTGTAAAGTCTTGTGCCTTCTGAAAAGCTAAAAATTATTGGCTTTTGATAATACATATCAGTGTCATTTAAATTTTCACTATCATAATCAAAAACAACATAATTTTTTTCAGACACCATCATTGTATCTATTGAATCTGGAGAAAAGCAGTTTAAATTAAAATCATCTATAACAGAATAAGACATTCTATCTTCACAAACATCTTCTAAATGTGCAAAACTTTCTTCTGTTTTTTCAAACATAAAAAATCCTGGTTGATTTGCAGATTTGAAATATATTCTATCTGGATTTTTGTTTTTTATATATGTGCATTCTCTATAATCATTTCCGTATTCTGCTTCATCTTGTTCTACCTTGGCTTTTAATGCTTCTTCCTCTTCTCCTGTTAGTTTTTTTACTGTTTGTTTTATGTTTGATTTTGCTATATCTTTATATTTAAATAAAGCACCTGTATTCATAAATTGTCCTGTAAAAATTCCACCTACAAATCCAATAATAAAAGCAACAGTAATTCCAATTAAAAATCCAACAGATATTTTTTTCATATTTTTCCCTCTCTTAAATTAATTTAAAAAAACAATAAAATTTTTTATACTAAGTAAACAACTATTTTTTAATTTTATCGTTTTTCATTAGTCTATGTTATACTTTTGTTTATCTTCTTCTGTAAGTTCATAAAATCTTATTGTACTATTTCTCTTTTTCCACAAATTCAATGAATTTTCACCAATAAAAGATACTATTCCTTCTTGCCTTCCAAATATATATTTACATTTTTTAAAAGGTATTGAAATATTTGGTACATTAAGTAAGGAAATTCTTTTTAAATTTGGACAATCAATTATTGCAAAATCAAATGCAAAGTCAATATTTGCAAATGTAATTTCTTCTAAATTTGTTTTTCTAAAACAATTAATTATATTTTGAGGTCTTTTTAAAATATATACTTGCAAATTTCCTAAAAAAACAACTTTTTTAAGATTTGTACAACCCATAAAAGCATCTTCTCCGATATTCATTAAACTTTTAGGAAAAACAAGTTCAGTAATATTTGTACAATTTTTAAATGCTCTTTCTCCAATTAATTCTATTTTTCCAAATGAAATATTTTTTAAGTTAGGAGAGTTTGCAAAAGTCTCTACTCCTATACAATTATAAGGTTTATCAGAACTTAAGCTAACTACTGAAATATTTTCATCCTCTAAAAATTCTAATTCTTCTAAATTACTCCAGTTATATCCTTTTTCGAAATTATATTTTGTAATTTCATTTGTTGCAACTGTGAGTTTTTTTGTTCTTTCTATTATATCTTTATCAATGTATTCTTTAGAATATATTATTTTATCATTTTCTAATGTTATTTCAAAAGCTGGACCATCACTAGTTGCCCATCTTTTTTTCATATTTAATTGATTTATCTTATCTCCAATATTCATAAAGAACTTTTGTAAAGATTTTAATATTGAGCTTTCAATAAATTCATCATTTTCTGAAACAACAGGTTTATTATTTGGGCTGATATTATATTTTTTTTCTTTTTCTCCCATACCACCAAGCATTTCAATATGATCATCTCTTGACCTTACATTTTTTATCATTAATATCTGTTGCCAAAGTTTATAATCATATAAATCTTTTTCAGATAAATTCTTAGCTAAATCAGTTATTTGATGTCTTCTTATTTCATCATTAGTTTCTTCTTTAGCACCATCAAATAAAGTTTCCTTAATAGCATTTATTAAAATTTCTTTTTTACAATATTTAAATATTTTAAAAAAGTCAATTATTGCTTCAATTTTCAGCTGATTAATTATGATATCTAAAGTAGTTCTTCCAATATACTTATTATGTTCTATCTCCTCAATTGGATTATGTGAAGATTCGTTCCATAATTTAATATTATTTTCTAAATCATTCCAAGATTTTTTTAAACTTTCTAAAGCTTGTACATCAGTTTTATTTTCTTCTGTGTTATCTATTATATCATTTATTTTTAGAATATAATAATCAATAGTGGCTCTTAATGTTATTAAATCAGAAAGTACTTTTAAAGAAGTTTCATCAAAACCTTTTGATGAATTTTCATTATCTAAAACAATTACTTTCGCTTCTTCTCTAATTTCAGATAATCTACTTTCATATTCACTGGCTTTATCAAACTTATTTAAAACTTTTATTTCTTCAATTTTATTTTCTACTTTAACGAATTCTTTTAACAAAAAATCAATTTCATTTTTATTTATCATAAGTATCTCCATAATAATATTTATAATAAAATTATATCTATATAAAATTTAATTTACAATATAATATTGATTATATTTTTATGTTTCACATTAACTATAATAAATTTTAATATATCTTAAATATTTGAACTATTTTTCTTGCAATTTTATATAAAGGTGTTTCCAACTCTTTTCTAGCCTTTTTCAATTCTTTTCTAATTTCGATGTGTTGTGGGCAATGTCCTTCGCATTTTCCACATTCTACACAATTAGATGCAGAAGAAGAGTCTTTTCTCATTCCTGTGCACATAAAATATTCCATCATTGCAGGCATTTTTCCATCCGAATATATTCTATTATATGCTGCAAAAGTACCTGGTATATCTACATTTTTAGGACAAGGCATACAATATCTACAACCAGTACATCCAACTTTCATTTTCAAATTTATTGCATCTATAACTTTTTTTAAAAGATTATTTTCTTCTTCTTTAAATTCTCCTATTTGCACTTCTGATGCTGTTTTTACATTCTCTTTTACCATTTCTATCGAATTCATTCCAGATAACACACAAGTTACTTCTGGTTGATTCCATAACCATCTAAAAGCCCATTCCGCTGGACTACGTTTTATTGGATAATTTTCAAAAGCTTTTTTGGCCTCGTTAGGCAATCCATTTACTAATTTACCACCTCTTAATGGTTCCATAATGATAACAGGTATATTTTTGGAATTTGCATAATTTAATCCTTTTCTACCCGCTTGAGAATTCTCATCTAAATAATTATATTGAATTTGACAGAAATCCCAATCATAAGCATCTAACAACTGGCAAAACATTTCTGAATTTCCATGATAAGAAAAACCTATTTGTTTTATTTCTCCACTTTTCTTTTTATCTTCTATCCATTCTACAATTCCCAAGTTTTTAAGTTTTTCCCAAGTTTTCACATCTGTTAACATATGCATTAAATAATAATCTATATAAGTTGTGCGAAGTCTTTTTAATTGCTCAGAAAAATATTTTTCTATACTATCAGATTTTTTTATTAAATAATGTGGAAGTTTAGTTGCTATATTCACTTTATCTCTAATATTATTTTTCTCTAAAATTTCTCCTAAAGCTGATTCACTGCCAGAATAAACATAAGCTGTATCGTAATAATTAACACCTGAATTGTAAGCTTCCATGATTTCTTTTTCAGCCTTTTCAATATTTATTTTTCCACCATTTTGAGTAAATCTCATACAACCAAAACCTAAAATTGAAATTTTATTACCATATTTATCTGTTCGATAATTCATAACTTTCTTTATATGCTTTTAAAAGCATATTTCTCCTTCTAAATAATATCATAATCAAAAACAGCATAATTTTTTTAGATATTATTATTATATCATTTGTTAATTGAATTACAACATATTAATAAATAATCTTATAGTTTTATTTTTATTATTTCTAAATTTAAATTTCTTCTATTTCTTCTTTGGTAAGCCCTGTTATTTTCATGATGTTTTCTATTTTTTCTCCTGCTTCAAGCATAGTTTTAGCTATTTTAGTTATGTGTTTTGTGTTTTTTGAAAACTTTGACGATATGTCATAAGATAAAAGTTTTAATTTTATAAATTAATTAATAAATTTAAACTATTTTTTGTCTCCATCATTTTTTCTTTGTTCTAATTGAATTTTAGCTTTTTCTATAATATTTATGAATTTTTGATTCCATATTTCTTTTGATACATACTTTGTTAAATATTGTGCTACATGTATTCCACTGTTATCTAGTTCCAATAACTCAGTCAGCATATCATTTTTGCTAGCACATAATATAATTGCTATTGGTGATTCTTCTCCTGCTATTTTTTCATATTTATCAAGCCATTTTAAATACAGTTCAGCTTGTCCTTTATATTCTGGTATAAATTTATTTAGTTTCAATTCAATCACAACTAGTCTTCTCATTTTTCTATGATAAAACAATAAATCTATATAATAGTCTTCTCCATTTATTGTTATTCTTTTCTGTCTTGCAATAAAAGCAAAATCATTTCCCATTTCTAATATAAATCTTTCTAGTTCACTAAGGATTGCGTTTTCCAAGTCTTTTTCACTATATGTATCTTTTAAATCCAGAAAATCTAATATATATGGATCTCTGAAAAAAAGATTAGTAGACATCCTACTTTCTCTATTTAACAATTGTAAATCATTTATGATTGTTTGTTCTGGTTTTTTTGATATTATTGTTCTTTCGAATAATGCAGAATCTATTCTTTCTCTTAAAGTTCTTACACTCCAAAGTTCATTAGCACACATTGTAACGTAAAATTCTCTCTTCAGTTTATCTTGTATCTGAAGTATTTCAACAAAATGTGACCAACTCAATTTTGTCGACAGTGTCGACAAAATTTCAAAATTGGGGAAATAATCATAAAATTTTAACATTCTAAATATATTTCTTTCTCCATAACCTTTGCCATATTCAACAACTAATCTTTTACTTAATTTTTTTATTACTGATTTTCCATACTTTGCTTTTTGATTATTAAGTACATTTTCAGTTATATCTTTACCTATGCTCCAATATAAAAGTGTAATTTCATTATTTACTTTTATCGCTACATTCTTTTTCGCATTTTCAATTAAATTCGCTATTCTATTATACAAATTATCAATATTTATACTATTAAAATTTTGCATTTTTTATTTTGCATTCCTCCTTCTTATGTATTTTTTTGTTTTTTTTTTGAAAATTTTGACGATATGTCATAAGATAAAAATTTTAATTTTTTAGATTTAAATTTAGTTTTAAAAATAAAACTATAAAATTTGAATTATAATAGCACGGCAAAGGTTTATTGTCAATCAAAAACACTCAAAAGCTAAATAAAATTAATTCTAAGTATTTAAATAATTTTTTATCATAGCAAAAAAAGAGCGAAATTTCTTTCACTCTTTTTTTCTAAAATTTTTGTAATTCTTTTTTATTTACATCATCAAAATTATAACAATTAATTACAACAAATTTTAAAAGCATTTGATAAGTATTTTCATATATTTCTTTAAAATTTTCTTCTGTTTTTTCTTCCAATTTAAACCTCCTTCTTATCAAATTACAATATATTTATGGCCGTAATTTTAAACTTTCTTTATATTATAGTCATTAAAAACATTAAAAAAGTTCCATTTATTTTAAAAAAAATACATTTTTGCTTAAATCATTTTATATTATTTTTAAGCAAAAATGTATTCTTATTTACCATTTTTTTTCAGTATTTAATATTTCTGAAAAATAACCGCTTAAACAAAAAGGTGCTAATAGAAATGAATATATAAAAGTATAAAATAAAAATGCAAGTGCACTTCTTTTTTCTATTTTTAAATTTAATTTTTTCATGATGTTTCTTCTTTTTATTTCCACAACTAAGTCTTGTAGCATTCCAAATGGGATTACCAATATTGTCATAACACTTATTAATATTGGTTTTCCAAGAAATAATTCTATTAATCCAAGTGGTATAAAAACTAAAATTGCAAAATCTATAAAGGGAAAAAATATATCTTCACACATTAGTAATTTGGCTTTAAGATTTATATTTTCTGAATGCATTACTTTTACTCTTTTAAAAGCTTCTATCATACCTCTTGCCCATCTTTTTCTTTGTTTTGCTAAATCTTCTAAAGTTTCTGGTACTTTAGTAAATCCTACTGCATCTGGTGCAAAATTTGTTTCATATCCTAAGCTTAAGAGTTTCCATGTTAGAACAATATCTTCTCCAACACATTCATTCCAGCCTTTAATTTCTTTTAATATTTTAGTTTTATATATACTAAAAGCACCTTGTGTAACTAATGTAGAATTATATCCGCCTTGTACTAATTTTATTCCAAAAATTCCTAAAGAATAATCATATTCTTGTAATCTTGTAATTAAACTTTTTTTACCATTTTTAACAAACAAACATCCTGCAACAGCCACTGTTTTATCGCTTGAATTTTCCATTTTCTTAACTATATTTTTAACAGCTAATGGATGTAATACTGTATCATCATCAACTGTTATAACATATTCTGTATCTACTTCTTTCAATGCATTATTTAAACAATGAGCTTTTCCGCTATGCTTTTGTTCTAATATTTTTATTTTGTAATCTAAGTTTAATTTTTCTAATTCTCTTAAAGAATTATCTTTTGAACCATCATCTATAATTTTTACATAAATTCTTCCATTATATTTCTGTTTTTTAATTGCTTCAATTGTTTCCTTTATAACTTTTTCTGAATTATACATTGGTATTAAAATAGTTACATCTTTTTCTTTTACTTTAAGTTCTTTTTTCTTTCTTTTATTAAAAAACAAACTCGTAATTACAAACATATAATTAAATCCTGGTACTAGTGCAACAAAAGTAACCATATAGATTGCAAAAAAGATTCCAAATATAGAAGTTAAATCATTTATCCAATTAATAGATATAAATGTTGCTCCAATAAAATAAAAAAGTGCTATTACATTAGATAATATAAACATAATATCACCTCAATTATATAATATGAAATTATAATAATTGAGGTAACATATATAATTTATTTAATTATTGGTTTAATACTTCTTTCTAAAATTCCTTTCATATATGCAATTGCAATTCCATAATTAGTAAATGGAACATTTTGATTTACTGCTGAATTCATTCTAAAAATCATTTCATTTTCATTTAACATACATCCACCGCAGTGAATAATTAAATCATATTTTTTTAAATCATTTGGAAATCCAGTCCCACTACTCCACTCAAAGTTTAAATCTAAATTTGTATATTTTTTTAACCAATTTGGAAGCTTTACTGTTCCTATATCATCGCACTGTCTATGATGAGTGCATCCTTCACTAATAAGAATTTTAGAACCATTTTT
This sequence comes from uncultured Clostridia bacterium, assembly GCA_947627185.1. Taxonomy (GTDB): domain Bacteria; phylum Bacillota; class Clostridia; order TANB77; family CAG-508; genus Scatovivens. The sequence continues at coordinate 39,326 of CANQVF010000003.1, read as the reverse complement.
TAATTTACTTATTTGATTTACCCCATTTATTGCTGTTTTTAAAAATCCTTTATACCTTGCCATTAAAATTGAAAATGATGTTAAAGCAATATCTTCTGGAACAATTTTATTTACTTCTTCAAATACTTGTGAATCTGTTACTACTAGCGTTGGTTTTTTATTTAAGCTTTGCAACGTTTCTTTAAGTTCACTTTCCTTTGTTACAACACATATTCCATTTGCATCTATAATATCTCTTATAGCAAGTTGCTGTGGCATAATCATTCTACCTTTTGGTGCTGCACTATCAATTGGTGTAACTAAAACAACTATATCTTTTGGCTTTATTAAATCTCCTAAAAAAAGTTTATTTTCTCTTGATTTACTTAAATTTCCTAATGCTTTTTTTAAATCTTCTATTCCAGTTTTATTTATAGCACTCACATAAATTTCTTTTTCTGAAATTTCTGTATTTTTTTCAGAAGTATTTGATTTATTTCTTTCATCTTGAGTTAAAATGTCTAATTTATTTTTTGCTATAATAAAAGGAATTTTTCTTTCTTCAAAAATTGATATTAGATTTTTTTCTACTTCATTTAAGCCTCTTTCAGCTGTTGTAACAAGAACTGCAATGTCGCAACTTCTTAATATTTTTTTAGTTTTTTCTATACGTTTTTCACCAAGAATTCCTTCATCATCAAATCCTGGTGTATCTATAATTATTACTGGTCCTAATGGTAATAACTCCATAGATTTTTTAACTGGATCTGTTGTAGTTCCTTTAATATCACTTACAACAGATAAATCTTGATTTGTAATAGAATTTACTAAACTGCTTTTTCCAACATTTCTACATCCAAAAAATCCAATATGAATTCTCTCTCCAACTGGAGTATTATTAAGTGCCATAAAACTTTTCCTTTCTTTAATATATATTTGCTCTTAATTTTTCTGTAATGCTAAATTTTTATATAGAATTAAAATCTAAAGTCTCTTTCTCCGTTTTCAATTTTTACAAGTCTTTCTCTTACAATTTCTTTTACTTTTTCTTTTCCAATATTATCAATTTCTTTTTCTATTAATTCTTCACCAATTTTTTTAGTATCTGGTGATGCATAATCCATAAGGAATTCTTTTAAAGTCATTAGAGCATTTGGATGACAACAATTTTGAATTTGTCCAGATTTACAAAGACTCATAAATCTATCTCCTGTTCTTCCTTCTCTATAACATGCTGTACAGAATGAAGGAATATATCCTGCTCTCATAAGCCAATTTACAACTTCATCTAAAGTTCTATTATCTGAAACATCAAATTGTTCTGTGTCGTGTGGACGTTCTTCTTCTGCATATCCTCCAACTGATGTACGAGAGCCACCACTTATTTGACTTACTCCTAAACGAATAATCTCTTCACGAACTTTTGGTGTTTCTCTTGTTGAAATAATCATTCCTGTATATGGAACTGCTATTCTAATACATGCAGCAATTTTACAAAACATTTCATCACTTAATGAATTATCAAAATCTGTTGGATCTATATCATCTGCATGTTTTACACGAGGAACACTTATTGTATGTGGTCCTACTCCATGAACTGCTTCTAGGTGTTCAGCATGCATTAAAAGTCCTGCAAATTCGTAACGATATTTATCAAGTCCAAATAAAACTCCTATTCCAACATCATCAATTCCACCTTCCATTGCTCTATCCATTGCTTCTGTGTGATATGCATAATTATGTTTTGGTCCTGTTGGATGAAGATATTCATAACTTTCTTTATGATATGTTTCTTGGAATAATATATATGTTCCAATTCCTGCTTCTTTTAATTTTCTATAATTTTCAACAGTTGTTGCTGCAATATTAACATTTACTCTACGAATTGCTCCATTTTTATGTTTTATTGAATATATAGTTTTTATGCAATCTAGTATATATTCAATTGGATTATTTACTGGGTCTTCTCCTGCTTCTATTGCTAAACGTTTATGTCCCATATCTTGAAGTGCAATAACTTCTTTTTTTACCTCTTCTTGTGTTAATTTTTTTCTTGGTATAGTTTTATTTTTTTGATGATAAGGGCAATATAAACATCCGTTTACACAATAGTTCGAAAGATAAAGTGGTGCAAACATAACTATTCTATTTCCATAAAAATCCTTTTTAATCTGTTCTGCTAAATCATAAATTTCCTTTATTTTTTCTTCATTGTCACATGCAAGTAAAACACTGGCTTCTCTGTGATTTAATCCTTTACGTTCTTTTGCCTTTTCAATAATTTTGTCTACAAGTTCTAAGTTATCTTTGTTTGCATCTGCATATTCTAAAGTTGCTTTTATTTCTTCATCATTTATAAACTCCTCTGCAACTAAAGATTTTGGGTCATACTTAATCATAATTTTTCTCTCCTTTTTTAATTTATTATTATTTATTGATTAAAAAGTTAACAATTTAAAATTTTTTTACTTTAAGTAAATTACATATTTTTATAATCTCCTCTATCAACTATAATTCTATATCCAATAGAGTTTATTCTCTGTTTTAAACATTCTATGCATTGTGCTGCTTCATCACCTGTACAAATTTTATTATCGTAAAGCATATATTTTTTTCTCACACTTACTGGCGATAAATTTGGCATTAAAACATTTGCTCCTGCTTTTATTCCTTTTTCTCTTCCTAAAGGGTCTATTGTTCCTAATGCTGTTGTTGCTGGCAAAAGTACATTTGGAAGAGTTAATCTTATAAGTCCTAACATAAATAACGTTAAATCTACTGTTCCTTGTGATTTTTCCTTAAATGGCGTATCTTTATGTGGTACAAATGGTCCAATTCCTACCATTTGTGGATTTAATTCTTTTAAAAAAATTAATTCATTAGCTAAATCTTCTTCAGTTTGAAATGGAGAACCTACCATAAATCCAGCACCAACTTGATAACCAAGTTTTTTTAAATTTTCTAAACAATTTATTCTATTTTCAAAACTCATTTCCTTTGGATGTAATTTTTCATAATGAGATTTACTTGCTGTTTCATGTCTTAACAAATATCTATCTGCTCCAGCTTCTTTTAAAGCTTTATAACTTTCATAGCTTCTTTCTCCTAAAGATAATGTTATTGCACAATCTGGATATTTTTGCTTTATGTTTTTTACAATATCAATAAGAATTTCATCTGTAAAAAACATGTCTTCTCCACCTTGCATAACAAAAGTTCTAAAACCTAATTCATAGCCTTGTTTGCAACAGCTTAAAATATCTTCCTTATCTAATCTATACCTTTGAGCACACTTATTACTTCTTCTAATTCCACAATACAAACAATCATTTTTGCAGTAATTTGTAAATTCTATGAGTCCTCTTATATAAACATCTTTGCCATATATTTTTTCTCTTAAATCTACTGCTTTTTTAAATAAATATTCACTACATTCTGCTCGATTTTTAATTAAGTATAAATATTCATCAACTGTAAGACTATGTTCTTTTGCCAGTTTATCTATTAAATTATTATTTGTTACTGTATGCTGTTTTGGCATAAACACCACCTAATCTTCCAATTTTTCCACTTAATGTATTTATTACATCTTGCTCAGCATCAATTACTATTGAAATAACATTAATTCCTTTTTTATGATATGGAATTCCCATTCTTCCAATAATAAAATCACCATATTCTGAAAGTAATCTATTTAATTCTGATACACTTTCTTTGTTTTCTACAATTATTCCAATAACTGCTACTCTTGTTTCCATATTTTTCCTCCAATTTCATAAATTTAATTCATAAAATAATAAATATATAATGTTTAATTTTTAATTATAAAATTTTACAAAAAAACTGCACCCAATCCTTTAAGGGCGCAGTTATACTAAATATTAATTCTATTTTTGCGCTCTTTCGGTTAGGAGTTTTTATACTGCTTTCCGTTAGAAAACTTTAATAGAATTTTAACATCTTATTTTTATATTTTCAATAGTTTTTATTGGAAATATTATTTGTTTAATAATAAAATTATTAACAAAAAGAAATATTTTATGTACTTCTTTTAATATTTTAGTTTGATTTTATATATTTTAACATTGCAACACTATCTAAAAGAACACAAATACCTATAATAATTGAAAGAATACTTAATTGTAAAATATATAAAATACCTAATACAATTCCTATTATAGGTCCTGCTATTTTTTTATTTTTAGTAAATGAATAAAACAAATATAATAATACTAAAAAAACTGCAGACACTAATACATTAATATAGTTTTGATTTAATAAATTAATAACAAAACTTATAGCAAATATTATTCCTATAATTATACAAAATGTTTTTGTACCTTTTACTTTTTTTTCATATTCTTCTTCTGTCATTAATATAACCTCCTCTCTCGTAAAATAACATTTTTTTACATTTTCATCATAATATAAAATTCTTTTTTTGGCAATATTTGAATATCAATAATTTACTATTTTTTTGTATATAATATTTTTAGTCTTTTAATTTAGTGATATAATAATATTGTTTTTAAAAAAGGAGATGATTTAAAAAAATGGAAAATCTTAAAGAAGAAGTTAATGTAGCAAGACTTTATGGAAAAGAATGCACTTTATCCAAAGATGAATTTATTAAATCTTTTAAAGTTTCTGAAAAAGGTCTTTCATCTAAAAAAGCTACTGATAATTTACAAAGTTTGGGCCCAAATGAAATTACTCAAGCAAAACCCAAAAAATGGTATCATTATTTTTTAGAAAGTCTTTTTTCACCTTTTAACTGCATTTTACTTGGTATAGTTATAATTCTACTTTACACAGATGTTTATTTAGCAGAAACACCAAGTTATGCAAACATTATTGTTATTGCAATACTAGTTACAGCAAGTACTTTTTTAGATTTCTTTGAAGAATATCGTTCAAATAAAGCTGCTGAAAAATTAAAAGAACTAGTAGCAACTACTGCAACAGTTATTCGTGATGGAAAAGAAAAACAAATTCCTATAAAAGAGGTTGTTCAAGGAGATTTAGTTCTTCTTTCAGCTGGTAGTATGATTCCAGCAGATTTAAGAATTATTGAAGCAAAAGATTTATATGTTGGACAATCAGCTTTAACAGGTGAATCTGATACAGTAAAAAAACTTGCAGATTCTGAGCTTTCTATGGAAGATATTGCAAGTATTGCAGATTTAGATACAATTTGTTTTATGGGAACAAATGTTGCATCTGGCTCAGCTAAAGGTGTTATTATAAAAACAGGCGATAACACTTATTTTGGAAAAGTGGCTAAAACACTTTCTAACGGTAAGCCTAAAACTGCTTTTCAACAAGGAATTGAAAACATAAGTAGATTATTAATACATTTCATGATTATTATTATTCCAATAGTTTTTCTTTTAAATGCTTGGAAACATAGTGCTATAATAGCATTTACTTTTGCAGTTGCTATTGCTATTTGTATAACACCATTGCTTTTGCCTGTAATTCTATCTTCTAGTTTATCTAAAGGTGCTGTAAGAATGTCTAAAAAGAAAACTATTGTAAAAAAATTAGATTCAATAGAAAATTTTGGTGCAATGAATATTCTTTGTACTGATAAAACTGGAACTTTAACAGAAGATAAAATTGTTCTTGAAAAATACTTGAATGTTCATGGAGAAGAAGATAAAAGAGTTTTAAAACATGCTTTTCTTAACTCTTATTTTCAAACTGGTTTAAAAGGAAATATAGATGAAGCAGTTATAGCAAGAGGTCTTCAAAACGATATGAAAAATTTTGAAAAGCAATATAAAAAAATAGATGAAATTCCTTTTGATTTTTCACGTAGACGATTATCTGTTATATTAGATGATGGAACAAAAAAACAAATGATTACTAAAGGTGCAGTAGAAGAAATATTAAATATTTGTACCTTAGTAGATTATCAAGGTAATGTTAGTCCAATTACAAAAGATATAAAAACTAACATATTAAATATTAGTAAAAAACTTAATGAAGATGGATTAAGAGTTGTTGCCGTTTGTCAAAAAAATGATATTAATGATATTGAAAAATTTGATGTGCAAAATGAAAATAACATGGTACTTATGGGATTTATAGGATTTTTAGATCCACCTAAAGAAAGTGCAAAAGAATCTATTGAAAAACTAAATAAAGCTGGTATTCGTGTTATAGTTTTAACTGGAGATAATGTTGAAATTACAAGATGTGTATGTAATAAAGTTGGAATCAATTCAAAAAGAATTGTTACTGGTAGCCAAATAGATAAATTAACAGATTTAGCTCTTTTAAGACATTTAAAAAACACAAATATTTTTGCAAAGCTTTCTCCTATTCAAAAAGCCAGAATTGTTCGTGTTTTAAGAGATTCTGGAAATACAGTAGGTTATATGGGTGATGGAATAAATGATGGTCCTTCTCTTATGAATTCTGATGTTGGTGTTTCTGTTGATACTGCTGTTGATATTGCAAAAGAATCTGCTGATATAATTTTATTAGAAAAAGATTTAAATGTTTTATTAGATGGTGTTGGAGAAGGAAGAAAAACTTTTGTAAATTTAATGAAATACATCAAAATGGCTATAAGTTTTAACTTTGGAGAAGTTATTTCTGTTATGTTTGCAAGTGTGCTTTTACCATTTTTACCTGAAACTCCTATCCAACTTTTAGTAGAGGGGCTTCTTTACGATTTCGGACAAATGACTTTGCCTTTTGACAATGTTGATAAAGAAGCTATTCAAGAACCTAAAAAATTAGACATAAACGGTTTAAAACATTTTATGTTCTTTATGGGACCTTTAAGTTCTGCATTTGATTTAATTATATTCGCTATACTTTGGTTTATTATGAATGTTAGAACTGTTTTAGCTTTTCAAACTATTTGGTTTACTTACAGCATAATTTCAAATTTACTTGGAATGTATGTTATTAGAACAGCTAAAAATCCATTAAAATCTAGTAAAGCAAGTATGCCTGTATATATTTCTTCATTTGTAATTATAGCAATTGCTCTTCTACTACCTTATACTGCTTTAGGAAAAGCAATAAGCCTTGTTCCAATAGGATTAAACTTTATTGTTTTAATGTTTGGATTGTCTTTTGCATATTGTATTGTAGCAAGTTTTGCTAAAAAAATATATATTAAAAAATATGGCGAATGGATTTAAAAAATTATATTAAGAAATAAATTTACATTTTTCACTATTTTTTATGTATTTTTTTTATAATTTATTATAATATATATATGTTGTTTATTTATATTTTAAAATAATACAATCATATGTAATCAAATAAAGATTGTATTATTTTAGATTGGAATGCGAAAAAAACAGGAGGAAAATTATGAAACATATATTTAAAACATTTGTTACTTTTACTTTAATCACAGCATTACTTATGGCTATATCTGTAACTTCTTATTCAAAAGCAAACGAGGTTTACTATCCCGTGTCAGGTTCTTCCTCTGAATACGTTCAAAACGCTATAAGAGGGAAAGTTTTACAATTTGATAAATTACCTGCAGGAGTAATCCATATCAATTATGTAACAGATACTCCTGTTACATTACAATTACGGTTTTACACAAATAGTAATTTAACTGGTGGTTTTAGTAAAGCTGATTTAGGAAATTATCCAAATGGGCACAGTACAACAGTATCATTACCCGCATATGGTACGTATTATGTCGTTGTATATACTAATAATAATATTGTTTCAAGCTTTACATATGCATACGACTTGTATACTAATTAAAACATCAACTTAATTACTATTTTAGCCTCAAAATTAATTTTTTAACTATAAACTAATTATTATTACGCATTCCAATCAAATGTTGATAAACATCATTTCAACAAAACCGCCTCTTCATAAAAAGAAGGGGCGGCCTTTTTAACTTTAAGGGTAAACCACGGGTTATATCCGTGGTAACGGAAACTTATAGTTTTGAGCAAAGTAACAAAAATACCCACTCCAAACATGATATAATATTTAAAGTTTGACGGCTAAAAATATTAATTATGAGAGGAGTGGGATGTATAAAAAGTCCATACACAGATAGTTTAGCACACACAACATGGGAATGCAAGTACCATATAGTGTTTGCACCAAAATTTAGAAGAAAAGAAATATATGGAAAATTAAAACAAGAAATAGGAATGATATTAAGAGAACTATGTAGAAGAAAAAATATAGAAATAATAAATGTAGAAGCATGTCAAGACCATATACACATGTATGTAAGTATACCACAGAAATTAAGTATATCATTATTTATGGGATATCTAAAAGAGAAAAGTACATTGATAATATTTGAAAGACATTCAAGTTTAAAATACAAATATGGAAGCAGAACATTTTTGTGTACGGGATACTATGTAAGTACGGTAGGAAATAACAAAATAGCAGTATACAGATATGTAGAAAATCAATTAAAAGAAGATATGATGTCAAATCAATTGACAATAAAAGAATATAAAGACCTTTTTAAGGGTGGTAAGTAATAAGAACTCGAGAGAAATGGCGTAAAACTGTCGAACAAAACCGCTTTAGCGGTAGCTTGTAAGAAGGGCCTTATAGGCGCCTATAAAACAATCCACGGGTTCTACCCGTGGATTGTTTTTATTAATATATGTTTGGTTTTTGCATTTTACTATCAACATTTTGATTTAATTCTAAAGTATATTCTTCTATTAAAACAGAATTATTTTCATCTATATAAAGTAATTTTTTTTCCATAAAATTGTTTTCGGAATTTATGAATATTATATTTATATTGTTATTATTTTTATTTGTAAATTTTAGTATATAAAATTCATTATTACCTTTTGTTTTTCCAATATATTCAAACTTTTCATCTTTGCTATTCAATAAATCTAAAACTTCCTTATTTATATTGTATCTTTCAGATTCATCTGTATTCAAAATATCTGGAGCAGAATTATCATTAATATTATAAAAATATACTTTTTTTTCATTATAATCTGTTAAAATATTTTGAATTATATCACCATTTTCTGAATAATACTCATTCATGACTAGATTATCTTTACAATATGTTTTAGCATTCAATTTATTATTTTGAATGGTTGTTATAATAAAATTATTTAAATTATCTGTATCAGATAATTTTTTAATTAAAGAAAATTTGAAATAACTATTTTTTAACACTATACAACCTATTAACAATATAAAAATTATTATGAAAATTAATAATAGTATTATTATCTTTTTATTCATAAATTACTTTGTATGATATATTTAATAACTTAAATAACCATACCCTCCTTTCTTTATTTTTTAATATTTATTATAATATATATGTGATAACTGTAAACTTTTTATTAATTCTATAGCTTTGAATATTCTAAGGAGTTTACTGCCACAGTTTCATTTTTAATTGTTTATTGGTTGGATAAGCCTTAGATTTTGGTCTTTGAGTTTTTATGTCACGCAAGTTTACGAGGACAAACACATGTGTAAGATTGTCATAGTTATTAATATTTTCAAAAGGTGGTACTTTTATAATTATCAAGTCTTTGTCTTTAAATAACTATACTCTTGTTACTTCAAAAGATATCAACAACATAAGAACTCAAAGGCTTAAGCCATTCTCTACACAATTTAATTGTGATGAGAAGTCGTTCTAAAATTCGATTAGCATCTTTTATAGATCAATTATTTTCTGAATTGAATCAATTCTTTAAAGAAAATCATCATTTTGATGTATTATATCAATTATTGAAAGAATTTTCAAGTTCTAAATAAATTTTCTTTGCATTTAACTAATTTCTAATATTCTTCATGATAATTCTCATGGTAGATACAATAATCAAGATGCTATTCGTTTACGTGATTTGATTAAAAACTCTGTTGGTGTAGATAATCCAAAAGCAAGCTATTCTTCAAATTGAACTTTATACCAAACAAATTGAAGAAATTGAAAAATTATCTAAACAAATTCTTGATGAAATGAAATCCAAACTTTTAACTATCTCTAGTATGTCTTACAATCAAGCTACTGTTATTCATGAATTTATTGGTGATATTAACCGTTTTAATAAATCTTGCTAATTTTAAAGCTCATTCTACCAAAATGTCAAAACGTGGCAATTTATTACTTAGATATAATCTTGTTTATGTTGCACATAATCTTGTTTTACATAATAAATCTTTTAAAGAATATTATAATTTAAAACGCTCTCAAAGAAAAAGTTATTATTGTGCTCTTAGTCATTGTGCTCATAAACTTTGTTAGAGTAATTTTTAAAATGCTTAAAAGCAATGTTGAGTTCGATTTAGATTAATTAAATATTTATTTTTCAATGTGTTTAGCCATTTTTTAATTATCTAAAAATGGTTATTAAAGTTGTCTATTTTTTATAAAAAAACTTTAAAAATTTTCTATTTTTCTATTGACTTTTTATAATTGGTCTCTTTAAATTAATATTTATACTTTTAAATTTATTTGCTTTTCTTTTTAGTAGTTTTTCTTGCTACTTTCTTTTTAGCTACTCTTTTTCTAGTTACTTTTTTCTTTTCTTTTTTTAGTTCTGAATCTTCTGAAGCAGGAACAAATTTTTCTCCTAATTTTGGTTTGTTCCAAGAAATATATTCACAACCTTCATTTTCGCCTTTGTTATTTTCACAGATATAATAATTTCTTCTTGTTTTAGTTTTTCTAACTTGAACAACTCCACCACATACTGGACATGGAACATCTATTGTTTCAATGATTGGTTTTGCATTTCTACATTCTGGATAACCAGGACATGCTAAAAATTTTCCATATCTACCATATTTTATAACCATCATTCTACCGCATTTTTCACATGGTACATCTGATTCTTCATATTCTAATTTAACATGTTCTAATTCTTTTTCTACTTTTTCCACTACTTTTTCAAAAGGTGTATAAAATTCTTTAATAACTTTTTTCCACTTCTCTTTTCCTTCAGCTATTTCATCAAATTTTTCTTCCATGTTAGCTGTAAATTCTACATTTATAACATCACTAAAATTTTCTATAAGTAATCTATTTACAACTTTTCCTAAATCTGTTGGAATTAATTGTTTTTGAGCTTTTTCAATATATCTTCTTGTAAGTATTGTTGTTATTGTAGGTGAATAAGTACTTGGTCTGCCTATTCCTTTTTCTTCTAAAGTTTTTACAAGACTTGCTTCAGTATATCTTGGAGGTGGTTCTGTAAAACTTTGTTTTGCCTCTATTTTTTCTTTTTTTACTTTTTCTCCTACTTCGAGTTCTGGAATTTTTTCAAATTCTTCTTTTTCTTCATTTTCAACATATAAAGTCATATATCCTTTAAATTTTAAGGTTTGCCCATTTGCTTTAAAATTGTATTCGTTTCCATTTATTGAAACAGCTACTGTATCGTAAATTGCAGAAGACATTTGACTTGCAATAAATCTATTATAAATTAATTTATAAAGTTTATATTGGTCTGATGATAAACTTGATTTTATCATTTCTGGTGTAAGTTCTATGTGTGATGGTCTAATTGCTTCATGAGCATCTTGAGCTTCTGAATTAGTTTTATAAAATCTATTTTCATAATAGTTTGCACCATATGTTTTCTCTATATATTCTTTTGCTGAAGCTCTTGCTTCATTTGAAATTCTTGTTGAATCAGTTCTCATGTAAGTAATTAAACCAGTATTTCCATATTCTGGAATTTTTACACCTTCATATAGATTTTGTGCTACTGACATAGTCTTTTTAATTGCAAAATTCAATTTTCTAGAAGCATCTTGTTGAAGTGTACTAGTTGTGAAAGGTGGAGCAGGTGTTCTTTTTCTTTCTCCTTTTTTAACATCTTTTACGATATATTCAGCTTTATCAAGAGAATTTAAAATTTCATCAACTTCTTCTTTAGAATGAAGTTCTATTTTTTTGTCGTTTTTCCCTACTAATTTACAATCAAATTTAGTTTTTGTTTTCTTATCTGAAACCTTTAAATTTATATTCCAATATTCTTCTGGAATGAAACTTTCAATTTCATCTTCTCTTTCTACAATTAATCTTACAGCAACAGATTGAACTCTACCTGCTGATAGTCCTCTTTTTACTTTTTTCCATAATACAGGACTTATTTTATATCCAACTATTCTATCTAAAACACGTCTTGCTTGTTGAGCATCTATTAAATTTAAATCTATTTTTCTTGGATTGTCCATTCCACTTTTTACAGCTGATTTAGTTATTTCATTAAAAGTTACTCTACAAACTTCATCTTCACTTATTCCAAGTATATATGCTAAATGCCAAGCAATGGCTTCTCCCTCACGGTCAGGGTCAGTTGCAAGATAAACTTTTTTTGCATTTTTGGCTTCTTTTTTTAGTGAATTAATAAGACTTGCTTTTCCTCTTATATTTATATATTCTGGCTCGAAATTTTTTTCAATATTTATTCCCATTTTAGATTTTGGCAAATCTCTTACATGTCCCATTGATGCAACAACTTTGCTTTTAGTGCCTAAATATTTATTTATTGTATTTGCTTTAGCTGGTGACTCAACAATAACTAATTTATCAATCATCTAAAAACTCTCCTAAATTTTAATTTAGCTTTTTATTATTTACTTTAAGTATTTTAAATCATTATTTAAATTAATGCAAGTAAAATTATTTTATTAAGCTTATTAGTTCGTTATATATTTTTTCCTCAACATTTGATGGTGCTATTGTTTGAGCTAATCTTCCCATTTCCTGTAATTCAGATTTATTTTCTATAATTTCATTTATATCTAAAGATAAATTTTCACCATTTACTTCTTTGTTTAAAATAATTTTTGCAGCACCTATCTTTTCTAATACTAATGCATTGTCTTCTTGTCTGTTTGCGGATTTTGAAGGAAGTGGTATAAAAATGGCTGGTTTTCCTACTATTGAAATTTCTGTAATTGTCATTGCACCACTTCTGCATATTAATAAATCTGATATATTCATTAATTCTTCCATATTATAAATATATGGCATTATTTTCACATTTTTTAATGTATTAAAATAAATATTATCTTTTTCAAAATTTTCTTTTACAATATCAAATTGTTTTGTGCCTGTTGCCCAAATTATTTGATAATTTTCATTTTTCTTTTTCTTAACTAATTCTGTTACAGCTTCATTTATTTTTTGAGCACCTTGGCTTCCTCCAAAAACTAAAACTATTGGTAAATCATTTTTTATTCCAAGTGTTTCCAAAATTTCTTTTTTCTTTATATATGATATTTGTTGCTTTCTGATTTTAGTTGGTGTTCCAGTTACAACAACTTTTTTAGCTCCTTCTAATTTGGATTTTGTTTCTTCAAAACCAACTAATATTTCATCAACTTTTTTTGAAAACATTTTTACAGCTTTTCCTGGATAAGCATTACTTTCATGAAATACTGTTGGTATTTTTCTTTTTATTGCTACACTAAATACTGGCCCACATATGTATCCACCTGTTCCTAAAACTAAGTCTGGTTTAAATTCATCAAATATTTTTTCTACATCTTTTCGACTTGTAATAGTTTGATATATATGTTTAAAATTTTTAATAGATATTTCTTTTTTTAATCCATAAGCTTCAATAGTTCTTAATTTATATCCCGCTCTTTGAACTAAATCTATCTCTAAGCCTCGATTAGTACCAATAAATAAAATTTCAGATTTTGGATCTTTTTCTTTTATTTTATTAGCTATTGCTATTCCAGGATTTATATGACCACCTGTACCAGCAGCTGAAATTACAACTTTCATTATCTAATCCTTTTCTTTAAATTTGGAATTCTTAGCCTTCCATAAGCTTTATATTTTTTAAATTATTTTCTATTTCTTGAAACACTCAGTAATAGGCCTACTGCTATTAAATCAACTACCATTGCTGTTCCACCATAACTGAAAAATGGTAAAGACATACCTGTTACAGGTATAGTATTTGTAACAACAGCTATATTAATTAAAGCTTGAAGTCCTATCATTGTTGTTACACCTATTGCTATTAAAGTTCCAAAAGTATCTTCTGCTTTTATTGATATAACAATTCCTCTCCATATAAATAATATAAATAATAATATTACTATAGCACAACCGAAAAAACCCAATTCTTCTGCTAAAACAGAAAAAATAAAGTCATTATGAGGCTCTGGTAAATATAAATGTTTTTGATTACTTTCACCTAATCCAACACCAAATAGTCCTCCAGATCCTATTGCATATAAACTTTGATTAATTTGCCAAGCTTCTCCTATTGGATTTGCATTTTCTATATCAAGCCAAGTTTGAAATCTTTCAAGTCTAAAACTTCCTGATGCACTTTGTTTTACAAAATATGCTATAATTCCTGCAACTCCCATTCCACCAATTCCAATAAAATATCTTAATAAAGAACCAGCTGTAAACATTTGAACACAAGTTATTGCTCCAATAATTAATGTTGCACTAGCATGATTTTGTAAATAAAGCACTGCAAATGCCATTGGAACTAAAAATATTAATGGATAAATAAAACCTGATACAAAACCTCCAATTTTATTTTTTTCCTTTAAATCACTTAATAAATCTGCATAGAAAACTATAAAAGCAATCTTAGCTAGTTCTGATGGTTGAAATGTAAAACTACCAAATTTTATCCATCTTTTAGCACCATTTTTTCCAGCACCAATAAAATAAACCAATACAAGTAATATTATAGTTACAACATAGATTAGCCATTTTAACCATTTAAATTTTTTAAAATTTCTATAATCTACTTTAGAAATAATTAGCATTAAAACTATACCAAGTAAAACAAAAATCCCTTGTTTTAAAACATAATCATAGCTGGTACCATTTTCAGCCAAAGACCTAGGCGCACTTGCTGATAATAACATTATTAGTCCCAAAGATAAAAGTAGTAATGTTATTGCCATAATAAAAAGATCAAATTTTTTATTAAGAAACAAACCAATCTTTCTTGTTTTTTTCTTTGCCATATTGCTTATATTCCTTTGTAAATTTAGGTTTTAACGATATACCTATAAACATTTTATATAATAAAAATTGCAATAGTAGAAGCAATTAAAGTTACTCCTGAAAATACTGCTACTACCTTGTTTTCTCTCCATCCACTTAATTCAAAATGATGATGAAGTGGAGACATTCTAAATAATCTTTTTCCAGTTTTTCTAAAATAAATAACTTGTAAAATTACAGATAAAGTTTCTAAAACTGGTATTATTGCTATTATTAATAAAATCAAAGGTAGTTTTAAATATATTGTCATACTTGAAATTACCCCACCTAATAAAAGCGAACCTGTATCTCCCATCATTACTTTTGCTTTATAAAAATTATATATTAGAAAACCTGCTATACATCCAACTACTATTGCACCAAAAACAGAAATTTCTTCATAACCCATTTTAATAGCTATTATAGAAATTGCTGTAATCATTATACAACTCACACTACCAGCTAATCCATCTACACCATCTGTTAGATTTACTGCATTAGTACTAGCAAGCATAACAATTATTGTAAAAGGTATATAAATCCATATTGGTAAAACTAAATCATAATTTATAAATGGTATTATTATATCTGTTCCTATATTAACGTATTTAATTAAGTACATAGTATAAATAACAGATATAACAAGAAGTCCAAACATTTTTAATTTAGGATTTAAACCTTCTGTATTTTTTAAAACTACTTTTTTAAAGTCATCTATAAAACCAACTATTCCAAATCCAATACTTGCTAAAGCTACTGCAACTATTGGTATAATATTTTCACTATTAATAATACAATATATTGTAGTTATAATAATTATTGAAATAATCATCATTATTCCACCCATTGTAGGTGTTCCTTGTTTTTTTAAATGTGCTCTTGGTCCGTCTAATCTCTCGCTTTGCCCAACTTTTAATTTTTTTAGGATTGGTATAATTATTTTTCCTAAAATTGCTGTTAAAATAAATGCTGATATTAAACAGATTATTTGTCTAATCATTCTTTTTCTCCCCTAAAATTTCTTTAACAATAATTCTCTCATCAAAAGGTTTCTTTTCACCATTTATCTCTTGATAAGTTTCATGTCCTTTTCCAGCCAAAATAACTATATCTCTTTTATTCATCATCTTAATAGCTTTTTTTATTGCTTCTTTCCTATCTATAATTATTTCATATTTACCTTTTGTTTTAGATATTCCTTTTTCTATTTCATTAATTATATCCTCTGGTTTTTCTGTTCTTGGATTATCTGTTGTAACTATTGTGTAGTCTGCTAATCTTCCTGCAACTTCGCCCATTCTTGGACGTTTTTCAGTATCTCTGTCTCCTCCACAACCAAACACACATATTACTCTTCCTGGTGTATATGTTTTAGTTGCTTGTAAAATATTTTCCAAACTTTCAGCTGTATGAGCATAATCTATCATTATTGCTAAATCTTGCTTATTTGGAACAAGTTCATTTCTTCCTGGAACAACTATATTTTCTAATCCCTCTTTAATTTTTTCAGCATCAATTCCTAATCCTACAGCAAGAGAAATTGCTGCTAAAGCATTATACACACTATATCTTCCTGGGATATTTACTTTTATTCTTTCATTTCTAATTCCTATTTTAACTTTAAAATCTACACTAACATTAGTTATGGTAATATCTTTTGCTAATAAATCAGCTTTATTATCTACTGCATATGTTTTTATATCACAATTTGGAGAAGCAGATATTATTTTATTACATTTAAAATCATCACCATTAACATATCCCTTTGAACACATTGAAAATAATTTTAATTTTGTTTCAAAGTATTCATTCATATCTGCATGTTCTTTTAAACTGATATGATCTTTATAAAGATTAGTAAAAATTCCATAATCAAAAAAACTTCCATCAACTCTTGATAATTTTAAACTCTGAGAAGAAACTTCCATAACAACATAATCCACTTTTGCTTTTGCCATTTTATAGAAAAGTTCTTGAAGTTCTAGGCTTTCTGGTGTTGTTCTATTACTAAATCCTAAGCATTCTTCTCCTATATAATTTGCAACTGTGCCTATTAAACCAACTTTATAACCTGCTTTTTCTAATATTGATTTAATCATATATGTAGTTGTAGTTTTTCCTTTAGTTCCTGTAACACCAATAAGTTTAAATTGTTTTGATGGATTTCCAAAGAAATTGCATGATACTTTTGCTAATGCTTTTCTAGTATCATCTGTAATTATTGCAGTAATATCCTTAGGTAAGTTAATTTTCTTTAAATCTGCTGACATATCTAGCATAACTGCAGTAGCACCATTTTTAATTGCTTCTTCTACATATTCATGACCATCAAAATCATATCCTTTAATTGCAATAAATAACGAACCTGGAACTACTTTCTTTGAATTACATTCTACCTTTTTAATATCTAGTTCTAATTCTCCTTTTGATTTAAAATTTTCAATTCCTGATAATAATTTTTTTAATTCCATTTAAATTTTTACCCCCGAAATTTACTTAAAATATACAAAGTTTTATATATTTATAATTTATAAAATAATGAATATCTATCAAATTTTTATTAATTTTATATTTAGTATTTTATTTTTGTAATTTATTAAAATTTTTATAATAAAAAAGCTCAAATTTTGATATTTACTCTATGTTATTATATAGTAAAAAAGTTTTTTTGTACAGAAAATTTTATTAATTTTTCGAATTAAAATCTTGTGTTTTCTAATAAAATTCTTATTTGCCTTTTATTTAATTACTCTTCCTCAGTAGGTTCTAATTCTAAATAATCAATTACTTCATTTAAAATCTTTCCAGCAACTGGTGCTGCAACTGTTCCTCCTTGATGTCCAGATTCTCCAGTTGGATTATATAAAGTTACTAAAATACAAATCTGTGGATCATCAGTTGGTGCCACACCTATAAAAGAAGTAACATATTTTCCAGTATTTACACCATCTTCTGATGTTCCAGTTTTTCCACCAACGTTATATCCTTTAACTCTAGCATTTTTTCCAGTTCCTTCTGCAACAACAGAAGTCATCATACTTAAAACTTTTTCAGAAGTTTCCTTTGAAATAACTTGATTTTTAAATTCTGGCTCTACTTCTTTAATTTCACCAGTTTCAGCATCTACTATTTTTTTCACTACTCTAGGTTTTACATATAGACCATTATTAGCTATTGTTGAAACCATTGTTATCATTTGTATAGGAGTTACTTCAAATCTTTGGCCAAAACTTATAGTTGCAAGTTCTACTGGACCTACTTTTTCCTCTTTTAGAAAAATTGAACCAGCTTCACCAACTAAATCTATTCCTGTTTTTTGCAAGAATCCAAATTTTCCTAAATATTCATAATATTTTTTTACACCAATTTTTTGTCCTAATCCTATAAAAACAGGATTACAAGAATTCATCAATGCTTGTCGTAATGATTGAGAACCATGTGGTCTATAATATCTCCAACACTTTATTCTTGCACCTGCAATTTCTATGCTACCAGTACAACAATAACTTCCAGCCTTATCCGTTTCTGCTATTCCTTCTTCTAAAGCTATTGAAGTAGTTACTAATTTAAATGTAGAACCTGGTTCATATGTATCTGTTATTGCTTTATTTCTCCACATTCCTTGCAAGTATTTAGATTTTTCAGATGATTCTAATTCAGACCAAATATTAGATAATTGCTCATTATTTATTGTATAAGGACTATTTAAATCATAATATGGATATGTTGCCATCGCCAATATATCACCATTTTTTGGATTCATAATAATAACATTTCCACCATCTGTGCATATATTTTCTATACATGCCTCTTCTAAATATTTTTCAGCTATTGCTTGAATATTCATATCTATACTTAATATTAAATCATTTCCTTTTAAAGATTTATTATACTGCTCCCCATCTTTTCCCATACTATTTCCTTTTGCATCTTGCATTTTGCTAATACTTCCATTTTTTCCTGTTAATATTTCATTATATTTTGCTTCTATTCCATCTAACCCTTGATTATCATTTCCAATAAATCCAATAACATGAGAAGCTAAACTAGAATAAGGATAATATCTTTTAGTATCTTCATCAATGTTTATTCCAGAATATATGTTATTTTGATTCATCCAAATTCTTAATTTATTTGTTTTTTCTTTATCTACTCTTCTTATAATTGTTTCAATTAAGCTATTTTTATTTATTTTTTTTATAACTTTATCATAATCTAGCTCAAAAATCTCTGAAATCGCTTTTGCTACTTTTTCTTTATTGTTTTTATCTATATTTAATGGATTAACAGTAACAGTTTCTACACTACTACTTTGAGCTAATATAATTTCACCACTACTATCAAAAATAGTTCCTCTATTTGCTGTTATTTCTCTACTCACAAACTGCTGTTTTTCAGATTTTTCTTTCCACTTTTCACCTTCTATAAGTTGAATTATTACAACTTTTACTAATAAAATTATCCAACATATTGTAACTATAGATAAAATAAAAATTAATCTTTTTTTTACACTTAAATTACTATTTTGCATTACATTCTCCAGTCTTTTTGTAATTACTAAATTTTATTTAAATTTTTTTAAAATAGAACTACTAATAACATTAAAAATGCCTCTATTACTTGAAAAATTTAGCAATTTATGGTATAATTATTGTTGATATTTGTTTTTATAAAGGAGGTTTTTCAATGAAAAAAGTATTATTACTTTTTTTAATAATTACAATAATAATTTTATCTTTTCTTGTAGCAACTGAGATTTATGCTGTAGACTGTAAAATCGTTGATGTAAAATATTATAACTCTTTAATTGAAAATCAAAAAACAATAAATATTTTATTAGAAAAAAATATTATTTCAAGAAAAATAACAAAAGAAGATTTAATGGAATTCGATTCAAAAATACAAGATATTAAATCTTCTAATTTTATTAGTTTATCTAATAATGACTTAGTTAAAACTGGTGATTATGTAACTGTAAATGATGAAGATTACTTAGTTATCTTATATGGTGATATAAATCAAGATGGTTCTATTTGTGATATTAATGATATTTTAATGATTCAAAACAATTTTTTAGGAAAGCAAGATTTAAATCAAATAGAAAAACTTGCTGGAAATCTTGAAAACAATGATAATCTTTTAGATATTGAAGATATTATGAAAATGATAAACACTTATTTATCAGTATCTAAAAATCAAATTATTAGTAAATTATATGATAATTATATAACTTTTGAAGAACAAACTCCTGTAATACCTGATGATGAACACAATCAAGATGACAATAATAATGAATCTTTAACACCAGTTGGTATACATGGTAAATTATGTGTTAATGGTACTAATATAGTAGATAAAAATGGAAATAAATTTCAATTAAAAGGTATTAGTACACATGGTTTGCAATGGTTTTCTCAATATGTTAATCAAGCTGCTTTTATTTATATGAGAGATAATTGGCAAATAAATGCTGTTAGACTTGCCATGTACTCTAATCCAAATGATGGATATACTCCTCAACTACATGAAATTGTTAAGAATGGAGTTGAATATGCAAAAAATGCAGGTTTATATGTAATAATAGATTGGCATATTTTAAATGATGGAAATCCAAACATAAATAAAGATTCTGCAATTAATTTCTTTAAAGAAATGTCAAATTTGTATAAAGATTATGACAATATAATATACGAAATATGTAATGAACCAAACGGAGATGTTCAATGGGAAAGAGATATTAAACCATATGCAGAAGAATTAATTAAAGAAATTAGAAATATAGATAATGATGCTATAATTATTGTTGGAACACCTACATGGTCACAAGATGTAGATGTAGTGGCTCAAAACCAAATTACAGGATATAACAATATAATGTATACATTACATTTCTATGCTGGTACACACAAAGAATATTTAAGACAAAAAGCAATTTCTGCTTTAAATATGAATTTACCTATCTTTGTAACAGAATTCGGAATTAGCGATGCATCTGGTAATGGAAACTTAGATATAGCAGAAGGTAATATTTGGATTGATTTTTTAAATAAAAATAATATAAGTTGGATGTGCTGGAATTTATCAAATAAAGATGAAAGCTCTGCCATATTAAAAAATACAAACAAAGTAACTGATTGGACTAATGATGAATTATCAAATAGTGGAAAATGGCTTTTAGAAGCTTTAAAAAGATAGGAGGAAATGTTAATTTTGAAAGAAAAAGTATGTTTTATGATAAGTATTATATTAATATGCATAACAACTGTAAGTGTTGCATTTAATATGGATATGAATTTAGATAAAACAAAAGATATAAATTTAAATGATGAATTAATATTAACACTACAATTAAATGAAAAAATTGTTGGAGCAAGTTTTAAAATTAATTATGATACAGAAAATTTAAAACTAATAGAAAGTGAATCTAAAAATTTATTTGTATCAGAAAATAATGAAAAAATAGCCTGCATATATTTTGACTTAATGAAAGAGGGAACTGATATCTTAAAAATTAAGTTTGAAGTAATAGGTAATATTGAAAATAATTATTTAAACTTTCAGTTAGAAGAAGCTAAATTTATAAGTCTTAATGATGAAATAACTTTTTCACAAGAACAAATTGATGGCATAAGTAAAACTATAAAAATTGAAAAAGCTAACAATAATAATTCTAACACTAATAGTAATTCTAATTCTTATGCTAATGCTTATTCAAACAACAGTTATGATAACTCAAATACTAATAGCTATTCTAATTCGTATGCTAATGCTTATTCAAATAACAGTTATAATAACTCAAGTACTAATAGCTATTCTAATTCGTATGCTAATGCTTATTCAAACAATAGTTATGATAACTCAAGTACTAATAACAATTCTAATTATTATAATAATGTTAATTTAAATAATAGTTATAATAACTCAAATACTAATAACAATTCTAGTTATTATAATAATGCTAATTTAAACAATAGTTATAATAATTCAAGTACTAATAACAATTCTAATTATCATAATAATGCTAATTTAAACAATAGTTATAATAATTCAAGTACTAATAACAATTCTAATTATCATAATAATGCTAATTTAAACAATAATTATAATAACTCAAGTACTAATATAAAATATAGTAATGAAAAAGATAATACAACTTCAAACAAAAATTTCCCTTACACTGGAAGCAATAAACCATATTTCTTACTTATTGCATTTAGCATAATTATAAGTTCTTTATCAGTTTATTTATACATAAGAATAAAAAAACATTAATAAAAAATTAATCTAAATTTCATTAAAATATAAAAAATAATAGCTATGAATTTGAAGTAACCACCATTCTGGTTCAACACAAATTCGATTAGCTATTATTTTTATTATTTACTTTTTATTATTTTTTGTTTTTATTTCTTATCAACTATTTTAATAAATTACTAATTATCATATCTGTTAAAAATAAAATTGCTGGAATTATGGATATAAGTGAAAATAATGTCTTATTAATTTTATTTGCTATAATCTTTACTATAGGAATAAAAACATAAATTAAAAGCAAACCAGAAAGTCCAAAAAACATAACAGATCTAAAGCAAACATATCCACCAATATTTCCCCAATTCCATATCTCTGTATTATAATCCCATAATCTTAAATTTGATATATGAAATAATAAATATCCTGTTGAAAATTCTAAAATTCCAGATATTAGAAAACTTAGCAAAAATACTAATAATGGTTTTTTTCTAAATCTATAAGCAATTAATACTATAAATAAACCACCAAAACCATATATTGGTATCCATGGTCCATAAGTTGTTCCTCTTTTAACAAAATAGCCTAAGTCTATTCTATAAAAAAGCATTTCATATATAAAACCAAATATACCACTACATACAATTAACAATAGTAATATTTCTATTTTCTTTTTTATAGTAAACTCATATTCTTTTTCTTGTATTTCTTTAAATTTATTTAATATTTCATGCATTTTTTAATTTATCTCCTACCATTATTAATGTATTTTTTTGATATTATCATAGATGTTTTTATTTTGCAAGAAGTTTAAAAAAGCGGAAATCTTTATAATTCCCGCTTTTTTATTTTAACATTTTAGATTATTTAGTTAAAACTTTTTTCTTAATAATTACAATACCTGTTACAACAATTGCTAAACCTGCTATTATAACTATTAATACTTGTGCTATTATTGTATCTTTAACTTCATTACCTGTTGGTGGTGTGAATGTAATTAATTCTGTTGCGCTTGCATCTCTTTCTTTAATAGATGCATTAAATTCTCCAATTTGTGGGTTTGCATTACCAGTTACTGTAAGAATATCTCTTCTACCAACAGAGTTTTCTAACTTAACAATTTCTGTAATGTTATCGTAAGTTAAATCGTTTGCATCATCTTGTGCTGAAACAGTTTTTGTTAATGTTAATACTATTTGTGAATTATAGTTACGTGTTTCACTTTCTGCATTATAAGTATATGGTATTAATTCTGATTCAAATCCTGAATTAGATTTATCATCTTCTATACCTTTAGTATCAACACTCAATAACAAGTTATTTCTTTGTACTATATTACCTACTGAGTCATCTTTTTGTTTTACTACATATTGAACACCTTTTGAATCTACTTTTTGGAATGCAGGTATTACATTTGCATCAACTAATCTGTTTTCTTCAAATCCACTACCAGCTAATTCTGTTAATGTTGTGTTTCTCCACATATGATTGCTTTCTGTATTGTAATCACTTGAGAATACAGAATCGTTATCTGTGTAGTCTACTATTTGACGTACTCTTGAAGTAACTATTGTTTCATTCTCAGGATTTACTACTCCAGTATAGTAAGATTCACCGATATACTCACCAAGTTTATCAATTGTTTCAGTTTTAGCAGTGTCTGCATATTTTTTAATTTCTTGTTTAATTGTTGTGTTATTTGCATCAGCAATTTCTGATATGTTAGCTAAAGCTTTACTTGTGTAATCTTGTTCACTTAAATTCAATGCAGTAACTAAGTAATTAATTTCAATAGTAGTACCTTGAAGTATTTCTGAATCTACATTTATAAATCTGAAGTTTTGTGTTCCTGTATTTTCTTCTACATTTACTTTTTCTTCTTCATTTTTATTTATTGCTTGTAATTGGTCTATTCCTATTGATCTTTCAGTATCTAATTCTACTTTTGCTATTAAGTACTTTTCTGTACCTGGAATTTTTCCAATTACAATATCGTTATCTGATACTGAATTTGCTTCTTCATATCTTATATTATATATAGCATCAAATATCAAATTATTATCATTTGTTGTTAATTTTATTTCGTTAATTTCTTTATCAAGTATTAAAACATTTTCTGGTCTTTCAATTAAACCTAAGTTTATTTTCTCTATGTTATAAGTTTTGTAATCTTTTTCAAGTTTTACACTACCATTTTCTAAAATTGTACCTTGTACTTCTACTGAATTTACTCCTTGTAGTTTTCCATCTTTTTCTTGAGATTCAATATCTAAGTTGATTTTTGCTGTATCTGCAAACATACTATAATCATTGTATAATTTTGTATGTTTTTCATTTATGTCATTTGCTGTTGATAACACATTTCCATTTACATTTGTAATTGTTTCTGAATTAGCAATTACTTCCAATCTTCTTGCTTCACTATCTCTAGCATCTGAATCTCCACCAACATTTTCTCCTGTTGCATTTAAATTATGATATTCATTTTTAAATGTATCTTTATTTTCACCTGCTTGATAAATTGTTGATTTATAATCTTGACCATTATATACAGATGGTAAAGCTCCTTCTTTATCTTCATCATAATTTGCTGTATATACATTTCCATTTACATAATATGATGTTCCATCTGAATTTAATGCTTGAGCTGGTTCCAAAGTTACTTTTGTTTTATCTTCTAGTTCAACTTTATTATTACCATATAAGAATCTTACAACATATTCACCAGTTGGAACTCCTATAAATTTATATTCACCAGCATCTGTGTTTCCTCTTGATGTTTCTATTGTACTTGCAAAACCTGCTAATTCTTCTAATGTTTTTCCACCTAAGCAATTCAAGCTTTCAGAAGTTGGCCATAAGAAATCATATTCATTATCAGCTACTCTTACTTTTTCAACAAGTTCTGTTGTTAATCCACCAATTACGGCTTCTTTTTCATCTTTTATACCATTACCTACTGCTGTAGTTAAGTCTACCTTGTTATCTTCCCAAGCTATACCACTTATTGTTCTAGCATCTTTACTTAATGATAAGTTTAGTACTGGTGATGCATCTGTATCATCTTCATACCAAGTTTTTTCATTATATTCTTTGATGTTTACATTGTCTGGTGCAGAATCTAAGTCTATCTTACCAGCAATTCTTCCATCTTTATAATATGTTGAGTAATTTGCAATTTCTACAATATTAGATTTATCTCCAATTTGAATTGCATTTTTTACTCCATCTATTGTAGCTTTTCTAACATTAAATGTTACATATATTTCTGCATAACCGCCACTTGGTAATCTTAAGCCATCTAAATTAGTAGTCATTTTATTATATGATTTTCCATCTGAAGAATCTATATTTTTATCTGTTACTTCCCAACTAACATTTGTTTTTGTATCTCCCACTTTCATGTAAGATGCATTTGCTACTTCTTTCAATTCACCATTTACTACCTTAGAAACAGGTTCGCTTATTGGTGCTCCGAAAGAACTATCATAGTAGTCGTTAATTGAATTTATAGCAACATCATAGTTTCCAGATGTATTATATAAGTTAAGCTTATATGTTAAATATACTTCTAGTTCTGAATCATCTATTGCTTTTCCTATAGATTTATAGAAATTGTTTACTGCATTATATAGTTTAGAATTTGATTTATACATTTCAGCTCTGTAATAGTAATCTGTTTTGTATAATCCTAATTCATATGAAATATGCATTCCATCTATTACTTCATGTCTATTTAGCATATCTGCACCAATATCTTTTAGACCATTAAATCTATAATCTAATTCTTTTCCATCAACTAAAACTTTTGCTGAATATAAATCTTTTGTTGCTTCAACATCAGCTTCGGTTCTTCTTACTAAACCTAAGTTAATATGTAAGCAATAATTATAAGTTGCTGAATAAGTATATTTTTGTTTTAATCCTTTATCTGTTATTGTTATATCATAGTTTTCTAGGTGCATTCTACTATCAAATGGATATTGTAATCCTCCTACAGATGTTCTTGCTGTAGCTTTGAATAAGTCGTAAGCTACACCATCACTATTAGTAGTTACAAGTTTAGAATTTACTCTTTTTTCTTCACTTTCATTAACTTTTGCTTGATATTGTATATTAGCTGTTCCTTCAGCTCCTGATACAGTACCTACTGTATCTCCTTTACCATCTATAGCAGTATTTCCATATATTTCTGTAATTCTGCTGTTTACAACATCTCTATCATAATCTTTCGCCATAGATTTATCGGCATATTTATCTCTTTCTTCTAAAGAAGCATTAATATAATCTGAAGCATTTCCTTCAACATAAGCATCTAAACCTGCTGAATTTTTACCCATCTTTGATAAGAATGTTGTTGGTTCATATGTTTGACCATCATATACAAATTCTACATCATATCTTACAGTAGTTGCTCCAGCTGATTTTTCAGCTTCCGTCATTGATAATATTTCTAGTCTTGGTGCTTTCCAATCACCTGCTGAAGAAGTTATTATTGGAAATTCTAAAGGACTTTCTAAGTTATCTTTATATCCAGTTGCTAATGTTCTAGTAATTTCTTGAGAACCTGCGCTTGCAACTCTATATACATAAACTTCTACACCTTTAACACCAGATTCTGAACTATCTATTTTACCATTTGGTACAGAGTCTGGCATATTCTTTCCAGAATCTTGACGAACATCTTCCCAAACTTGACCTGCAAGTTCTATAGTTAAATCTATTTCTGTATAAACAGGTAATTCGTTTGATACAACTATTTCTATTTCATCATTTTCCACTAAGCTTGCACCATTATTACTTGGTGAACCAACTTCAGTCCATCCTTTAGGTAAGTTAATTTCTTCAACAGTGACTGTTGGAGCATTATCTCCCCACCAAGTAATTTTTGGAGAAACATATGAAGCTTCATGTGTTTTTGATACATCTACTGAAATTTTTGTTGTATATTCATAATCTCCATCTTCTTCATAATATTTTGTTCCATCTATCATAAATGTTCCTGAAATTCTAATTCTAAATTCGAATTCTTGATTTTCAGCTGTATCTATAAATTTACTTGGAACAATTTGTTTTGTAAGTTTAAAGCTTCCTGATTTTTCTGTTTCCTTATTTATAGCTACTACTTGAACTGTATTATTTGCAGATAAAGTACCTTTTTCATTTGTAATTTCTATCAATTGACAAGTTTCAGGTATTTCTATTTCTTTTACTTCATAAGTTGGTGCTGGTTCTGCAGCATACCATTCAATATAATCTGATTTGTAAACTTCGTTAGCTTTTAATGAAACTACATATGAAGGATTATTTCCTATTTTTACTTCAAATTTAAATGTTTCATCATTAGAAAAATCACCATCCATTTGTTTTGTAATTTCTAGGTATCCACCAACTTTTGTAGGTCCATTTGTAATAGTTGCAACAGTTGCTTCTTCTTCTCTACCTTCTTTTATAATTCCAGTATCATTTTGCATAGATGTTACTTCTGCTATATCTGATGGTTGCTCTTTTACAACATATTTTGGTCCTTCTGCTGGTCCATACCATGTAATTGGACCTAATGTTACAGATTCTCCACCTTTTACTACAACATCTTTTATTATATAACTATTATTATTTATAGTTTCTGATCCATAAGTAAATGTTCCTGTTAAAGTTACATCAAATTTGAATTCTTTTCCTTTTAAAACTCCATCTGGTGTAACTTTTTTATCAATTCTTAAAAATCCAACGTGTTCTACTGCTTTATTTATAAATGCATTTTCAGTTACTTTAAGATTTGTATCTAATACTGTATTTTCAACTATTTGTCCTGAAATTCTTTTATTTGCTTGATCAATCTCTGTGGCATCTGTTATAGTACTATGAGCTTCATCTATTCTATCAAATTCTACTCCATCTGGAATATCAATTTCTTCTATACTATATTTAGGAGCTTCTTTATCAAAACTCCAAGAATATGCTAAGTTTTCACTCTCCCAAATCCAACCAGTGTCTGCTTCATTACGATCAGCACTTAATGTAATAATTTGGTCATCATATCCATCTACATGAACTTTAAATTTGAATTGTAATTTTTCGACATAATCTATTGGACATTTTTCAGCATCAGTTAAAGTTTTACTTATATGTAAATAACCAATTTTGTCATGTCCATTCCAAGCTGTTATTTTTACCAAACCAGTATCATCAGTATCTGATAAATATCCTGAACTTGGAGCTATTGTATGATTTATATCATCACTTAATAAAACTTCTTTTACTTCATAACGTGGTGCATCACCAAACCATTTAATTGTATTTGAGTCCCATTTATTTGCTCCATATAATCCATTAGCTTCATCTGAACCTTCTTCTGTTACATGTATTACAACATATTCTGTATCATTATATTGTTCTGGATCTGAAAGTTCATTATATCCTTTTGTATTATTTGAATTATTAGTTAATTGTATTGTTTGAGTTTTTATAGGTTCGCCGTTATAACCAAATGTTCCTGTAACTGTAACAACAAAACTAAAATCTTTGTCTCTTAAAGCTTTTTCAGCAATTTTTTTAGTTAATTCAAGTTTTCCTTCTTTTTCTTCATGAACATTAACTATAGTATTTGTTACTACACCTACTGTTTCTGGGCTATCTCCAGCAACTAAAGTTCCTGTTTGTTGACTTTTATCTTCAACAAATGAAGTTCCTTCTGGTAAATCAAACTCATCAATTTCATATGTAGGATTTTTTCCTGTTAACCATTCATAATCGCTTGACTCTCCTACCCATTGGTAACCAACTACATTATCTCCATCTAATATTTCTTCTATATTATTTTTATCTAATGTAATTATTTCTTCTGAATATCCTGAAACATTTAATTTAAATTTCCATACAAGTGTGTCTAAATATTCTCTAGAAAAATCTGTTGCATTTTCTAGAACTTTTATAATTTTTACTCTACCTTTTTCTGGTAATTGAGTATTAATTGCTGTAACTGTTACACCTTCTTCTGTAAGTATTCCCATACTTGGTACAACAGAAACTTCTTTTACATAAGGTGATTCTGAAGGTTTTTCTTTTACTTCAAAACTTGGTGCATTATCTTTATACCATTTAATCATTCCTTCAGGTATTACTAAATGTGGATTTCCATCTGCAGTAATTGTAGCTGGAATATCTACACTTTGCTCTTTATATTCACCATTATTGAATTTAAATTTACCAGTAATTGTAACTGTAAAATTAAACTCATCATCGCCATCCACTAATGTTAAACCTTCTTTTTCAGCTTTTTTGATTATAGACAAAGTACCTGTTTGTGCTTTTAATCTATTTGTAGCTATAACATTTATTGTTTTACCATTTATTAAATCACCATGATCTGGACTTATTGAAACATAATCATAATATGATGGCCAATTAACTTCTTTTACTTCAAAAGTTGGTGCTTTTTCTGCTTCATCTTTATTTTCTGGTTTTTCCCATGTATAAGTTTTTGAATCTGCAGAAGAGTTTGCTTTTACTCTTATTTTTTCTGCTTCATTTTGTTCTGCACCATTTACAGTTAATTTAAATTCGAAGAAATCTTTTTCTCCTATATCTATTGGTTTTCCTTCTTCATCAACTATTACTTTTTTAATATTGATTTTAGAATCTCTAGTAGTTTCTCTATCTAAACTATCCTTAAATCTTTCAATATCAGCTTGTATATCACCAGCTAATACTTGTGAATCTAAAGTTCCCCATTTTATTTCCCATTCATATTTAACTTTTACTTCATTATTTTCACCGATTTCTGTTGTTTCTTTATAATCTGTATAAACATCTTTCATTTGACCTGTGAAATAATTATAGCTTGCTCTAGAATTTGTGTATTCAAAGTCTAAATGAATATTTGTTATTTTTGTTCCATTATATTTATTTTTCAAAATAATTTTAAATGGAACTTTTGAGAATGGCATTCCTCTATTTGCTTGTTCTTCTTCTGCTGTTTTATCTTCACTTTCTATTACGAAATCTTTACCTAATTCCAAAACTGGATGTTCTGGGTCATTTATTTCTATATACATATTTGTTATGTATGAGAAAACTGGATCATAAACATAATCTACTGCAAAATATCCAACTTCAATATTTGTATCTACTTTTGTTGCTTCTTCAAATCTAACTGTAGGATTTTTTAAATCATAATCTTTTTTGTTATATGTAAAGTTTTCTTTCTCAATCCATTTTGGATCATAATCTAATTTAAAATATCCATTTTCTTCTTTTTCAAGTTGAGATGCATCTGCTTTTTTAGCAGCTTTTAAAATATATTTTTGGAAATCTTTTGCTATATCATTTAAATCTGTATATTCTTTATATGGATTTATAACATCCTCATCAACTACTCCTGTTAGAGTTGTTTCTAGAATATTTCCAACTGTACTTTGTGCTAATTGTGTTAAATCACTACTATATGCAGATGAAACTGGTGAAAGGCTAACTCCTTGAGCTCCTCCGCCCATTTGACCACCTCTAACATTCCACCATGCATTTTGTGCTGGTGTATATTCACCATAAACTGCTGCATCTTGGCATTGTGCAAATGCTAATATAAAAGCTTCTTCTGGAGTTGTATTATATCCTGGTGATTTTTTATAATATGCTTGTGTTACATATGGTGTTAAATCTGGAACATCATTAGGATCATATGATGAACCTTTAACTTCTTCTGTAATACTATCATAAGCTGGTGCTCCAGAACCTTTTAAAGGCATTCCATGAGCACTACATAGTAAATCTCCATGTCCACTTAAATCATCAAATGTTAAAGCTCCTTCTGGAAATTGATGTCCATTATTTACTACTGAATTCATATTATATCCATTCCAAGTTGCTTCTTTAGCTTCACTACCTACTATTTCACCTCTATCTGTTGATTTAGTAGATGTAGAACTTTCGCCATTAGCATTAGTTGTTGTTGTTGTTTCTGTTTTCTTTGTTTCATCCACAACTGTTTTAGTTGTAGCTAAAGCATGATATCCTAATATGATGTTTAATATTAAAAATATTGATATAAATAAACTTATTGTTTTTTTATTTAATTTCTTCATATTAAACACCCCCTTTTCTTTTGCTTGCGACAATTCTGTTATGAGTTACAAAAATTGCTACAATCGCTAATAGAATCGATGTTATAATTACTGAAACATATATTAGAGTTTCACCTGTTCTAATTAATATACTAATATCTGCTGAACTCATATCATTTTCGCCTTGAGCTTTATTCTTTGGTGTAGAATTTATATCTGATACACCATAAGTATTATAATCTTCATATATTTCAGCTATATTATTAACTAATCCTGTATTTTCTTCTGTCATTTGTTTAGTTAGAATTAATTTTAATGTTGCAGTATCTCCTGATTTTAATTCTTTATTTGCTATTGCCTCACTATACAAGTTTCCATCTGAACCTGTATACCAATTTTTATTTTCTTCAAATGTAGAATTAAACATCATTCCATCTGGAATATAATCTACTATTTTCTTAGCATAACCTGCATAATCTCCAACATTTGATATTGTAAATGTATATTCTACAAATACTGTTGCACCTGATAAATATTTTGCTGCTATATCAGCTTTTGCTAAAGATACATTATTATAATTTTCAGTTGTTGTTCCATTTGATGTTTGAACCATTACTTTTGATATTGTTTTATCTAATTTTAAATCAAATGTATTTGCTAAAATTAAACCTAAATCTATGTTTGAAATACTTCCACCATTAACTTTTATAACATCAGTTACAGCACCTTCTTTTGATTTTCCATCTTTTTCTATTGTTGTTGAAATAACATCTGAATTTACATTACTTGCAACACCTTCTTTTTGATATGTTGTAACTTTATATGTTGCTGTATCATATTCAAATAATACTAAATAATTTCCGTTTGCTACTCCTGAGAAGTTATATTTACCTTGTGAATCTGTTGTTATTGATTGTTCAACAACACCTGTTTCACTATTTACTAATCTAACAAGAATACTTGTTAATAATTTTTCATCATTATTTCTCATTCCATCTTGATTTTCATCAACCCAGGCTGTACCTGAAACTTTATAAGTTCTTGATGATGTTAATGTTTTAGATGGACTTGGTGATGAACTAGATTCAGCACTATGAACTTCTCCAGTATCTCCTGAAGATTCTATTATATGTGTTATTGAGTTACTCTTTATTTCTGCTACATCTTCATTAGACATAGTTGCATAATTTGTTACAGATTGTTCATCTGATGCACCAATTGAAGTTGCTCTACCTAAAACATTTAATTTCCATTCTTGTCCTGGAGCTATATTAACTTCTACTTCAACTCCATCTTCATAGTTTCCTAATTTATCTACTTCTTTATCTCCAACTAAATATTTTATATTTGTTACTTGAATTCCTTCTGGAATTTCATCTCTTAATTTTACATTTGTTGCAGTAACTGAACCTTCATTTTTTATTGTGAAAGTATAGTTAATGCTATCTCCTTCTTTTACATATGTATTTACATTATCTGTTGTTTGAGTTATTGATAAAATAGGTTTACCAATTACTGTTATAATTTTATTTGATTCATATTCATCAGAATTTTCTGCTTTTACTTTACTTGAAACTAAAACATTTAATTTTCCTATATTTGAATCAAAATCATTTATTACAACTTTAGCATCTAATGTTATTTTATCTAATTTTTCAATATTTCCAACATTCCATGTTATTGTATTTGTATTTTCATCATATGAATAACCTTCTGTTGCATCTACTAAAGAAAATTCTTTTGGTAATGTTTTTGTTATTACTACATTATTCTTTGTTTCAGTAGATGAATTTATAACTGTTGTACGGAAAAGAAGTTCTGTTCCTGGTTTTTCTATTTTTGTATATCCATTTCCTTCTTCTAATATGTAGAATTCTGCAAAGTCTATTTGTACTGTATTTGCAGTATCACTTAATACTGTCATTAAGTCTTTTGCAGTTAAATTAACTGTTGGTGTAATAGTTTTACTATATTCTCCTAAACTGCTTAAAGGACTTGCTACTAGATAAACTTTTAATTTAATATTTTGACCAATTTCTACTTTTTCTAAAGAAACTAATAATCTATCTTTTTCTTCAGTTACAACAGCATTTTCAACATCTATTTCATAACGTGAATATTCACTTCCTGCTGGAATTGGAACTTCTATGTTTACATTTTCTGCAACATTTTCACCTACATTTGATACAGATATATTAACTTCAAATTCTTCATTTTCTTTTACTACATCTTTTACATCTTCAATAGATATTTCTAATTCTGGTCCTGCACCTGTAGATAATCCTACTATGTTTGCTATTTCTATTTCATTTGATTGAGATAATTCTGAATTGTTTCTATAATATACTCCAAATGTTCCATATATGTTTTCATTATGTGTTAAGTTTTCTGGCACTACAAAATTATATGCAAAACGTAATATTTCATTTTCTTGCATTTCATAATTTTCTTCTGGTATTATTAAGTATGATTTTATACTTTCTATATTTGCTGGGCTTTCTGTCCATCCATTATTTGCATCTCCTAAATCTTCTGTTGCTTCTCCATTTTCTGAATAATATACCTTAAAGCTTCCTCTATTTTCTTCACTTACTTCTACTTGCCCTGCTAATTTTGTGTCTACTGTTGTTCCTATTTCTTCTTTACTTTCTAAATCTTTCACTCCTGCATATGGAATTCTTCCTAATATTTTCATGTTGCTTACACTATTTCTATTGTTGTTCATTACTATTAGCTCTTCTCTTGCTGTTATTTCTCCTCCATATACTCCTATTATTCCTTCTTTCTTTCCTTGTCTTATTGATTCTACTACTGTTCCTGCTTCATCAAAATTTGTTACTCTATTTACTGCTACTAATCCTGTTGGTGCTGAATATTCTATTCCTACTTCTTCTACTCCTCCATCTACATAGTTCGTTGCTTCACTATTTGTATATCTTAATACTATCTTCTCTTCCTTCGCTGGTGCATACATATTTACTTTTATGTTTGCATTCATTACTATGTTTGTTCCGTTTGTTAATACTCCTGAATTTATTCCTTCTTGTTTTCCTCCTAAGCTTACTCTTATTCTTCTTCCTTCTACACTGCTTCCTGTTATTTCTAACCCTTCTCCATATAATAAGCTTATATTTGTTACCTCTACATTTTCTACATATTCCGGTAACTCTATTTCAAATTCTGATGCTCCATATATATCTGATTTTTCATTTGCATTGTTTAATTCTATTCTCATCTCTACATCTGTATTTGCTTCTATTGTTGATAAACTTTCTCTATCTATTATTAAGTTTGCATTTGTTGCTGTATCTACTAATTTCTCTTCTGTCTCTATACTTCCTACATTTACTTTCTCTTCTACATAGTCGTATTTTGCTTCCATTGTTGTTCTTGTTTTTATTTTTTCTATGTTTCCATATGTTCCTTTATCTACACTTGCTCCACTTATTCCTTTTACTGTTTTTATTACTAAGTTCCCTTCTCCTTCTGCTTTGCTTGTTTCGAAACTTAATCTAGAATATTTCTCTACAAAACTTATTTCTATATTTCCTTCTTCATTTACTTCGCTTTCTTTATTTATTACTCCTACTTCATTTCCTGCTTCATCTTTTACTTTGATTTCTCCATTCTCTCCTAAGATACTTTCAAAGTTTTCTTTTCTTACTGCTATTCTTTTATAATATATATCATTATTTTCTATTTCTTTTCCTTCTTTATCTACATATGTGTTTGCTTCATCTTTTACTTCTATTCCTTCTACTATATCTTTATATGATACGTTTACTATCATTTCATTTTCTATTTCTACTTCGTATCTTCCTTCATTATTGTAATTTACATATGTATATGCTTTACTTATCTCTTTTTTATTTCCTTCTACATTTAATGATACTATTTCTCCTGTTGTTCCTTTTAATTCATATGTGTTTTCTTTTTCTGCTTCTACTATATTTTTGTTTTCTTCTCCTTCTACTCCACTTACTGTTGTCATTATTGCTTTTGTTTTACTTCTTACTTCTACTGCTTCTTCTTCTCCTACTTCTACTTCTTCATATGTATATGTTACTAAGTATTCATCTACTCCTGATCCATTATATAATCTCTCTTCTTCTTTCTTCTCTCCTTCTTCTTGTAAATATTCTCCTTCTTCCTCTTTTACTTCTACTATTTGTTTTTCATTCTCTAATTTTATTCTTAATTTATTTTCTTCTTCATTATATTCCCAGTTTTCTTCATTAAATTCTATTTCTCCTGCTTCTTCTCCTGTTGTTCCTTCTGCCTTATTTGCTACTACTGTTATTTTGCTTGGCTTTTTATCTTTCAATACTGGTACTTCTATTTCTAATTCTGTACTTTTTACTGGTAATGTGTTTTCTCCTTCTTCTACTCCATTATCCACTCTTTCTACTGTTTGTAAGATTACTCCTTCTCCATATGTGATGTATTTGCTTGCTTCTTCTTCTACTTTTACTTCTCTTTCATCTTTCCATGATACTTTTATCTCTACTTCTTTTTCTACTTCTTTTTCTTCTCCATCTTCATCTACATATGTTCCACTAAATCTTACTTTTGCTTCTCCTGATGCTTTTTCTTCTTTTACATATTCTTCATTTTTGTATTCGATTGGTATTTGAATTTTTACTTCTGAAGATTTATTAATTTGATTTAAATAAACAGTATTATCTTCAATATTTCTAATACCTTCTTCTAATTCTGTTTTCTCTTTCAAATCAAAATTTAAGCCTTCTCCTTCTTTAGCTTCTGTAATTTCGATTTTAGCATCTTTTAAATATCCTTCTTCTTTAACATTTAAATCCATGCTAATACTTAAATCCTCATTATTTACATCACTAATAACCGAAGTTGTTTCTTCATCTTCGGTTTCAAAATAAGCTTCAAATTCGACATTTTTATTTCCGGTATCGAATCTTCCACCAAATATTGTTTCTGCAAAACTTGCTGCATAAGATTTACTTACAAAAGCAAAATTTGCAAATGTTAATGTAAATATTAGGATTATTGCTAACAATTTTTCTAGAATTTTGTTATTTAGCATATCTTTTTCCTCCTCAATTACATTTTTATAAGTATTTTTATTTTTATATAAATATAAATTTTATCTTTATTGATATCGATATATTATATATCTTATAAAAAAAGTCTACACATTATCTATTATACATCTTTATTCCATTTTTTTCAAGGGTTTCCAGTTATTTTTTGACTTTTTTTCAATTTTTTTATTTTTTATTTACTTATTTTACTAATGTTTTGTGTATTTTTTTGTCGAATTGTGTTTTTTAGACTCTTTTATTTTGCCCTTGTTATATAAGGAAAATAAGCTATTTTCCTTATATAACAAGGGGAGGAATTTTTAGGCTCCCTCCACCTTTGTTTTAATTTTATTTAAGAACTTTTTTCTTAATAACAACTATTCCTAATACCACTAATGCTAATGCTCCTACTGTTATTATTAATACTTGTATTTTTAATTGACTTTGTGCATTTATACCTGTTGGTGGTGTGAAGGTAATTAACTCTGTTGCACTTGCATCTCTTTCTTTTATTGCTGTGTTAAATATGTCTTCATCTTTTGGATTTGCATTTCCTACTATTGTTGTTTCATCCCTTCTTCCTACTGAGTTCTCAAATTTTACTATTTCTGTTAAGTTATCATATGCTAAGTTATCTGCATCATCTTGAGCTGATACTGTTTTGGTTACTGTTAATATTATGTCTGATTTAAACTGTTGATTTGGTATCTTACTTTCTATTGAGTGCCATTCTTCTTCTTCACTTTCACCTCTTACCAAAGCTCCTATATTTTCTGTTGTTATTGGAGATAACTTTCTTTCAAATCCTGCATTTGAATTTACAATTTGTTCTGGTGTTTCCCCTTCTGCTGTTGCTTCTTGTATTGTTTGATCATCTGTACTTAATATTAGATTATTTCTTTGTTCTGTTTTATATGATATTCCTTTTTCATCTAATATTTCATATTCTGGTATTATGTTTGCTGATAAGATTCTTTCTTTATCGTATCCATTTCCTAGCAATTCATTTATAGATGTATTTCTCCACATATGATTTGCCTCTGTATTATATGAATCGGTAAATACTGCATCATTATCTACATAATCTATTATTTGACGTACTTTTGTTGTTGCTATTGTGTCATTTGCACCTACATTACCAGTATAGTATGTTTCTCCTAAATATCTTCCTACTGTATTATCTACTTCTTCTGTTTTTACTTTTGCATGTTCTTCTCTTATTTCTTTTGCAAATTCATTTATTTTTGCTTTTACTGCTTTACTGTCTCTTGGATCTAAACTATCTGCTGTAATTTCTTGTTTCATTGTATTTAATTCTTCTAATTCTTTACTTGTGTAATCTGTTTCTCCTAAGTTAAATGCTGATATTTGATATGTTAATTCTATTGTTGTTCCTTGTAAAATTTCTGAATCTACATTGATAAATCTAAAGTTCTTTGTTCCTGTTTGTCTAACTTCATTTTCTAAGTTTCGCTCATTTTTATCAATTGCTTGTAATTGGTCTATTCCTTTTGATCTTTCTTGATCTAGTTCTGCTTTTGCTACTAAATATCTACCCTCATTATCTGGAAGTTTTCCTATTACAATATCATTATCTGTTACTCCAGTTACTGTATGGTATTTTATGTTATAAATAGCATCAAATATCATTTTACCATCATTTGTTGTTAATTTTATTTCTTTTATTTCTTTATCAAGAATTAGATTATTTTCTGGTCTTTCTATTAATCCGAAGTCTATATTAGGAACTGAATAAGTTACTGTTCTTCTTTCAACTTTAGCACTTGGTGAATCTAAAACTACACCATCTACTTCTTCATAATTTACTCCTTCTACTACAGATCCATCTTTTACTAATCCTGCTATTGTTAAATCTAATTTTGCTGTATCTGCATACATACTATAATCTTTGTATAATTCTTGATGACTAACTGATGCATCATTAGCTGTTTTTAAAACACTAGAATTTTCATTTGTTATTGTTTGTGAATTAGCTATTACTTCTAATCTTCTTGCTTCACTATCTCTAGCATCTGAAACAGGTTTATCAACTAATTCTCTATCATCTAAATTATGATTTACTGCATTGAAATTTGAAAATCCTGCTTGATAAATTGTTGATTTATAATCTTGTCCATTATATACAGCTTGTGAAGCTCCTATTCTATCTCCATCATAATTTGCTGTATAAGTATCTTCTGAAGAACCATCATTATCCTGTTTATATGCTTTAGCTGGTTTTAATGTTACTTTTGTTTGGTCTTCTAATTCTGTTTTATCATTTCCATATAAGAACCTTACAACATATTCTCCTGTTGGTATTCCTGTGAATTTATATTGACCTACTTGTAGACCTTCTTCTGGCTTATCTCTTGCTGTTTCTGTTACACTTGCAAAACCTGTTAAATCTTCTAAAGTTCTTCCACCTAAGAAATCTAAGTTTTCAGATGTTGGCCATAAGAAATCGTATTCTTTATCATTAACTCTTATTTTTTCAATAAGTTCTGTTGTTAATCCTCCTATTACAGCTTCATCTTCATTTCTAATACCATCACCAATTCCTGTTACTTCATCTACTTTATTATCTTCCCAAGCTATACCTGAAATTTCTCTGTTTTCATCTAATAATTTTATATTTAATCTTGGTGATGTATCTGAATCATCTTCATAATATAATTTTTCATCATTATATTCTCTTATATTTACATTGCTTGGTGCTGAATCAAAGTCTAATTTTCCTGCAAATTTTCCATCTTTATAATATGTTGAATAATTAGCTATTTCAACTATATTTGATTTATCTCCTAATTTAATTGCTCTTTCCACATCTTGAATTGTTTCTTTTTGTAGAGAATATGTTACAAATATGTTTTTACTTTCTCCACTATTTAATGTTATATTCAAGCCATCTGCTGTTAATTTATTGTAAGTTTCTCCATCTGAACCTTTAATTTTTCTTTCGGTTGTAGTCCATGTTACTGTTCCTTCACTATCTTC
>CANQVF010000002.1 GCA_947627185.1 uncultured Clostridia bacterium | reverse complement strand
AATGGAGCAATCTTCATTTTAAATTTTATAAAAAAGAAGATTGCGACACCAAGTTACGAAATAAAGTTATATATAAAATTATTATTTGCAGAATATGTGTTTTCCAATTGTAATAACTTGAGGTCTACTCCAAATCCAAGATGAAGTTGCAGTACTTGGATTAAAATAGTATATGCATCCAGAGGTAGGATCCCAACCGTTTATGGCATCTTGAGCTGCTTTTTTTGCTTGTGAATTTGCCTCTAAATTAATCTGTCCATCTGATACACAAGTATATGCTCCAGATTGATATATAACTCCTGCTATTGTATTAGGAAATTTAGAATTAGATACTCTATTTAATACTGTAGCTGCTACTGCTACCATTCCTTGATATGGTTCACCTCTAGCTTCAGCATGTACTAGCTTACTTAATAAATTTAAATCTGAATTATTATTTGTAGTAGTATTGTTATTTGTATTACTTGAAGAACCACTTGAAGTTATTCCTAATGCATTTAATGTGTTATCTCCTGCAATTCCATCTGCTGTGAGTCCATTTTTTCTTTGAAATTTTTTTACTGCTTCAAAAGTTTCAGAACCATAAACTCCATCTACACTTCCAGAATAATAACCCCAATTTTTTAATTTAGTTTGAATTTTTTTTACTTCTTCACCTCTCGAACCATATTTTGAAAGTGCAAAAGAAATTGAAACAAAACTTACTAAACTAAAGAAAATTATAAATATTATAAATAGTTTTTTTATTCTCATTTTTTCTCCTTTACTTTTAATCTTTTCTATATTTAGTATTATTTTACAAATTATTTTTTTTATTCTCTTATTTTTGTAATACAAATGTAATAAAAATAATTTATATTTTGTTGAATTATTTTTAATTTATTATTATAATAAGGATGAATAATAATATTTTCATTTCTAAATTTATTAATAGGAGTAATAAAAAATGGATTTAACAAATGATATATCATTTAGCGGAAATTTAATTGAAAATGAAAATTGTACCATTACTTATTCTGGTTTCTTATTCAAAAACAATTCAGAATCAGTAACTATTGTTTATGGATTTGATAGTGGATGGCATAATACTAATGAAATACAAATGGAAAAAACAGAAAAAGGTTTTGTTGCAGAATTAAAAATTTTAAGTTTTAGTAATTTAAACTTTTGTTTTAGAAATTCGAACTATGAATGGGATAATAATTTTAATTCAAACTTTTCAGCTCCTATTACAAAAAAATTAGATGAAGAAAAATTTATTATAAATGAAGATATTATAGATGAAATAGTAGAAGAAATAAATAAATATGATATATCATCTATTGAAAATTCACCAAAAGAAAAAGAAGAAATAAATAGTTTTTCTACTAATTTTGAGAATAATGAAAATATTGAAAATACTATAGATTCTTTCGAAGTAAATCCAGATAATAAAGAAGAACACATAAAAATTGAAGATTCTATTGGCAATGTAATTGAAGAAGCAGAATTAGATTTAGATATAGATTTTAATGATGATGTTCAAGAAGAAATTACTAATGTTTCAGATATTATATCAAATTTTGACTTTTCTGAAGATACATCAGATTTAGAAGAAGACAAAAAAATAGATTATTTAATTGATAATTTAATTACAGAATTATCAGATAAAACTACTTCTAGTTCAGATATAGAAACAGATAATAATAAAGAAAAAATTATTAGTGAAATTTCAAATACTGAATTTTCTAATAAAGAAAAAGAACCATCTTTAATGGAAAATCTTGATGAAGAAATTTCTGATGATAATAAAGCTTTAATTGAAACAAAAAATATAGATAATTATCTTGTTAGTCCTAGAAGTTTAAGTAAATTTTATTTAATGAAGAAAAAAATAAAATTAGCTTTTTATAAAATTTTAGCTTTACCTAAGATTTTACTTTCAAACTTTG
The DNA here is from genome assembly GCA_947627185.1 of uncultured Clostridia bacterium. GTDB lineage: Bacteria > Bacillota > Clostridia > TANB77 > CAG-508 > Scatovivens. The sequence goes on along the minus strand of CANQVF010000002.1, from coordinate 189,503 downwards.
GTAATCAAAATAATAATTAAATAAAAAAACCTTCCTTAAATTAAAATTTAAGGAAGGTTTTTTATTTATTTAATCTATTAAAAAATTCCTTCTATTTCTCCATTTTCATTTATTCTTATTTTTTCTGCTGAAGGAACTTCTGGAAGGCCTGGCATAGTAAATATTTTTCCCGTTTTTATAACAACAAATTCTGCTCCATTTTTTACAACTGCTTCTTTAACAAATATTCTAAAAGGTTTATCACACAAAAGATTTTTTGCATCATCTGAAAATGAATATTGTGTTTTTGCAATACATATCGGATATTTTCCATATCCATTTTTTTCAATTACTTTTATTTGTTCTAAAGCCTCTTCTGAATAATCTGCTCCTTCTGCTCCATAAATTTCTCTTGCTACTTTATCAACTTTTGTTTTTATATCATCTTCATCTTTATAAACAAAATTAATTTTATTTTCTACTTCTGTTAGTTTTAAAACTTTTTCTGCTAAATCAATTGCTCCTTTTCCACCTTTTGCCCAAACTTCTGTTAAACTTAATTCTATTCCTAATTCATTTAATTTATTTTCTAAAAGTTTTATTTCTTTTTCAGAATCATCTTTATATTTATTAATTGCAACAATAGGTGTTAATCCATATCTATATTTAATATTTTCAACATGTCTTTTTAAATTTTCTATACCAATTTCTAATGCTTCTAAGTTTTCATTAGAGCATTCACTTTGTTTAGCTCCACCATGATATTTTAAAGCTTTAAGTGTTGCAACACATACACAAACAGAAGGATTTAATCCTGCTTTTCTACACTTTACATTTACAAATTTTTCTGCACCTAAATCTGCACCAAAACCTGCTTCTGTAACTACGTAATCTCCTAATTTTAAAGCAAGTTTTGTTGCTATTACACTGTTACATCCATGTGCTATATTTGCAAATGGTCCACCATGAACAACTGCTAAATTATGTTCTAAAGTTTGCACAATATTAGGATTAATTGCATCTTTTAATAAAACAGTTAATGCTCCTTCTGCTTTTAAATCTTTTGCAAATATTGGTTCATCTATTTCATTATATCCTACTATTATATTTCCAAGTCTTCTTTCTAAATCTTTTATATCTTTTGAAAGGCAAAAAATAGCCATTATTTCAGAAGCAACAGATATATCAAATCCATCTTCTCTAGGTTTCATTCTCTTTTCTTTTGATAATCCTACTTCAACTTCTCTTAATGCTCTATCATTTAAATCTAAACATCTCTTCCAAATAACTTTTTTAAATCCTAATTTGTTTCCAAAATAAATATGATTATCTATCATTGCAGCTAACAAATTATTTGCTGATGTTATTGCATGAATATCTCCAGTAAAATGCAAGTTTATATCTTCCATTGGTGCAACTTGAGCATATCCACCACCTGTTGCTCCACCTTTTATTCCAAAAACTGGACCTAATGAAGGCTCTCTTAGTGCTAAAACAGATTTTTTTCCTAATATATTTAATCCATCAGATAATCCAATTGCAACTGTTGTTTTTCCCTCTCCTAATGGTGTAGGATTTATAGCAGTTACCAAAATTAATTTACCATCTTTTTCTTTTTCTACTTTTTTTATAAATTTTTCAGAAATTTTAGCCTTATATTTACCATATACTTCTAAATATTCTTCATCTATTCCATATTTCTCAGCGATTTTAGTAATTCTTTCTAATTGTACACTTCTTGCTATTTCAATATCTGTCATAATAACACCACCTAACTTTATTTTTTTATATTATAGCACCTGCAACTATTCCTATTAAAGCTCCAACAAATACTTGAATTGGTGTATGTCCTAAAGTTTCTATTAATTTTTCCTGTACTTCTTTAGTTGTAAGTCCAGGTGTTTCTAATATCTTATTTAATATTCTAGCTTGTTTTCCAGCTGCTCTTCTTACTCCTGCTGCATCATACATAACAACAAAAGCCATAATAACAGAAAAAGCAAAAATTCCAGAATCAAATCCATATTCTCTACCTATACAAACAGCAAGTGAACAAACTATTGCTGAATGAGAACTTGGCATTCCTCCTGCTCCTAATATTCTTTTTACATTTAATTTTTTATTTATAATTAAATCTACAATCACTTTAAAAGTTTGTATTAAAAACCATAATAATATAGGTAGCCATATACATTTATTATTTATTATTTGATTTACAATTATCATGATATTTTTTATTCTTCTGTAATGAAGTTTTCCTCCTTAATTTCATCATTTTCATTTATAAGTACTGTTATTTTCTTTTCTGCTTCTTCTAATTTTAAATTACATTTTTTAGAAAGTTCAATTCCTTCTTCAAATAATTTAACAGAATCATCTAAAGATAACTGTTCTTTTTCTAATTTATTTGTTATATCTTCTAATTTTTCCATTAATTGTTCAAAATTCAATTCTTCTTTTTTACTTGCCATCTTTTTTCCTTTCTAAAACTCTACTGTTACGGTTTTATTTTCTAAATTTACTCTAAAATAACTTTTTACTGTTGCTGTTTCTAAAGAAGTTACAGCAATAATATATTCACCATTTGTAGTAACTGAATCACAACTAAATGTTACTGTGCTATCTTCTCCCCATTCTTGTTTAACTAAATTTATAGCTTCTTCTTTTTTATTTGTTGTTCCTACAGCTGAATTAGATTCATAAACTTTATCACTTTGGTATACTGTATTTGCTTGATTTTGAACACTAGTTGTTATTTCTGTGTTTGAGGGTTCTTCATCAATAACAGGATCATCTACAATAATATTATCCTCAACCATTTCATTTTGAACAACATTTTCTTCTATTTCATTTTCTACACTTTCATCTTGATTAACATCTTTATTAAAAATTTTTTGGTAAGAAAGTACTCCAATTACTAAAACTGCAATAATAACTATAACAGCTATTAAAATTTTATCTTTTTTATCCATATCATTTTTCTGTATTAAATAAATATCTAATACAATCTCCTTATATGTATTTAGATTTTTATAAAATCTATAAAATTACATTATTTTTGCATTTTTGTTTCCATCATGAAATCTTAAATTTATTTCCATATCTTTATTTAAATCTGATGCATTAGTAACAATTTTTCCATTTACTTCTGTAACACAAAAGCCTCTTGTTAGAGTTTTTAAAGGACTTAATGTATCTAATTTAGTAATTATTTTTGTTGCTTCTATTTTATAATCCTTTAATTTTTTTGAAGTTATATTTTCTATTGTTTTTATATCTCTTTCTATTTTCATATAATAATCATTTATTTTTTGATATGGTTCTTTGTAAACTCTAGAATTTAAGCATTTTTCATATCTTAACTTCATAATTTCAGTTTTTCTTTTTAAAGCTAGTTTCAATCTTCTTTGATATAAATCTATATTATTTTGTAATTTAGATATATCAACTACTGCCAGTTCAGCAGCTGCCGAAGGTGTTGGTGCTCGCAAATCAGCTACAAAATCTGATATTGTAAAATCTGTTTCATGACCAACTGCCGAAATAATTGGAATTTCCGATTCAAAAATGCTTCTTGCTACAATTTCCTCATTAAAAGGCCATAAATCTTCAATTGATCCTCCACCTCTTGCCAATATAATAACATCTGCTAGTTTTTTATCATTCATAAATTTTATTGCTTTAGCAATTTTATTTCCTGCTCCTTCTCCTTGAACAGGTATTGGTAAAAGTCTAATGTAAACATTGGGATTTCTCCTAGTTGAAACATTAATTATATCTCTAATAACAGCACCTGTATTTGAAGTTAAAACACCGATTATTTTTGGCATAAATGGAATTGGCTTTTTATATTTTTTATCAAACAAACCTTCTTTTTCTAATTTATTTTTTAATTGTTCATAAGCTGTATATAAATTTCCCATTCCATCTTCTTGCATTGCTTGGGCATATATTTGATAAACTCCATCTCTTTCAAATACACCAACTGATCCTAAAACTAATACTTTCATTCCATCTTTTGGTACAAAATTTAAAGTAGCAGTATAAGATTTAAACATTATGCACTTTATAAGAGAAGTTTCATCTTTTAATGTAAAATACATATGACCTGTATAATGATGTTTAAAATTAGAAATTTCTCCCTTAACAAATACACTGTTTAAATATTCATCATCTGCTACTTTATCTTTTATATATCTATTTAATTCAGCGACAGTAATAGGGTTAATCTTCATTAATTTCTCCGTTTAAATTTTTTTCTTTTACAACACTTGCAAGTATTCCATTAATAAAAATAGGAGCAGATTCATCTGCATATTTTTTTGCTAATTCAACAACCTCATTTATTGCTATTTTATAAGGTAAATTTTTATATACCATTTCATATATTGCTAATTTTATTAAACTTAAGTTAATTTTAGAAATTCTTTTTAAACTCCAATTTTCTTTAAGATTATTTACTATTAAATTATTAATTTCTTCTGAATTTTCTTTAATACCAATTTTTACATCTTTTAAATATTCAATAACTTTTTTATCAGTAATTTCATTATTTGTTATAAATAATTCAAATTGATCTTCTTCTTCATCTTTTTGTATCTCAATTTCATAAACTAACTTAAATGCTAGTTCTCTCATTGCAGATCTTTGCATTATTTCCTCCTAAAATCTATCAATAAATTGTTTTAATTTTTCTTTTACATTTGATTTATTTTTTTGAACATAATTTCCTATAAATACACCTGATAGAATTATTACAATAGATACTAAAATTTTATATAATTCTGTAAAGCATAATATTAATGCTATTAAACCACCTATTATTCCACCACCATATTTAGCTACAAATTGATTTAAACTATTTTCTTCATAACTACTAGTAAATCCATTTTTTATTTCATTACTATTTTTGTTATTACTTTCTTTATTTTCACTCATAAAAATTACTCCTCTCCTGTTTCATTTTTTTCTGTCTCTTGTTTACTTTCTTCGACTTTTTCTTCTGTGGATTCATTTACCTCCTCATTTTCAGGAGCTGGTAAGCCTTTTACTTTTTTTGAAGTTATATTTTTTATTTTTATATTAACTTCTTTAACATCTAAATCAGCTGTTTTCTTCATAGCATCTTTAACTTTTTGTTGCAATTCATTTGATATATCTTTAAGCATAACATCTTTACTTACAACAGTTGTTACATATACTATTAAATTTTTATGTTTATCTAAAAATGTTTTACTAGAAATTATTTCTGCACCAGGAATTTCTTTTACTACACTTGAAATTAAACTTTCTAAACTTTCTTTAGAAATAACTAATTTTCCACTTGTATTTTCTAAGATAATACCCTCTTTACTTGTATCTTCTTGTTTACTTGTAAAAAATAATCCTTTAATAGAAAGTAACATTAATATTATAACTATTGCTATTGTAACTTGAAAAGCTGTATCACCATATTTATCAAAAGCTATAGCTACATTATTTGTTATCATGTCTATTGACATAACATTTGTAATTACTAATATAACTAAAATTGCAACTACAAACATAATTACTGAAAATATTTTTAAAGCTAATTTATCAAAAAATTTCATATTTTTTTCCTCACTTTATTCTTCGTTTGATTCTTCATCATCTTGTTTTTTATCATCTGTTGCAGCATGAACACCTTGAACATGAACATTAACTTCTAATACTTTTAAGCCTGTCATATTTTCAACTGATTTTTTAACTCTTGATTGAATTTCAAAAGCTACCTCTGGAATTCTTGCACCATATTCAACAATTATATTTACATCTATTTTTGCTTCTTTTTCACCTACATCTACTTTTATTCCTTTTGCTAAATTTTTCTTTCCACTTAAGGCCTCTGTTATTCCTGCAAATCCACCAGCCATACCATATACTCCAGAAACTTCTGACACTGCAATTCCGGCATATGTTGCAACAGCTTCATTTGATATTTTAACTGTATCATTTCCTTCTACTGAAATTTCTTCAGAAACTTGTAATTCTTCTTTGTTTTCTTCCATAAAACATCCTCCTTAATTAATATTTTTATAAATAATTAGTATATTAATATAATTAGTATATCAATATAATTATTTTTTTACAAGACTTATTCAAATATATCTCTTTCTTGAATTTTATTTCCTCTTAAAAAATCTGATATATTCATTTTTTTTGCATTTTCTCCTTGAATCTCAAGTACAGAGATTATTCCATCTATTGCTTTTACAAAAAGTCCTTTTTTTTCATTCGCCAAAATAACTTCTCCTAATCTTGCATCTTTTATATTAATACTGTTATTTTGTTTTATAAATTCATCATAATCTAAATTTTGCACTTTCCAAAATTTTATTTTTTTATTATTTAAGAAAGTATATGTTCCCATAATAGGATTTAGCCCTCTAACTAAATTTTTTATTTCAAATGCTGTTTTTTCTTGCCAATTAATCTTAGACATTTCTTTATTAAGCATTGGTGCTAAAGTAAAATCTTCTGGTTGAGGTATTCTTTTTGCAGTTCCTTCTTCTATTTGCTTTATTGTATGAAGTAATAAGTCAGCACCTATATTGGACAATCTATTCCATAATTCTCCAGCTAGTTCATCTTCTCCAATTTCAACTTCTTTTTGATTTATTATATCCCCAGCATCCATTTGTTCATTAAGATACATTATTGTTACTCCAGTTGTTTTATCACCATTTATAACAGCCCATTGAATTGGAGCAGAACCTCTGTATTTTGGAAGCATTGATGGATGAACATTTATACAACCCAATTTTGGAATTTTTAAAAAAGATTTTGGAAGAATTACTCCATAAGAAACTACACAAACTAAATCTGGTGCTATTTTTTTTATTTCTTCTTTAAATTCCGTATTATTCGCTATTTTTTCTGGTTGAAAAACTTTTAAATTTTTTGAAATAGCATATTCTTTAACTGGTGAAGAAACAATTTTCATTCCTCTACCTGCTGGCCTATCTGGAGTAGTAACTACTCCACAAATATTATATCCACTATCATATAATTTTTCTAGTGAATCTCTTGCAAAATCTGGTGTTCCCATAAAAAGAATTTTCATTTAATTTTCCTTTTATAATAATGTATTTAGGCTTTTAAAAGGTTACCTATAAACCTCTAAAATTATTTGTTTTCTTTATTTTCTTCTGTATTAACTTTTTCTAAAGTTCCTGGTTCAACTCTTTCAGTAAATACTATTCCATTTAAATGATCTATTTCATGACACAAAGCTTGTGCTAATAAATCTTTAGCTTTTATAGTAATTTTTTTACCATTTATATCTAAAGCATTAACTACCACTTCTTTTGGTCTTTTAACTTTTCCAAATTTATTTGGAAAGCTTAAACATCCTTCTTCTACTTCTTGTTCTCCTTTTTCCTTCACTATTACTGGATTTATTAAAGTATATTGAGTATTATCTTCATCATATAAATCAATAACTATAATTCTTTTTAATACTCCAACTTGAACACCAGCTAATCCTACTCCATCCCATTTATGCATGGTTTCCATCATATCTTGTGCAAGTTCTTTTATTTTATCATCTATAACTTCTATTTCTCTTGAATGTTTTTTCAAAATCTCATCATTTTCATATCTTAGATTTCTAATAGCCATTTTTATTTCCTTTCTAACTCATACTATTTGGATTAATATCTATAATAATACTGGTATCTTTACATTTTTTTATTTTTTCATCTTGAATAGCATAATTTATAATGTCTAAAACTTTTGATGTAACTTTACATTTTAAAACAATTCTCCATCTATATTTATTCTTAATTTTATCTATTGGTGAAGGAACTGGATTATAAATAATAATATTTTCATTATTTATATCTTTAATTTTTTTATAAACTATTTTAGATATTTTTTTAATTTCTTCTAAATTTTTCCCTGAAAATCTAATAAGTATTATATCGCAAAATGGTGGATAATTCAACATTTTTCTTAAACCTAATTCTTGATTATAAAACAAATCATAATTTTGTTTTTGTGCTTCAATTATTGCATAATGATCTGGATTATAAGTTTGAATAATTACTTTTCCATTTTCCTCTCTTCCACTTCTACCAGCAACTTGTACCAAAGTTTGAAAAGTTTTTTCAACAGCTCTATAATCATCTAAATTTAAACTACTATCTGCTGAAACTACACCTACTAATGTAACTTTTGGAAAATGATGTCCTTTAACTACCATTTGTGTTCCTATTAGAATATCTATATTTTCATTTTTAAATTTATCTAAAATTTCTTCATGGGAATTTTTTTTGCTAACAGTATCTATATCCATTCTTATAGTTGTAGCTTCTGGATAAAATTTATGAATTTCATCCTCCAATTTTTGAGTTCCACTTCCAAAATACTTTATTTTTTTACTTTTACAGTTTGGACATTCTGTTATATTATTAATTTCAAATCCACAATAATGACATTTTAATTTATTTCCACTACTATGATATGTTAGACTTATATTGCAGTTTTTGCACTTTGCTACATATCCGCATTCTCTACACATCACAAAAGTAGAATATCCTCTTCTATTTAAAAATAATATTGTTTGTTTTTTATTTTTTAAATTGTTTTCGATTTCTTTTTGGAGTTTAAAACTAAGCATTGATCTATTGCCACTAGCTAATTCATTTCTTAAATCAACAATTTCTACTTCAGGAAGATTACTATTATTTGCTCTTTTAGTTAATATATGTAAATTAATTTCATTATTTTTAGCTTGATACATTGTATTTATTTCTGGTGTTGCACTTCCAAGAACTAAAGAACAATTATTTTCTTTTGCTATATATTTTGCTAAATCTTTTGCATTATATCTAGGGGTAGAATCTGCTTTATATGACATATCATGCTCTTCATCAATAATAATTATGCCTAAATTTTTTACTGGTGCAAAAATTGCTGATCTTGCTCCTATTACTATTTTTGCTTCTCCTTTTGCTATTTTTTGCCATTCATCATATCTTTCTCCAATTGATAATTTACTATGAAGAATTGCAATAGTATTTCCAAATCTTGCCAAAAATCTATTTACCATTTGTGGTGTTAAAGATATTTCTGGAACCAATACAATTGCATCTTTTCCTTTTTTTAGAACTTTATCTATTAATTGCAAATAAATTTCTGTTTTTCCAGATCCTGTAATTCCATATATTAAATGTTTAGAAAATTCATTATTATCTATATAAGAAGCTATACTATCAAAACATTTTTTTTGCTCTTCATTTAATTTTTTAGGTGCATCTTTTTCAACATTTTTATGTATAAATGGGTTTCGTTCAATTTGTTTTTCTATGATTTCAATATGTCCATTTTTTTCTAAAGTTTTTATAATAGAAGGACTTACATCTGATAATATTTCTAAATCTGATTTATAAATTCCATCATTGTCTTCCAAAAATTTTAAAACTCTTATATGTTTATCACTTTTTATTTTTTGAGTTTCAATTAAAAAATCTATTTCTTCTTTCTCTCTTTTTAAAAATACAAAATTTCCAGTTTTTTCTTTTGCTCTATTTTCTATTTTTTTACCACCAGTTCTAGGTGGTAACATAAGCTTTATGCAATCTGATATATTACAAAAATATTTTCTTGCCATTAATTTTGCTAAAGTTATATTTTTTTCTGAAATACTATTTTCTTTTTGAATTTTTTTTATTTCCTTATTTGCAAACTCTGACTCTTCCTTCAAATTAATAACAAATCCATCTTCTAATTTTTCTCCTTTTCCAAAAGGCACAAAAACTCTAGCGCCAATCTTTATAGAATTTTCCATATTATTTGGCACTATATAATCAAAAACTTTATTTAATGCTCTAGCATTGCTATTAATTATTACTTCTGCAAACATCTTATCTCCTAATATAATAATAATTTTTACATATTATATCATGATTAATCTATTTTGTGTAAATTTTTATATAAAAATGCGGGTGATATTACACACCCGCACCTATAGGGATTAGAAATTAAAAATAACTTTTTACCTTTTTTATTTTTTTAATAATTCTATTTTTTTATTTATATTATCTTTTTCAATTTCTATATTCAAATAAATTTTCATTTTAATACTCTCTTCATCAATATGAAAAATTGCTCTTATATCTCCATTATCTAATTTTCCAAATTCAAATAATCTATAAATTTTTCCATTTTCATCTGATACTGTAATTTTATCAAAAAGTTCAATATCTGTATAATTTGTTTCCATATCCATAGATAAATAATTCTCTGTAGATAATGTTATATTTTTTATTTTCAAATTATCTACATTGGTAGAAAGACTTAAATCTTTATGATTTAATTTATAATATTCATTAGGTATTTCTACATCAAATTGCCATTCTTCATTAGATAATACAAAATCTTCAGCATCTTTAATTATAACTAGATTATTTTTTAAAACTTCATCTTTAAGTGTATATCCAATATCAAAAACTCTTATATACAATTTTGAAGTTTGATTAAAACCATTAATTGAATATAAACTTAATCGAACTATTGTCTCTTCTTCTTGTAAATTTCTTTCTGTTCCTGCACTTTTAGCTAAATATTCAGTTTTTTTATTAATTCCTAACTCCTTATACAGTTTTTGAGAATAATTTAAGTATTTTCCTATTCCATACTTTGGTCTCTCCTCTACCCAATATACATTATTATTTTCATCATATATTGCATACCCAAAATTAAATGTATTTTCTTCTATTTTTGAATTATCAAAGCTAATATCTATTTGACAACAATACTCAGATATTGATACTTTATTTAATTTTATACCTATATTATCTTTATATATATAATTCATATCTATATTTTTAACATTTTTTTCTTTTTCCATATTCAAATCTATAATTGAATTTATATATTCTCTTGATTCATTTTCATATTCTTTTTTCCAATTTCTTTTTGCATATATTGATGGTACCGTAGTAAAAATAGTAATAATAAACAAAGTAATAACTATATTAAATATTTTTCTTTTTTTATTATTTAAATTTTCAATTTTAAGACAAATATTATTATAATTTTCTTCTCTATTATAAACAGTTTTAAATCGTTCTTCTAATAAAATATTTTTCCTCATATTAATCACTCTCCTTATTAAATTTTTTCTTCAAATCCTGTATTGTTCTATATATATAACTCTTTACTGTAGATTCTTTCATATTCATTTCGTAAGCAATTTCTTTTAATTTCATATCTAAAAAATAATAACAATAAAAAACTTTAGCAACTTTTATATCTTTTTCTTCAATATATTTCCAAATATCATTAACATTTGATTTTGTGATAAAATCAAATTCTAAATTATTATCCAAGTCTACAAATACTTCATTATTATTCTCCCAATATTCATGTATTGAAAAAACTTTATTAAATTTATATTTATGTCTATAATATTTTTTTAATATATTTTTAGAAATTCCAATAATATATTTACTAATATCGTTTTCTTTATTTTTCCAACAGTTTTTATTTAACATTTTATATAGTTCAATATATGTTTCTTGTATTAAATCATTAACATCTTCCAAATTATCACAATGTAAAATAATATATCCCAAAATTTTTTTATAAGTATTATTATATATATCATTAAATTCTTCTAATTTTTTTTTATTTTTCATTTATATTCTCCTTATTTTTATAACAAAGTTTTAAATAAAAAATTAACTTCTCATTTATTTTTTATTTTATTTAGTACAGTAAAAATTACTTTTCGTGGTGATGGTTTAGAAAAATTCTTTTTTCCAAAATATCTTTTTAATTTTTCTTCTTTATTTTCAAAATACATAATATTTGTTGCGTTCCCTATATTACACTTAATATTATTTATATTTCTTCCATATTTTTTAGCTATAATAGAATAAATATCTCTATTAAGATTGTTATCATAATAATCCTTTAAAGAATATAATATATAAATACTTTCAATAATATATTTTGTACCTAAATATTCCAAATTGTATCCAATATTTATTAGTTCTTTTTTTATTTTTGATTTTATTATTGTCTCATTTAAGTTATTAGGATAATCCAATATAAAAGAATTTTGCTTTAGTAACAATAAATCAATAGTTTTTATAACTTTATCTATATCATTATTCTTTTTTATATATTTAACCATTGGTAAATTTTTTAAATCTACTTTTTCAAGAATTAAAATTATAGATTGTTTATTTACATTATTTAATAAGTATCTATATATTTGATTTTCAAAATCTAATACTTTCATATCAAATAAGATTAACTCCACCTTTTGATGATTTAAAATATATTTTAAATCTTTTAAGTTATTTACAATTCCAGCTAATCTAAATAATTTGCTAGTGGAGGCTAACAAATTTATTAATTTTGTTCCATAATTTATATTTTCTTCTATTAATAAAACATTTAACATTACTTTTCTCCAATCACTTTTATATATTAAGTGACATATTTTTTTAAAAAAGTTGCAATGTTTTATAAAAATATAATTTTTTTAATATTTATAATAATTAACTTATGAATTTTTTTATTAGTTTTATTTTTTAATAAGAAAAGAAAAAAAGAAAAATCACCAAAATGATTTTTCTTTTTCTACTTTTTATTTTTTATTAATTTTTACTTTCTTGTCTTATTATTTCTTCAATAATACTTACAGTTTTTTCTAAATTATCATTTTTTAATACATAATCATAAAGATTTATTTTAGATTCTTCATAATCAAATCTATTTAGTCTAAGTATTATTTCTCCTTCAGAAGGTTTATCTATTCTATTTTCTAATCTTTTTCTCAATTCTTCTTTAGGAACTCTTAAAAATATTGTTACTATTTTTATATCTTTTAATGTATTTTTTAATATTTCTGTTCCGTTTACATCTATATCTTTAATTATTATTCCTTCTTTTGAAGCTTCATTTAATATTTTTTTAGAAGTTCCATAATAATTATTGTGATGAATATCATATTCATATATTTCTTCATTTTTTATTTTTTCTTCAAATTCTTCTTTTGACAAAAAGATATAAGTTTCTCCAGGAATGTCTCCTTCTCTAGGACTTCTACTTGTAAGAGATGGAATAGATTTTACGTTTTCCATTCTTTTTATTATTTCTTTTTTTATTGTATCTTTTCCTGCACCAGCTACTCCAGATAATATAACTAACATAACTAAATCCTCTCTTACATAAATTATTCTTCTACATCATCTAATTTTGTAACTTTTCCTTCTGCAATTTCATTAGCAGCTAAAGTTACTGCTGATCTATCTTTTGCTTTTGTTCTTACAGTATCTCCATCTGCAATTTGTCTTGCTCTTTTTGCAGTCATTATTACTAATGAATATCTATTATCATTAACTTTTTCTAATAATTCTGCTACTGTTGGTTTTACTATCATTTTTTAACACCTCCTAAATTTATTATTCTTCAACATTATCTAAACCGTTATCTACTCTTCCTGCAATAGTTTCTGGTTGAACTGCTGATAAAATAATATGACCTGAATCCATAATAATAACAGATCTTGTTCTTCTTCCATAAGTTGCATCAACTGCATTTTTACCATCTTTTGCTTCTTGAACAAGTCGTTTTATTGGCGCTGAATCTGGACTTACTATTGATATTATTCTCTCAGCTGAAACTATATTTCCAAAACCAATATTAATGAGTTGCATAAAATACCTCTTTCTTTTTTATTTAGATTTTCTAAAAATCTATAAAACTATTCTATATTTTGAATTTGTTCTCTAATGTTTTCGACTTCTGTTTTAATTTCAATAACTCTATTTGTAATTTCCAAGCAATTTGCTTTTGAACCAATAGTATTTACTTCTCTATTTATTTCTTGAACAAGAAAATCCATTTTTTTACCTATAGGAGAAGATTGTTTTATTAAATTTAAAAATTGTGAAATATGACTTTTTAGTCTTGTAAGTTCTTCTTCTATTGAAGATTTATCAGAAAAAATTACTATTTCTTGCATCAATCTATTTTCATCAACAGTTCCTGGTTTTAGAAGTTCATTTACTCTTTCTTTCAATTTTTCTATATATTCTTCTACAAGATTAGTTGAAAATGATGTTATTTCTTCTACTTTTTCTTGAATTAAATATATTCTTTTCTCAATATCTTCAACTAATTTAGTTCCTTCTGTTTCTCTCATTTTTACGAAATTTTGAATAGCTTCATCAACTGCTAACATAAGTTCTGAAGAAATTAATTCTTCATCTTCTTCATCTTCTAATTTTAATATCTCTGGTAATTTAGATATGTCTATTACATTAACATTAAAATCTACATTTGTTTCATCTGCTAAATTCTTAAGTTGTGTTAAATATTCTTTTGCTAATTCTTTATTAATTTTTATAGTAGTACCTTTATTACTAAAATTTTCAAAATTAATAAATACATCTATTTTTCCTCTTGAAATTGCATTATTAATTTTTTTTCTTATATCATCTTCTACACTATTTAAAAATCTAGGTATTCTAATATTTATATCTGCATATTTATGATTTACTGATTTTATTTCAACTGTATAAGTTCTTCCATCATTTTCGTATTTTCCTCTGCCGAAACCTGTCATACTTTTTATCAATTTTATAACCTCTTTTCTTTGTTATTCTTTTTTTCTAACTGTTTTTTTAATTTTCTAGCCTTTTGTTCTTTACTTATTTCTAATCTTATTTTTTCTTCTTCTTTTGTTTTTTCTCTATAAGTTTTTGTACTTTCTTCATCTAAATAACTATTTTTATCTGTATATTTCATCATTTCTTTTACATCACTTAAATTATTTTGATAACTAAATTTTTTTTGTTTAAAAATTAAAATAGATTTTATACTATAATAAATTACAAGTGCACCAGGTAATATCATAATAGCCATTCTTAGTTCTTTAGTAGTATGTAAATAAATATATGGAATATATAATGATAAAACAGCACAAGTTAAAAGCTCAATTCCAATAAAACAAAATTTCATGCTTTTTTTTCTATAAGATATTTCAAAAACTATAATAGTAAATAAAATTATTCCTAAAGCAAAGAATTTTAAATATTCTTCAAACATTTGATTATTAACATTATAATAAATCATATTTATAGCAAATAAATATCCAATTATAATAATGGCAGCCAATATATTTTGAAAAATATCTGTACTAATATTGTCTTTTACTTTTTGTGGTAATTTTCTTTGTTTATCAATTTCTAACTGCATTAGTTTTGCTTTATCCACTAATATATTCCTCCATTTTCAAGTTCGTACATAATTATAGAAGAAACTTGAAGTGCAACTGTTTCAGTTCTTAAAATTCTTTTTCCTAAAGTTACTATTTTCGCTCCTGATTTTTCTAATTTATCTATTTCTTCTTCATCTATTCCACCTTCTGGTCCAATTACTACAGCTATTTTATATTGTTTTTTGTCTTTTTTTAAATGCATCAATTCATTTTTTATATAATTTTCTTTTTCATTTTCATAAGCCACTAATACTATATCATATTTTTTTATTTTTTCACATAAAGTATTAATATTTTCTATATTTGTTACAATTGGTATTATATCTCTTCCGCACTGTTTAGCAGCTACTTCAGAAATTTTATTCCATCTATCAATTTTTTTTAATTCATCTTTTTCAGAAATTTTAACTATACATCTTTTAAAATTAACTGGTATAAATTTACTTACACCAAGTTCAGTACCTTTTTGAATAACAAATTCCATTTTATCAGATTTGGGTAAACCTTGGTAAATATGCAATTCTACATTTCCTTCTGAAGAATTTTTTAATTCATTAAGAATTATGCATTCTATTTTTTTAGAATTTATATTTGTAATTTCACATTCATAATTTTTAGAATTATCGCTATCACATATATTAATTTTGTCACTAATATTTAATCTTAAAACATTTTTTATGTGATTTACATCTTCACCTTCTATATTTATTTTATTTTCCTTTATTTGATTTGCTTTTACAAAAAATTTACTCAAATTATAAATCTCCTCATCAAAGATTTATATATTATATCATAGAATTTTAAAGAAATAAAGAGATTTTTAAAGATTAGATAAGTTTTTGAATATAAAATATTTATATATTTTTATAAATTGTTACAAAAAAGATATATATTTTTTTGAATATTTTCTTGCATATATAAATATAATACTATATAATAATTTTGTTTTAAAAATATATTCCTCTTTAGCTCAGTTGGTAGAGCGCTCGGCTGTTAACCGATAGGTCGTTGGTTCGAGTCCAACAAGAGGAGCCAAAAAGAAACTATTTATGAATAGTTTCTTTTTTTTTAATATCATGCTATAATATTTATATATTTTATTAAATGGAGATTTATATGGGACTAATACAAACAATTTCAAATTATAGAGGAAAAAAATTTGATTTACATGCTTATAAAGATAATACTAGCGATTTATGTTATTTATTAGCAATACCAGAAAATTTTAATGGAAATACAAATATGGTAGTTGAAAGTTTCAATTCAGGTGGTAAAGAAGAAAATTATTATGCTTTTAATATAGCTTCTGCCATACATGAAGGAAATAATCTTCAAAATTTGCTAATTGATGCTTGTGAAGATACTCCTATACTTTTACCTATCACTCCTTGTTTAGCTGGTCATCCCGATACTCAACAATTATCAAAAGAATCAATAATTGAAGAAAATATGGCTCAAAAATTTTTAGATTGTATCAAAGATGCACAAAATAAAGTTCAAAAAATAACTGGCAAAAAATTAGATGAAAAAATATTTTTACATGGTTATTCTGCTTCTGGTGTATTTGCTCAAAGATTTGTATTAATTTATCCAGAAATTATAGATAGATGTTTAATTGGTGGTGCAGCTGGAACCATTCCTATTCCTAATGAAGAATTAGATTATCCTATTGGTATAAGAGATTATGAATCTTTATTTGGAAAAAAATTTAATGAAGAAGCTTATAAAAATATACAATTTGGTTATTATGTTGCAGAAAATGAGGCAAGAGAATCTGGTTCTTATGATATAAATGGAGAAAAAATAGTTTCTCCTAATCAAATACCTGCACCAATGCATGATATGTCTTATCGTATTCCAACAACACCATTAGAAGTTGGAAAAAAGCAAAGAGAATTATATGGAACAACAATGGATGAAAGATATAAAAATGCCATAGAATATTATCAAAAATTAGGTATCAACATATCAGCAATTATTCTAAGAGATGCTAATCATCGTGGAATTTTTAATAGTAATATTACTAGAAGTTCAGATTATTTAAAACAACAACTTCTTAATTTTTACATAAAAAAAGAACCTTTAAAAAAAGATTCTATTAATTGTGTTTCTAAAATAAATGATACATTTCAACTTTCAAGAGAACAAGAATTTGATAATAAATAAAATAAAAAAATCTTCTTGAAAACCAAGAAGATTTTTTTATTTTATTTATTATTTTTTTCATCTGCTTCTAACAAACTATTAATTAATCCACAACATTCTCTACCTTCACCACAATATCTATCAGTTACACAAGTTGATCCTAAACCTTTTCCTATAAGTGGTGCTACATTTGATACTTGTTTTGCTATGTCTTTTGCAATAAATCTAATTTGCCATTGTGCTTTATTACAACAACGCATTCTACAAACCCACTGAGTATTTCTAGCATTCATAGTAGTTACCACATTAAGCATTTGATTACTTAAATAGAAATATACTAGATCTCCTTCATATACCCCTAATTTTTCAAACTTCTCTTTAACTTCTATATTTTTCTTAACCGCTTTATCATATATATCTTTTGCTTTTACTTTAATAGATTCTGGTGTTATATAATTATTCATATCCCACATTGGTAAAAATTCTGGAACTAATAATGAATGCATTCTATGACGAGTTAAATGTGTAAGAATTGCTAAAGATATTGGTATTTGAAAGCTAAAACTTACTTGTTCTAATTCTCTTCTTTCTTCCTTATGCATTATTTCATACATCATTTTTTCTTTTGCCTTTTCATCCTTTTTTACCATATCATTTAAAATTTCTTTTGCTTTTTCTATTGAACATTGATAATGATACATAATTGAACTTTCTAATACAACATCATCTGCATTAGGAGTATAACTTATCATTTGAGTTTTCTCTATTATTTTTATATCTGGTCTTTTTTCAAAACTTTCTAAATATTCAAAACCTGATTTCAAATTTTCTTCTTGAGATTTAATATTAGGTACTAAATATGGTACATTTTTATTCACTATTTCATACAATGCTTCTCCAACTTCTTTTAAATCTGGTATTTTACTTAAATGACCAAATCTCAAAGCAATAATCATTCTTTCTAGCTCTCTTGCATTAACTCCCATAATAATATTACTATGATATGAATAAGGTAAAATAAATCGTGCATCTTCAACTTTTACATCTCTATCAACAATTTCTCCATATGTATTAAATAACATTTTCATATTTTCTATGTATTCTTTTTTTAGTTCTTCATTTTTTTCATGAATTTCTCCATTTTTATTTCTAAATTCTGGAACATAAAAACCAACTGTTCTAAAATCAACCTCTCTTCTTGATTTTATTGTGAAAGATGTTAATCTATATCCAATTAAAGTTTGCTCAACTATAGGTGTTACATCACATAAAGCAAATACTAAGTAATCATGTTCAATAATAGATTTATGCCCCATTTTAATAATTCTTTTAACTAATTTTAAATTGCTTTCATAGTCATTGCAACTTTCTAAAACTTCAAGTACATTACCAGGAAATCTAGATAATTTTCCCGCAGCTGCTGTATTTTGAATTCTTTTTTCTAATTCTTTTTTTTCACATCCACCTAATAATTCTATTTTCATTTTAATTTTATTCCTTTCTTTGCTTAAAGCTATAAAATTTTTTATTTTAAAAAACTATTATTCCTTTCATATATTATTTCTTATATCATAATTTTTTTTTCACTTCAATATCTTTTGATTTTTACTTCATCTAAATTTTATATTCAATTATTTATATAAACTTAAAATAAAGACTTGTAAAGCAATATAATCATTCTTTACAAGTCTTTATTTTTATTCATCATCTTCTTCAAAATATTCTTCTATTTCCTCTTCTTCTGGATTTTCTTCTACTTCAACACTAGAAATGTCAAAATCATTTTGATTATTTAAATTATTAGATGAATTAACATTGTTCTTGTTCTTTTTATTTTGTTTATTTAATGGATTTTTTATTTTTACTTTCTTTTCTTTGTTTTCATTATTATCATTATTATCAGTATTTTCATTAGAATTAGAAGTAAAATTCTCAGCATTAGAAGAATTATTTTTATTATTTTCTGTATTATTTTCTGATTTATCAACCATTATATTAGCCTTTTCCATTAAATCTGGTACATAATCCATAAGTTTATCTATTGCAGATGTATGCTCTATAGGAAGTACTTTTATAGAATCTTTTGAAACTATAACAAAAGCCACTGGATTAATTGAAATTCCAGCTCCACTACCTCCTCCAAATGGAAGTCTATATTGTACTTCTTCCTCTTTATCTTTCTTCTTATATTCATCAATTGTTTCACCTTTAAATTCACTACCTCCAGCAGCAAATCCAAAGCTAACTTTTGAAATTGGTATTATAACCATTCCATTTTTGGTTTCAATTGGTTCACCAATTATAGTATTAACATCAACCATATCTTTAATACTATTCATAGCTGTTTCCATAAGAACTTCTATTGGATGTTCACTCATATTTTATTACCTCTTTCTTTCAAACTGTTTATAGTATTATTTCCAAAAGAAATTCAATTATACTAATTATAAATTAATAAATTTTTCCAAATATTAAATATTCTTTTTTTCTTATATATCTACTTATTAAAGTATTAGTAATAATTAATGTAATTATTATAATTGCTAAAAATAAAATTGATATTGTAAATATTTTGCTAATAACAAATAATATTAAAGATATTAAAAAAGTATAAAACAATTCATACATTACATTTGTATTTTGTTTCATCATTGTATATTCTGTATTCCAATTTAATTGTGGTCTTTTTAAATCTATTAATAATTTTATTTTTTCACCTATTAAATTTATTAAAATTAATTCAAAAAAAATTGTTATTGTTACTAAAATATTTTTTGTACATAAATAATGAAATATAGCTACCCAAAAACTTGATAATGTATTTACTATTAAACCTAATAATATCTTTAAATTAAATTGCTCCGCAAGTGCTATTGGAATATATTTGGTTATTATTGCATTATTACTTTCTCTTGATATAGCTATAATTGAGCTAAAGTTCATCATGTAGAAAACCTGTCCAACTCCTAGAAAAATAGCAAGTCCGCTTTGTTGTAACTGATACTTCATTTAATTTTTCCCACAAATTTAAGCCAACTAATTCAGCAAATTTAATTAGAAACAAAATAATTAGAAAAATAGTTATTGGATATAGTAAAGGCATAATTACACATTCTATACAAAAAATTGGTGTTCTTACCATTGTTTTTAATTCTTTAATAAAATATGATTTAAATTTATTTTGTTTTTGAAAATCTAATATATTTAGTTCTTTATTATATGTACTTTTTTTAGTATTATTTATTGAAGCTCCAATAGCTCCTTTTAAATAAATTTTGGACATAATAAATAAAATAACTGTGTAACAAAATAAATTTTCGATTATATAAATAATTAAATTAAATACACCTTGTAAATTATTATAATTTAACAATGTATTCATTATTGGTTTTATCAATATAAAATAATTTGCAATAGTTTCAGAAAGTCCATTTGCTCTTAAAACTATATCTTTAAAAATTGAAATAGATATATGTTCTTGATTATTGAATAAAGAAATTATTATTCCCATAAAAAAAATAGCTAAAATAATTGTTACATACATTGCTTTACTTTTATTTTTTATAAAATTAGTAAATCTCATTATTATAGATATTACTAATGAAGTTATCATTATTGGAATTATTGGAATTAAAATAAGTATTATAATCATATAAAGGTAAAAAATAAAATTTACTTTTGTAATAATACCGTACACAATCATTGGAATTGCAAGCATTATAAATTCCATTTGATACTCTGATAATATCATATTTATTAATTTAGAATTTAGAATATCTATGCTTTTTATAGGCATTCTAAGTAAAACTCTTAAATCTTTTGAAAAATATAATACATTTAGACTTTCAAAAATACTTTTCGTAAATAAAAGTAAAAAATTTATTAATAATAAAATATTAGTAAAAGCATAAGTTTGGTTTATTTGAATTAATTGTTTTGTAACACTAAAACTGAAAAAAGTCATTATTCCGGCTAAAAATCCAAACACTATAATAAAGGCTAATATTGCTAAAATTGCTTCTCTTTTTGTTTTATATTTATCTACTCGTTTTGAGTTTTTTAAAATTACTTTTGTTAATCCTTTCATAATTTATTTTCCTTCTATAATTTTTAAAAAAGATTCTTCTAAAGATGAACTTATTTTTGCTTTTTCTTTTAATTCTTCACACGTACCTACAAAAATAATTTTTCCTTTATCTATAACAGCAATTTTATCACAAATTTTTTCAGCTACTTCTAATACATGTGTTGAAAAAAATACAGTATTTCCTTTTCTACTATGTTCTTTCATAAGATTTTTTAGAGTATATGAAGCTTTTGGATCCAATCCTGTCATTGGCTCATCTAATATCCAATTAGCAGGATTATGTAAAAGAACACTTATTATAAGCAATTTTTGTTTCATACCATGAGAATAACTTTGTATTCTATCTCTTAAACTTTGTGTTAATCCAAATTCATTAGATAATCTATTTACAATTTTAAGTCTTTCCTCTGAAGGTACATCATAAACATCACCAATAAAATTTAAATATTCTAAACCAGTTAATTTTTCAAAAGCATCTGGAACATCTGGAACAAATCCAAATTGTTTTTTAGCTTCTATTGGCTCAGTAATAATACTTTTTCCATTAATTAAAATATCTCCTTCATCTATATTCAAGATTCCTGTTATCATCTCTATTGTTGTTGTTTTTCCTGCACCATTTGGTCCTATAAATCCAAAAACAGTTCCATCTTCTACTTTAAGACTAATGTTATCTATTACTTTAATTCCGTTAACATATGATTCACTAACATTTTTTAATTCAATCATTTTATTTTTCCTTCTTTATAATTTTATTATATTATAATATAAACTTTTACTTAAAATCAATTTTTAAAAATCAATAATAATTAATTTTTAAAAACTGATATATTTTTTTCTCTTAAGTTAATATAATTTTTTTATTCTAAAATAATATAATTTTTTTTACTCAAAATTAATATAAATTATTTCAAAATAATTTAATAACAATAAATTACTTAATTTTAAATAAAAATATAATTAAATTTATTGTAGAAAACTGAATTTCTGATACTAAATTTATACTTAAATAGTTTTTATTTGAATATTCTGGAAAAATTCTATAATTATAATATTTATTATCATAACTAGATATTAATTTACTTAATAAAACAGAAATAAAAATTGAAATAATTGGAATAGAAAATGTAGTTAACATTTGATTATATGTTCCAAAATATAAGCATAAATCTATTGAATTAAGTTTTGGATTTAAATATTTTAATTTTAATTTTTTTCTGGAATTAAATATTATTTTTATAATATTTAAAACATCAATTTTACCATCATATTTTTTATTTATTTTTTTTAATATATCAAATTTTATATTTCTATTTATCTTTATTTTTAAAAATTTAAATATATAAATTTTCATTGATATATCAATTTTTTCTATATCAAGTTTTGTATCATTGCAAGAAATATTACAATTATCTATATCTATTATTATATTTGAATAAATTATTCCTAATAATATGAAAAAAAAGACAATAAGAATTAATATAATTACCAACATTTTACACCTACTTATATTAATTATTATTATCTTTTTTTACAGTATTATCCAAATTTAGTTTCCACTAAATTTCAATCCTTTATTTATTTTCCTTTTTTCTTTTTGAAATTACTATATCTCCAAAAAGTTCTTTTTGCTCTGCTATTATTTTATTTCTTCTACTTAGTTCTAAAACACCTGAAAAAGCAGTAACAACTTCTGCTTTAGGTTTTTCTTTAAGTGAAAATAGTTTATTAAAAACAAATTTTTGTTTTTTTATTAATTCTCTAAAAATTTCTTTCACTTTATCTGATACAGAAAAAGTATCAAAAACTGCAATTTTTTCTATATTCTTAGCATTCTCATTTTTTTTCTGTTCATTTTTTTCTACTAATAATTTGTATCTTTCAATAATATCATCAGCTGAAAACTTTTTTTCTAATTCTTGTTTTGGAAGTTCTATTTTATCTGGTAATTTATAAAATCTTTTAGAAAAAATTTGTATTCTTTCTTTAAACTGTTTACTAATCTCTTTATATTGTTTGTATTCAATAATCCTTTTAATTAATTCTTCTTCTGTAATCTCAGCTTCATCATCAACTTCTTTTGGTAAAAGTCCTTTTGATTTAATTAAAAGAAGAGTTGAAGCCATTATTAAAAACTCACTCGCAACTTCTAAATTTAATTCTTCTTGTTCCTTTAAATATTTTATATATTGATCTGCAATTTCAGATATATTTACTTTATATATATCCATTTTATTTTTATCAATTAAATAGCATAAAAGATCTAAAGGACCTTCAAAATTATCTAATCTTAATTCATATTTTTTTGACTCTAGTGTTATAATTTTTTTATTCATAAGTTACCTACTTTTATTTCATATTTTCAAAAGCTATATTAATACTATCACTCATATAACCTTTTTTATATAGAAAATTTTTTATTTCTTGTTCTTCTAAAGCCTTTTGTTTCTTTAATATTAGAGCTTTTGCTGAAGCTATTTCATATTCTAACATAATGTCTTTATTTTTGCAAACATAATCTTCTATTAAATTTTTATTTACTCCTTTTTGACAAATTTTATATACAATTTCTTTTATTGATAAATTCTTTAAAGCCATAAATTCATTTATAGCTCTAATAATATATTCTTCATCATTTATGTAATTTAATTCTTTAAAATACTGTATACTATCTTCAAGGAGATTTTCATCTTCATCCGAAAATTTTTGTCTAACTTCTGCTTCTGTTCTTTTTTTATACATTATATATTTTAGCATTTTATTTTTTAGTTTATCTATTCTTTCTGCTTCTTCAAATTTTTCTTTACTCATATATTCCATATTTTTTTAATTCCATTTTCTTTTTAAATTAATTTCTTCTTTATTTTTATATGCTTCAAATAAATCTATTTTTGTAACAACACATAAAGACATAAGCATATTAAAAAGATCCGCTATTTCTTTGTCTAAATTTTGAGTTCTTGAACTATTAATATCCATTTTTATATCTGTAGATTTTCTGACTTCTTTAGCTACTTCTCCTAATTCTTCTGTTAAAAGAAGAACAACATCTTCTGGTGTTTCATTATCAAATCCTCTTTTTTTTATCATTTTTTCTATATATTTTTGAAAATCTCTTAAAGAACTTTTTTCATTTAATTTATTAAATTCTTCTTCTAAATTTATTTCTTCCATAATTTTCCCCTATTATAAAAAATTAAATTTATGGGTTGAAAATAAATAAAACTATTTCAACCCATTTTATTTTTATTATTAAATTATTCTAATGGTTCCTCTTCTTCTGTTTCATCATCTTCTTCAACTAAAGCATTTTCAAATGCTTTATTAAAGTTGTCTCTTACCTTTTTCTCAATGTCTTCCATAAATTTAGGATTATCTAAAAGATATTTTTTTACATTCTCACGACCTTGACCTATCTTCTCTCCATTATAACTAAACCAAGATCCACTTTTTTCTATAATATCTAAACTTACAGCTAAATCTAAAACACTACCTTCTTTTGATATACCTTTTCCATATATTATATCAAATTCTGCTTCTCTAAATGGTGGAGCTACTTTGTTTTTTACAACTTTAACTCTTGTTCTATTTCCAATAACTTCTCCATCTTGTTTAATTGATTCTATTCTTCTTATATCCATTCTTACAGAAGCATAATATTTTAAAGCTCTACCACCAGCTGTTGTTTCTGGATTTCCAAACATTACACCAACTTTTTCTCTTAATTGATTTATAAAAATTATAATTGCATTTGTTTTGTTTATTGTTCCAGCAAGCTTTCTTAAAGCTTGTGACATTAATCTTGCTTGTAAACCAACGTGTGCATCTCCCATATCTCCATCTATTTCAGCTTTTGGTACTAAAGCAGCAACTGAATCTACTACAACTATATCTATTGCTCCACTTCTTATTAATGCTTCTGCTATTTCTAAAGCTTGTTCACCTGTATCTGGTTGAGAAACTATTAGATTATCTATATCAACTCCAATTTTCTTTGCATAAGCTGGATCTAAAGCATGTTCTGCATCTATAAATGCTGCCTCTCCTCCTAATTTTTGAGCTTCTGCAACTGCATGCAAGGCAAGTGTTGTTTTACCAGAAGATTCTGGTCCATAAATTTCTATTATTCTTCCTCTAGGAATACCACCTATTCCCAATGCTATATCTAAATTCAAAGCTCCTGTTGAAATTGCTTCTACATTCATTGACTTAAAATCTCCTAATTTCATTACAGAACCTTTTCCAAATTGTTTTTCTATTTGATTCATTGCAGCATCTAATGCTTTTCTTTTTTCTGAATTTTCTCCCATTTAATTTCCTCCTAACAAAAATTTGTTTGTAAAACTTATGTTCTTATTATATCTTTAATTTTTCTTTTGTCAATACTTTTTTTTAATTTTTATTATCTTCTATACCACTTTTCAATATTATGAAAAATATTAAAACTATTAGCTGTTATATTTCCTACTAAACTTTGATTATAAACTAATATATCTGTATTTCTATATAATCCGATATATGGTGCTTCTTCTAAATAAATATCATATAGTCTAGCATATTTTTCATATAAAGTTTTTTCATCTGTTGTGTTTGAAACTATATTCATTATTTCAGATACTTCATTATTGTTATAATTTGCTAAATTTCCATTTCCAAAAAATGTTTCTAAATTTGGAGAATATCCAACTTGTATACCAATTAAGGCTATATCAAAATTTCTATTTCCTATAGCATCATTATAGCTATCAGCTGATAAATAATTAATTTTTATTGGTATACCTATATTAGATAATTGTGTTTTTATATTTTCAGCAACACTTACTCTTGTTTGATTATTGGTATTAACTGTTAATGAAAATTCTAATCTTAATGTTTTACCATTAGCTCTTTTTATCCATATATTACTTGTACGTTCCCAACCATCATTAAGTAAAATTTGAGCTGCTTGTTCTGTATCTACTGGAATATTTAAATCTTTTGTATAAAGCCAATTTCCCATATCTAAACTAAAGTTTGAAGCTGTATATCCTTTTCCTAAACAAGAAGCTACAATATTATTTTTATCTATTGATAAACTTATTGCTTTTCTAACTGCTGGATTTGATAATATTTCATTTTGTGTATTAAAAGTTAAAAAATCATATTCTCTAGATTTATATTCAATTTTATTGTATCCAAGATTGCCAATATAATTTTCAATATCTTTTATTTTTACTGTTAAAATATCTATTTCACCATTTTTAAAAGCAGAATAACATTCACCAATAGAATTATATAAATTTATATTAATTTGCGTTGCCATAGGTTTTCTATTTGTATTCCAATAATTATTGTTAGGTATTAATTTTATAATGTTATTACTAAACTCTGTAATTTTAAACATACCTGTTCCAATTGGTGCTTTTTGGCTTGTTGCAAAATCTTCTCCTTCAAAATAACTTTTGCACATTATAGGAAAAGTTAAATTATATTCAAAAAATGGCACTGGTTGTTTTAATTTAATTCTTAAAGTATTATTATCAATTGCTTCAAAGTATTCTACTTGCTTTAAATTTTCTGAATAAATTGGACTTATTCCACTTGATATTAATTCCATAGTATAAATAACATCATCTACAGTAAAATTTGTATTATTTTCCCAAACTACACCTTTTCTTAATTTTACTATATAAGTTAAATCATCTGATTTAGCTATTTCTTCTGCTAAACAATACTCTAATTTGTAATTTTCATTTAAAGTAATTAGCGGATCATAAATGATTTTTGTAATTTCTTGAACATTTCTATTATTTGTAAGTATCGGATTAATTGTATCTAATTCTGATATTGCCAATCTCAAATCTGTTTGAATATTATTTAAAGTAGATGTTTGGTCTAAATTTTCATTAGATGTATTTGTTTTGCTTTTAAAAATTACAAATAAAGTACATGCTACTAAAAAAACTACTACTATAGCAAATATATACTTAACAAAGTTACTATTATTATTCATATTTAATTACCTTTCTACGCAATAATAATATATTATTTTTTCTAGATTTTCAATAAAAAAGCAAAAAAAAGATGCTAATTTTGAATAAATTATTTTTACTAATAATAGTTTAATAATCATCAAAATTAGCATCTATATTTATATATATAATTATTATTTTCTAGACTCTATAATTAATTTTATTCCAGTTCTATCTTCACCTTCAACTTGAACTTCGGCAAATGCTGGTATACATACTAAATCTACTCCAGCTGGTGCTACAAAACCTCTTGCTATTGCAACTGCTTTTATAGCTTGATTTAAAGCTCCTGCGCCTATTGCTTGCATCTCTGCTCTTGTACTTTCTTTGACTAACCCTGCGATTGCTCCTGCAACTGAATTTGGGTTTGATTTTGATGAAATTTTTAAAACTTCCATTTTCTTTTTTCCTCCTATAATTTTTATTTTTTCTTGTGTTTTGATGAGATAATTTTACAATAATCATTTCTATAAGTCTATACTTTTTCAGTATTTTAATGGACTTTCGTGTGCTATTTTTCTACAGTATTTTCAACACTTTGATAGTTACTGTCATCTTTTGTCGCAACATAATATTTTGTCAAAAAGTTTGTTGTCAATTAAGGAAATTTTTTTTATTTTAATGTAAAATTTTGATATATTCGTATAAAATAAAAATAAGTAATATACTTTTTTCGTATACTACTTATTTTTAAGTTACTAATTTTCTCTAAATACTTTATATTCTCATTTATTTTAATTATCTTATATTAAATTATTAGATAATTTTTATTTAAAAGTAATTTTAAAATTTCTATTATTTATTTATTCTAATTATTTTAGTTACTTTATTATTTAAATCATCAATTTCAAACATAAAACTATTAAATTTAGATTTTCCTTCTGCAACTTTATATTTTTCAGGAAGTGATGTTTCAAATCTTTTAATTGATACATCAACATCCATTCCTATTACTGATTTTTTAGGTCCAGTCATCCCAATATCAGTAACATATGCTGTTCCTTTTTCTAAAATGGTTTCATCAGCTGTTTGAACATGAGTATGAGTTCCATAAATAATTGTTGCTTCACCATCTAAATAGTAACCCATTGCTATTTTTTCAGCCGTTGCTTCTGCATGAAAATCTACTATTATTATATCTACAGCTTCCTTTACTTCTGAGATAATATCTCTTACTACTAGAAAAGGATTCTCTGAAAGTACTGTCATTGTGGTTCTACCAATTAAATTAATAACACAAATAGATTTTCCATTACATTCAAAAATTTCATAACCTCTTCCTGGATTATTATTAGGATAGTTTGCAGGTCTTATAATATGTTTATCATCAATGAAATTAAAAATTTCTTTTTTACCCCAAGTATGATTTCCCATTGTAACAATATCTACACCTAAGGAAATTATATCTTTAAACATTTTTTCAGTAAGTCCCATTCCATCAGCTGCATTTTCTCCATTAACTATAACAAAATCAATATTATTTTCTTTAATAACATTTGGTAAAACTTCTTTTAACTTTTGAAGCCCACTTTTACCAACAATATCTCCTACTGCTAAAACTCTCATTTAATCTCCTTTTTTTATTTATTCTTTTATATTTTAGCACAAAAAACATACTTTATCAATATTTATAAAATATACTTTTAAAGAATTATTATTTGAAACAACACAAAGAATTTATCTTTTTGATTTTTAGCATAAAATATGGTATAATTATTATGTAACCTGTTGATTTAAAATGCATCGCCACTATGGCAAGAAAGTAAAGGAGAAAATCTTATGGCAAATTTTTTAAGTGCAACAGAGGCAAATAGTCGGTATCAAATCAATAAGTTCAATTGCCTTGGATTTGCAATCGGAGTAGAAGAGTGCGTTCATTTGTATCGTCCCACTGATCCAGATACAGGAAGACCAATTAATCCTATGGATACACCAGTCAAATCTTTTATTAAAACTCTTTCAAAATTTCATATTAATGTTCGGCAAGTAGAAAGTATTGAAGAAACTGATGGAAAAACAGCTTTCTGGCTCTGGGGTTGGTATAAGTATTACACATGGGATGGGATGAGATATGATGACTTCCATGTAGTTCGAAAAAATGCAGATGGCACATTCGAACACAAGCCAGATGGACATCGACCAGCCAGTAAGGTTGATTTAGCTGATGTTTCAGCAGAATATGCAGAGACTCCTTACATCTTTGTTGAAAATTAAAAAAAGCAAGCAGTTTAAAAAGAGCAAGCGTAATGCCTGCTCTTCTGCATTTTATAAATACATTTTTACATTCTTTCTTTTAATTGAACATCATGTGCTCCGCCTTCTTTTATGCTAACATCTGATACAACTGTTAATCTAGCTTTCTCATGTAATTCTTTTATTGAAATAGAACCACAATTACACATTGTTGATTTTATTTTAGCAACTGTAATTGCAACATTATCTTTTAATCTTCCAGCATAAGGTATAAATGAATCAACACCTTCTTCAAAAACTAATTTATTTTTAGCTTCTCCACCTAAATCATATCTTTGCCAATTTCTAGCTCTATTTGAACCTTCTCCCCAATACTCTTTCATGAAAGTACCATTTCTCTTAACTATTCTTGTAGGGCTTTCATCAAATCTTGCAAAATATCTTCCCATCATAACAAAATCTGCACCCATAGCCAAAGCTAATGTTATATGATAATCATGAACAATTCCACCATCTGCACAAATTGGAATATAAACTCCTGTACGATTAAAATATTCATCTCTAGCTTCTACAACATCCATTAAAGCAGATGCTTGTCCTCTACCAATACCTTTTGTTTCACGAGTTATGCAAATTGAACCTCCACCTACTCCAACTTTTATAAAATCTGCACCATTTTCAGCTAAATAATAAAATCCTTCTTTATCTACAATATTTCCTGCACCAATTTTTACTGAATCGCCATATTTTTTTCTTACCCAATCTATTGTATTTTTTTGCCATACAGAATATCCATCTGAAGAATCCATACAAATTAAATCAACACCTGCATCTACTAATGCTGGTATTCTTTCTTCATAATCTCTTGTGTTTATTCCAGCTCCAACTATAAATCTTTTATTTTCATCTAATAATGAATTTGGATTTTCTTTATCAGATTCATAATCTTTTCTAAAAACTAAACTATGTAAATTGTCATTTTCATCTAATATTGGTAAACAACTTATTTTCTTTTCCCAAATTATGTCATTTGCATCATGTAAAGATATTCCTTTTCTTGCAAAAACAATTTTTTCTTTTGGAACCATGTAATTACTTACTGGTTCATTTAAATCAACTCTTGAAATTCTAAAATCTTTATCTGTTACTAATCCTAAAAATTTTCCTGTAGCTGTACCATCTTCAGTTATCATAACAGTAGAAT
This sequence comes from uncultured Clostridia bacterium, assembly GCA_947627185.1. Lineage (GTDB taxonomy): Bacteria > Bacillota > Clostridia > TANB77 > CAG-508 > Scatovivens. The sequence goes on along the minus strand of CANQVF010000002.1, from coordinate 158,625 downwards.
GCCCTGTTTCTTCAATTAAACTAATTAAATCTTTAATTGGTGTATCACTTGTAACATTAGAATCACTAGTTATAAATCCAGCTTTATATTTTTTTACATTTCTTACCATTTGAGCTTGTGATTCTATTGATTGAGCACCAAATATAAAAGAACATCCACCTTCTCTTGCTAATGCAATTGCCATTTTTTCACCAGAAACAGATTGCATAATTGCAGAAACCATTGGTAAATTAGCACTATATTTTGGTTCTTCTCCTTTTTTAAATTTTACAAGTGGTGTTTTTAAACTTACATTTGCTGGTATACATCTTTCATCTGTTAAATTCGGTAATAAAAGAAATTCATTAAACGTTCTTGATACATCTTTTAATACTTCGGCCATAAAATTTTCCTCCTAATATTTATTTTATTATATATAATTCCCTCTTTTTTTTTATACACTTTTTATGGTATAATATAATCATAAAAATGCATGGGAGGGATTTTTTATGCAAGTAGTAATGGCACTCTTAAAAATTATCGTTTCAGCACTACTCATCTATGTGGTAATAAAAGTTGAAAGCCACTTAGAATCACGAGTAAATGAAATGTCCGGAAATCGGACTGATCTATTAGTTTTAGGCTCAATAACACTTATTGTAATATTTGCAATTTGTATAGCCTACAATTTGTATGTTATCGTAAAGCCTATAATAAACATGATAATTAGACATTAGTATCAAATCACATCACTTCATTTATCTCAAATCTCTATTTTGGGTCTGTAATCAGGCCCTTATCTTTTTATTAGTTCATATTTTTTATTCTTTCAATTGCTTCTATTGTATTTTCTTTTGTTCCAAAAGCAGTTAATCTAAAATAACCTTCTCCACTTGGTCCAAAACCAACTCCTGGTGTTCCTACTACATTTACTTCATTTAAAAGTTTATCAAAAAATTCCCAAGAAGTTAATCCTTCAGGCACTTTAAGCCAAATATAAGGAGCATTTACTCCACCATAAACAGTAAAACCTGCATCTTGCAAACCTTCTTTTATTATTTTTGCATTGTTCATATAATACATTATATTTTCTTTTATTTGCCTTTGACCTTCATCTGAATAAATTGCTTCTGCTGCTCTTTGAACTGGGTATGATACTCCATTAAATTTTGTTCCATGTCTTCTATTCCATAATGAATTTAATTCTATTTTTTCTCCAGATTTTGTATAAGCAATTAATTCCTTTGGAACAACAGTATATGCACATCTTACTCCAGTAAAACCTGCTGTTTTAGAAAAACTTCTAAATTCTATTGCAACTTCTTTTGCTCCATCTATTTCATATATTGTATGTGGAACATCTTCATCAGAAATAAATGCTTCATAAGCAGAATCAAATAAAATTAATGCTTTATTTTCTTTTGCATAATCAACCCATTTTTTTAATTCTGATTTTGAAAGAGTTGTTCCTGTTGGATTATTTGGAAAGCATAAATATATCATATCTGGAACTTTATTTGGAAATTCTGGTATAAAATTATTTTCAGCGGTAGCTGGAATATAAATTATATTTTCATATTTTCCAGTTTTATTATTATATTTTCCACTTCTTCCAGCCATAACATTTGTGTCTAAATATACAGGATATACAGGATCTGTAATTGCAACTATATTATCTTCTCCTAAAATATCTCCTATATTTCCACAATCACATTTTGCACCATCAGATACAAAAATTTCATCTGGAGATATTGTTACTCCTCTTTTTGCATAATCAAATTCTGATATTTTATTTTTTAAAAAATCATATCCTTGTTCTGGCCCATAGCCTCTAAAAGTTTCAATATTTCCTAATTCATCAATAGCTTTATGCATTGCCTTTAAAACTTCTGGAACTATTGGTCTTGTAACATCTCCTATTCCCAATTTTATAATCTTTTTATTTGGGTTATTTTTTTGAAATTCAGATACCTTTTTTGCTATTGTAGAAAAAAGGTAACTATCTTGTAAATTTAAAAAATTTTCGTTAATATTAATCATAACTTTCTCCATATAGAGTTTAATAAAAACAAAATAAATTATTATTTTTATTTTATATACTTTATCATTATAAATATTTTTTTTCAAGTAAATTATTATATGTATTTTAACTACAATAATTACATAGTATACTTCTTAATCCAATATCTGTATCTATTTTTCCTTTTTTAGAATTATAATCTAGTTCTATAAAAGCATTTAAAATATCTTTTAATTCTGTTTTTTTAAAATGAGATACTTGATTTTTATATTTTGTAACTAAAAAAGTTTGATTTGGTTTTAAAGATAAAGAAAATACTATATCTTTATTTTTTTCAATAGCAATCGCACATAAATATAATTTTTTAAAGTGATTATATAATGTGATTAATATTTTTTGAACAGGCTCTTTTTGATAAATCAAGTTATCAAAAATTTCTAAAGCTTTATCTATTTTTCTAATTGCTAAATTATCTGTAAGTTCAAAAATAACACTTTCCATTTGTTTTATTGATAGGTTATTCACATCATCAATTGTTATTTTTCCATTTTCTCCTGCATATTCAATTAGTTTTCTTATTTCATTTATTAAATTTTGAAGACTTGTTCCAGATGTTTCAATCAAATAATTTAAAGTTACATCATCTACATTTACTTTATATAAAGAACATATTTGTTTTAGTTTTTTTACTAATTGAAATGGTTTTAATTCTTCTATTTTACATATAATACCATTTTTAGAAATTTCTTCATAAACTATATTTTTGTCTGCTTCTTGATCAATAAAAACTAAAATTACAGATTCTTCAATTAATTCATAATTATTTTTTATATATTCTGAAACTTTTTCTTGTATTGGAGAACCAGATTTTTTTCTTCCATCTTTTTTAAAAAGTCCAGAATTCTTTACAATAATTAATTTTTTATCATATCCGAATGCAGGCATTTCTAAATTTGAAATCAAATCATCTATATTGGTTTCATCTATTAAAATATAATTTATTCCAAGAATTTTTTCTCCGAATTTTTTCTTAATTTTATTTATAGTCATTTCAATTAAATATTGTTCTTCACCATATAATAAATAAATTGAGTTCAATTTAGTATCTATATTTTTATTTAACATATCATAATTTAGTTCCATAGTTCACCTCTAAATTTATAATAGTATATCATAAATTGTCTAATTATCAATATTTCTTTTATAATATCTTAAAACTTTTATACTATATCAATATATTGTTTTTTTATGTAAACTGTGCTATAATATAATTGCCATACAAAATAAAAAAAATTTAGGAGGATAAAATCATGGCAAAAATCAACAAGGAAATGACAACACGGAACATTCTAAAAACTGGAAAGCAACTCAACTGCGTAAAGTTGGAGCTCCAGAACATCGTTTTTCCCAAGTGGTCAGATCTCGGTCTCATGGGTCTCATCTTTAAGCAGTGCGTAAGCACTAAGGAGCAGCCATCCGGTAACATCTACGATGAAGCTGTTTTCCAGACGGTACTTCGTGTCATCGGTGGCAAGGTTTTAATGTCCGGCCGGCCCGATTGCTATTGCTGGAAATTCTCCAAGGTTTCCGGTGCCAAAGACGTCAAAGTCGTAGGAACTAATTCGGCCGAAGGTCTCATTAACCTCTGCTCTGTCCTAAGTGGTATCGCCGATGAGACGGATCAGAAAATGCTCGCTGATATGTTTGCGAACATGAAGAAAGATCTTCTCTTGGTCACCACTGCCTCTGAAGAGCGTCGTTGCATCGAGGTCACCAAGGAACTCTACGATGCTGGCATCACTGCTTGCGTTGATGAGTGGATGGAAGCCGATGAGAATGGCGAGGCTGAAAGCACACAGCTTCAAATCGGCGACTATCTCATCATCACCGCCAATGGAGTGTACCGTGTCGGGCACGATGAATTTGTGGAGACACATGTAATCCTGTAAAGGAAACAAGTTTCCACCAGTTTTACCTTCTAAATCCTTTATTACAAGATTTCATTAGTCTTATATAAAGGTAATGACCGCCTCATTCGGCGGTCATTTTCATTTATTTTTCTCTAAAAGAAATAAATTTACTAACAAATGTAACAATTTTAGTTGAATTTCTTTTTGCAATTTCTTTTGTTATTGCTTTTCCTCCAACTGTAACAGATGCAACTATTGCACTAAAAATTATTTGTATATTTTCATCTGCTCCATAATTTTGAGTTATTTTTAGAGCAATCATTGCACTTATTGCACCACTTAATACTCCACATATATCTCCAATTACATCAGCACAAAAATTAGATACCTTTGCTGAATTTCTTATCATTTTTATAGATGTTTTTGCACCTTTTAATTTTTTACTAGCTTGTGCATGAAAATCTTCTTCATTTGCAACAGTAACAGCAACACCAATTAAATCAAACATTACACCAATTAAAATTACTAATATAAGTACTATTAATCCGTGCTAATATATTTAACTTTGATATAGCTGTATTCGATAAAAATGAAAAAAGTAATGATAAAATAAATGTGGTAATAGCTATTACTATTACCCACGAATTATTATTTGTTTTTGATTTTTCTTTCATAATCTATTTTTTCTCCAAAACTGGTATTATTTTTTAGTATATTGGTGAAAACTCGAGTAAACTTTGCGGTTTAGGTCTAGCAGATTTTCTCGAAGTCTTACTTTTCATTACTAAAAAGCTGTTTCCATTTAAAAGCTCCACATTTTTTTAAATGTCGCCAGATCACCACTTAAATCCACACCTTAATCCTCGAGTTTCCATGCTTATAATTCTAAGCAAACACTCTAGAAATTTTCTTTTAATATCCTAGCCTGTTATTAGTCCCTTTTGCAATTTAAGTTTCATAATCTATTATAATATTAGCATGGCCAAGCTATTATTATAATTTTGAGATTAATCCCAATAAATCACTCAAGACAGTTATTACCACCATATTATTATCTATATGGTTTTACCTATTCAAAATGAATAAGTCTCAACGAAATCAGGAATTATTTATATGCCATTATAAACTATCCTAAAATCTTTACTTTCCAAGACCACGCACAACTGGGCGTAACGCGCAGAGCTTTGAAAAACTTCGACTGATAATACTTTTTAGTAGATTTTTAGGCCCACCCTCATAACAGGAGTATATACTAGAATAGTGCACCAATAATATAATTATAACATTTCTTTACAAAATACACAAATTTTTTATGATAATATTTAATTATTTTTTAAATTATTCTACACTTTTTAAAGATTCTATCATATCTACTTTTTTCAAAGAAAAATATGTTATAAGGTTTACTATTAAAGTAAAAATTATTGTTATAACACAGGCATATATATAACTTGGAAGCCTTATTAATCTTTTAAATCTAAGAATTTCTATTTCACAAGTTTTTAAAATAAATGAACTTAAGAAAAAACCAAAAACTAATCCAAGTAAAATTCCTATAATTGTAAGTAAAACTATTTCTCTTGTTATATAATCATAAACTTCTTTATCATAAAATCCTAAAACTTTTATAGTTGCAAGTTCTCTAATTCTTTCACTTATATTAATGTTTGCTAAATTATAAAGAACTATAAATGCAAGTAAACCTGCTGAAACAATTAAAACATATACAACAAAATTCATAGCTTTTAATGTATCATTAATAGTTTTCATTAAATAACTTGTTAAAGTTACTGATGCTACTTTAGAATTTTCTAAAATTTCTTTTGATAAAATATCTTCTTGTTCTTCAGACATTTCATTCGCATATTGTGTAAGTAATACATTAGAATTAATATCTTTTTCAAATATTTTTTCATACAAATTTTCAGTCATATAAATATAATGAGATATATAATGTTCTGTTATTCCACCAATTTTTGCTTTATATTCATTGTTATCAGAGTCTATTAAAACAATTTCATCTCCAACATTTGCTTTTATAAGTTCAGACAACTTATCTGTTATTATAATTTCATTATCATTTAAATTTAATTTTTCTCCAGTTTTTAAATCTTTTAATCTTATAACATTTTCTAATTCTTCTGGATTTGAAGTAACTACTATTTGCATATCTTTTTCAATATTATTATTTTTAATACTTCCAGATGTCATATAAATTTGAACACATTTTGATATTTCTTCTTTATTTTCTAAATCTGAAATTAAACTATTCTTTTCTTCATTTGTTAAAGTATCTTTTAAGCCTATTAGTAAATCATAATCATAAATGTCAACATATTGAAAATCCATAATTTTTGAAATTGGATCTTTTAATCCGAAACCTGTAAGTATTAGTGCTGTACAACCACATATTCCAATTACAGTCATTAAAAACCTTTTTTTATATCTAAACATATTTCTTAAAGTAACTTTTTGAGTAAAGTTTAAGCGATTCCAAATAAATGGAATTTTTTCTAATAAAACTCTTTTTCCAGCTTTTGGTGCCTTTGGCCTCATCATTTCAGCTGGTGTACTATTTAGTTCTTTTATTGCAGTATAAATAGTTGAACCTACTATACATATAGTCATAATTCCAATTCCTAAACTTGCATAATATATGTTAAACACAATTTTTAATTCACTAACATCATACATCATTTGATAAATTGTGATTATAACTGTTGGGAAAAATTTAAGTCCAAATATAGAACCTAATATTCCTCCTAATACAGATGCTAGTAATGAGTAAATAATATATTTAGACATTATTTGTATTCTATTATATCCCAATGCTTTTAGAGTTCCTATTTGAACTCTTTCTTCTTCAACCATTCTAGACATAGAAGTTAAACTTATTAAAACGGCTATTATAAAAAATACAATTGGAAATGCTTCTCCTAATTTTTTTACATTATCAGTATCTTGTTTAAAACTATTAAATCCAGAATCATCTTCTCTATTAAATATGTACCATTTTGCAGTTTCTATATCATTTACTTTTTCCCTGGCATCAATTAACTTTGCTTCTGCATCAGCTATTTCTTTATTAAATTCTTCTTTTTTATCTTGTAATTCTTTTTCTCCATCTTGCAATTCTTTTTTAGCTTTTTCTAGCTCTTTTCTTCCATTTTCTAATTCATCTTCTGAATTTTTTAATTTTGATTCTGTATCTGCTTTAGTATTTGCTAAAGTAACTTTGGAATTATTCAATTCTTGCCATGCTTTATTAAGTTTATTTTGAGCATCATTTATTTGATTTTGTGCATTTGTTAATTCTAAATTAACAGAATTTAATTTATTTTCTAATGTTTGTTTTTGAGTTTGGCATTCATTTAATCCTGCATTTAATTTGTCTAAATTTTCTTGACTTATTCCTTGTGATACTAAAGTGTTTTTCGTACTTTCTAAATTATTAATAGTATTTTGAGTTTCAGTTATTTTTAAAATTATTCCATCTAACTCAGTTTTATTATTAGGATCATTTTGTAGCAATGTATTTTTCGCTTCTTCTAATTTGCTCAACTGTTCTTTTAAAGTTGATATATTACTATCTATTTGAATAAGTTGCATTAAAGCTGTTTCAATATTATTTTTTTGAGAAGATAAATCTGTTATTTGTTTATTTATTTCATCTATTCCAAATTGTAATTGAGCTATTCCTGATTCTGCCTCTTTTTTCTTTTCTTCTAATGAACTTACTGCATCATTTAATTCTTCTTGAGATTTTATAATTGTTGTTTCTGCTTCTGCCATTTGTCCATCAGCAATTGCAAATTGATTTGTAGCTTCATCTTTTCCCTCTTGTAATTTTTTTTCTCCATCTTGAATTTCTTTTTCACCATCTGCAACTTCTTTTTTTCCTTCTATTATCTTATTCTCCGCATCTTTTATCTTTTTTTCTGCATCTAATTTCTGTTCATCAAATTCTTTTTGTGCATCATCTAATTTCTGGTTTGCTTCATTTATTAATTCATGATATCTAGCATTTTGCCTTTCTTCTTTTATTGTATTTAATTCATCTTCTACTTTTTCAATTTTATTATTATATTCTTCTCTCAAAGAAATTAAATTTTTAGTGTTTTTTGCTAAAATATCTATTTCTGTGTAAATATCTGAATTAATATTTTCTTTATTTACATACATATAATAAGAAATTTTTCCAGAACCTAATGTTGTTGTTCCTCTATCTCTAGAAATATAAAGTGGACTTTTAACAGTTCCTACTACTTTTAATTTCGTATTTTTAAAAGATGGTTCTTCATCTTCATCTTTTAAATTTTCTTCTATTTCTATATAATCTCCAATAGAAATATTTTTTGCATTTTTCATTGATTCTTCAATAACACATTCATCTGCATTTTGAGGAAATTTTCCTTCAATTAAATCAACTTGATTAATATCATTTTCTAAAGCATATATTTTTACAACAACTTCTTCATCTTCAAAATCTATAAAAACATCTTCACTAAAAGTTCCTACAACTTTTTCTATATTTTCTAGTTTATTAATTTCGTTAATATCATCATCTGTAAGCCCTAAAGTAGATACAAGCTTTATATCATAAACATTTTTCTTATCTAAATATGAATCAATAGTAAGATCCATGTCTGGACTAGTTGCTCTAACACCAGCAAAAAAGCCTACTCCTAAAAAGGCCATAAGAAGTATAGATATAAATCTTTTATAAGTTTTTTTTATTTCCTTAAAACTATCTTTTAGAAGAGCTTTTTTCACCAAATTTTCCTCTTTCTTATAATAAATTTATCAATTTATTATATCTTTAAAAATTTTTAAAGTAAATACCTAAATTTTTTTAATCATAAATAAATTGATAGAATGAGTCTTTTTTAAGTTTAAATTTCTGATTTATCTTTAAAACTTACTCATTCTATCAATATGAAGATTTTTAAATTTAATATAAAATAAATTATAGTCTTTTTAAAATTTCATCTTTTGTTATGCCTAATTTTTCTAACTCCGATATAGATTTTTTTATTTCATTTATTTTATCTTCTACTTTTAAATTTATAACTTTACTTATGTCTTCTTCTATAAAAGTTCCTTTTGTAGAAATAGTTGTTATAATACCTCTATTTTCAAGTTCAGTATATGCTTTTTTTACTGTATTTGGATTAATTCCTAATGTAGTAGCCATTTCTCTTATTGGCATAATTTGTTCTTTAGGTTTTAAAATTCCAAGTGCTACATATCTTTCTATCTCTGAAATTATTTGTTCATATATTGGAGTTCTACTTTGATAATCTAAATTTATCATACTTCCTCCTTATAAATCATAATATTCATCATAATCATAGAATGAAATTTCTTTTTTTATTATTTCATCTATTTCTTCTGTTTTATTTGTAAAGAAATAAGTTGAATAATCATATGAAAAATAATTATTATCTGTTCCTAATTCGCTAAGTTGAATTGCATAACATTTTTTAGTTGGGTCTATCTTTTCATCTATATTTTCACTAATAAATTCTTCTATTAAATCAGATGTATGTGAGAAATAATTACCAAATTTTAAAAGTTCTGGATTATTTTCATCATATCCTAAAACACCTGAATATAAATTATAGTTGCAAATAGATTTAATAGATTTTGTAGAATTTATATTATTTTTCATATAAAAGATTTCTTTTACATATTCATTTTGATTATCTGCTATAATCTTTAATGCGTTTTCACTTATATTAATTGGTAAACAATTATAAATTAATGTATGATTTTTATAATAGTGAAAGCCTAATAAATAATAATTTTCAAACTCACTTTGATTATATAGTTTATAAAATTCTTTTAGTGTCATATTTTTAATTGATTTATTTACCTCTAATTGTATTTGTTCACTATCTTCTAACATAACTTCATCATTAAATGTGACAATAGCTTTTTTTAAATATTTATCTTTTAAATTCTTTACAAAATTCTCATCTTGAGCTAAAATATCTAGAATTTTATCTTCATCTTCTTTTAGAACTTCTGCATAAAATTCCACTATTTTTCCATCTTTATATTTAAATTTTCCATTTATTTTCATTGAATTTACATTAATAGATGTATTTTCTGGAGTAGTATTTTTAATAGCTTCCTCATAAGAGTTATGACATTTTTCTGAAGATTCAAAAATTAAATTAATTAATTCTTCATTTTCCATATAATAATCATTTAAATCATATTCACCTAAAGTAAATTTTTTATCTAATTCAATAGATATTTTTTCTACATCTTCTTTAGAAATTTTCAAATTTTGATTTTGAGGATTTATTGGATAATAATTCTCAATTCCTAAAATTATTCCCTGTGAAATCGCTAATGTTAATATAATTCCTAATATAGAATATTTTAATTTTACTTTTCTTCTTACGATATAATCATAAACAAAATAATAAATTATAATTAATAAAATGAAAAATACATTTGAAGAAGCATCTATTAAATTTACCATAACTAATAAAGGAAATACTGTTAGTGCTTTAACAAATAAATGTATTTTCACTTTTGAAAAAGATTCTTCGGCATTTTCCATTTTACGTTTTTGAAATAAATATAATCCAATAACAAAATAAACTATTCCTAAAACTGCCATTTTAATATTTCTTGTATTTGAAAAATAAAATTCATTATTCCAAATAAAATCAAATGGAAGTGTATATGAACTTCTAATATCTATAAAATTATTATTAGGAATAATTGTTCCCATATTCGTTATTTCATTTTTATTTTCCATATAATTATCTGTATTTTCATAAATTACATCATTTTCATTTATATGTTGCTCTCTTAATAAATCAAATGTAGTCAAGCAAAATGGTATTATAAATAAAATTATCATAGTTAAAGCAATTTGTGTTAAAAATGTACCAGACATTGTCATTGCAAGATTTGTTGCGAAAAAAACAAATAAGTATGCAATCCACATTACAATAAATGTATCTACTATCATTCCAGTAAATATACTTACTTCTTTTATAAATATTGAACTTAGTAAAAGAGTTATTAAAGTTAAAAATTGAATTAATGTTATTAATAAAATTCCTCCAATAGTATTTGTAATGAAAATTGTTTTTCTATTAATTGGTTTTGAATTTATAAAATCAACACTTGTTTTTTTATAAACATAGCCAAATAATATAAATGAAAGTGCTATTGGTATAACATACATTCCAAATATGTTAATCCAACTAATTTCTATTAATTCTAATATTTTTGTGTAATTAACTGGTTTATTTATAAATATAATTCCAAATAGTGTTAATAATGGTACTAAAATTACTAATAATAAAAGTATTCCTCTAGATTTTTTAAAGTTTTCTTTTAAATAATTAAAATTAAAATACTTGGTTAAATTCATATCCTAGCACCTCCATTTCATAAATAAACATTTCTTCTAAAGTAACTGGTAACACATCTAAAATTACTGGATTTAATAATTGCAATTTCTCAATTTCTTTTTCTTTTTCACCTTTAATAATTATTGTTGCAACACTTCCAATCTTTTTAAAATTTAAAATTTCTAAATCTTTGAATGTATCTTTATCAAAATCATTTTTTAAAGAAATTTGAACTTTAAACATATTTGTTTTTAAAGTATTTACTTCACTCTCAAAAAGGATACCACCTTTATAAATTAAAGCTAAATTATCACAAATATCTTCTAATTCTCTTAAATTATGACTTGTCATAATTATTGTTGTTTCTTTTTTTTCCATCTGTTTTGCAATAATTTTTTTAAGTAATCCTCTAACAACAGGATCTATACCATCAAAAGTTTCATCAAAAAACATATAGTCAGCATTTGTGCAAATTGCACAAATTAAAGCACATTGTCTTTTCATACCTTTTGAAAAATTTTGAATTTTAGAATTCATATCTAATTTTAATGTTTCAGCTAATTTTTTTAAATATTCCATATCAAAATTTTTATATAATGAATTATAAAATTGTGCTATGTCTTTTAAAGTATAACTTGGGAAAAAATATAAATCATCTGGAACAAAAACTAATTTTTGTTTTAGTTCTTGATTGTTTTCTATATTTTTTTCATCAATTTCTATAGTACCAGAATCAGCTTTATATACATCATTAATTATTCTAAGTAAAGTTGATTTTCCAGCACCATTTGCTCCTACAAATCCATAAATGGAATTTGTTTTTATATTGCAATTTAAATTTTCTAAGACTTTTTTATTTCCAAAGGATTTGTTTAAATTAGTTATTTTAATCATAAAATCCCCTTTCTAAATAACTATAAATTATTTTTTAAATTAAAGTAAAAATAGAATTGTACTATTTGTACTAGTACAATTCTATTAATAAAATTTATATTTGTCAACATATTTATAATTTTATTTAAAAAAACATTATTTAGAAATTTCTTTTTTAAACTTCAAGTTTCCTAATTGTGAAGTTGGAATATATCCTGGTTTTGCTGAAATTACATCTGGAATTCTATTTACAATAGTAGCACAAGTAAGTTCTACTGTATTTGGCTTTTCAACAGTTATAGTTGTTGTTGGTTCTCCTTCAACTGTCCAAATATTTTTATCAAATTCATCTGGTCCATAAACTTTTCCTATACACATTGTTTCCAAAACTATTCCTTCTTCTGTTTCTGTTGTAACAATAGCACTCATACCAGTAACATCACCTGATTTTATTGTCATATTTAAAGTATTAGAATATATATCTTGTGAATAAGTTTGTGGTACACATTTCTGTGTTTGACTTTTTACAGTTAATCCTAACTTTTCACATAACCACCCATTTACATTCCACATATAAGATGGAAGATATTCTCCTCTCTTCATTTTAGCTTCTCTTTCTTCATCAGATATTCTATCTAATGATGCTATTTTTTCATTAAATTCTGCAATAGTAAGCCCAGCACCATGTGCTTCTGCTAATGCTATCCCATATTCTTCAACATTATAGCTTGAGCTTCCTTTTATTTTTTTTATATTTTGTGTAGAACCAGCAATTGAACTAACCAATTCACCCCAATAAACATCTTGATATCCACTTCCTGTTATTGTGCAATTATTTTCTTTTGCTAATTTATCTATTCTTTCTGTTAAAATTGGGTTTGAATTCATTGGATAAAAAGCTTCTTCACAAGTAGTAATTACATTAATTCCTTTACTTGCACAAAGAATTATTGGTTTTTCAAGTTCTCCAATAAAACTTCTAGTTGTAACTACACATATATCCGGTTTTAATTCTTCTAGTAAAGACTTTGCATCTTTTGCATCTGTTACTAATATTCCCATTTTTTCTTTCCCAATAATTTCTCCTATATCTTTTCCAACAATTTCTGGAGTTACATCAACTGCACCCACTATTTCTATTCCTTTTTCAAGCATATATCTCATAATATACGAAGCCATTCTTCCAACTCCATATTGTATAGCTCTTATTTTTTCCATAAAAAGACTCCTTTCTCATTTATAATTTTATTTAGTATATCCAAATTTTTCATATTTAATTATTTTTTTAATTTCATAAAAAAAGTCAAATTGTAAAAATAATTTGACTTTTTCTTAATTTTATTATTTTACCATTTTATCTGCTTTTGCAAATTTTTTTAATTTTTCTTGTACTAAATAATTTATTGTTCCTAAAGGGAAATTACCATTTCTATCTTTATTACCAGCAGGTACGCCTGTTAGAATTTCAATTCCTTCGTCAATTGTAGAAATAGCATATATATGAAATTTTCCTTTTTTAACTGAATCAATTATTTCATCACTTAAATGTAGATTTCTAACATTTTGTTTTGGTATAATTACTCCTTGTTCTCCATTAAATCCTCTTAATTTACATATTTGGTAAAATCCTTCTATTTTTTCATTAACTCCACCAATTGGTTGAATATAACCTTTTTGATTTATAGAACCTGTTACTGCAATTGATTGATTAATCGGCATACCAGATAAACTAGATAATATAGCATATGCTTCTGTACTTGATGCACTATCGCCATCTACTCCACCATATAATTGTTCAAAACATATATTAGCAGTTAATGAAAGAGGTATATCTTGTGCAAACTGATTTCCAATATAACCTGTTAGGATTAAAACACCCTTAGAATGTGATGATCCAGACATATCAATTTCTCTTTCTATGTCTATAATTCCTTCTTTTCCCATGTAAGTGCTTGCCGTAATTCTTGCAGGTTTTCCAAAAGAATAATCACCTATTTTTATTACTGTTAAACCATTAATTTGCCCTACTTCAAAACCTTCTGTATCTATTAATAAAGCTTCTTCTTTAATCATTTGTAAATATCTAGTATCATATTTTTTTATTCTATCTATTCTTTCATCTAAAGCTTTTTGTATATATTCCTTTGTTATTATTTTTTGTTTATCTTTTTTTGCCCATACAGATGCTTCTCCAACAATTTCACCTATTTCACTAAATTGTGTTGATAATTTTTCTTTATCTCCAGACATTTTAGATGTTATTTCTACTAATTTTGCCATAGCTTCTTTATCTAAATCTAATAAGTTTTCTTGTGTACAAAAGCTTGTAACAAAATTACTTAATCTTTCAATGTTTTCTGTTGTTTTTGGAGCATCCTCTTCAAATTCAACTTTTATTTTAAATAATTTTCTAAAATCTTCATCCATTGATAATAATGTATGATATATATTTGAATTTCCTATTAATAAAACTTTTAAGTCTAATGGTATTGGCTCAGGTTTTAATGATACTAATAACATTCCTCCTCTTTGCTCTGCCATATTTTCAATAGTTAATTCTTTTATTTTTAATGCCTTCTTTAATGCTTCATAGCAAAAATTATTAGATAAAATATCTTTTGCTTGAAACATTATATATCCGCCATTTGCTTGATGTAATAATCCTGGTTTTATCATCATGTAGTCTGTTTTTAAAGCACCATATTGATTTTCATATTCAAGTCCACCAAAAATGTTATAATATGAATAATTAGTATCCATTATAACTGGTGCTCCTTCTAATTTGCTATTATCTATAAATAAATTTACTCTATAATTTAACCAAGGTTCTTTTTCTATTTTTTGTTGTTGCATTTGAGCAGTTTGTAATATTTTGGAATCATTATCTGATGCTAAAAAACTATTAATATTTTTTAATATATCTTTTTTGATATTATCTAAATATGTTCCAATTTTTTTATTTCTTTTATAATTTGCTTTTATTGAATTAATGTGCACATTAATTGTCATTAAAGCAATATTAGATTGCCATTCATCTACTTTCTTTTCAGCATCTTTTTCTATAGATTTTATTTCAGCTAAAGCTTGAAATATTTGTTCTTGAACTAAACTAGATCTTTCTTCAAATTCTCTTTTTATACTTTCATCTAATTCTTCAAATTCTTCTTCAGCAAGTGTTTTTCCATCTAATACTGGCATCATATAAACACCATTTTCAGTAGATTTTACTTGAAAACCTTGAATCATTGTTTTTTGATTTAATTTTTCTAATAATTTCTGTCTTTTTTCCTCATATTCTTGCTTTATTATTTGTTTTTCTTTTTCAAAATCATCATTATTGAAAGTTTTTTTAAGGTCTTTTCGTATATCTTTTACAAAACCTTCCATAGTTGATTTAAATACTTTTCCTTGTCCTGCAGGAAAAGAAACAGCTACTGGTTCATTTGGATTATCAAAATTATATATATATACCCAATCATTAGGAACTTTTTCTTTTTCAGCTTTTTTGTCTAAGAATTTTTTTGTATACATTGTTTTTCCAACACCTGAAGGACCCTCTAAATATAGATTATATCCTTTAATATCTATATCTGTACCAAATTCTAAAGCTTTTATTCCTCTTTCTTGCCCATAGATTAAATCACTTGTATCTACAAGTTCTTTTGTTGTTTCGAATTTAAATAAATTAGGATTGCAAACATCCTTTAAATCCTTTGGCGTTAGTTCATTTCTTTTTCTCATTAGTATTTTTCCTCCGATAAAACTTACATTCTAAAGTGATTTTATATCAAACAAAAAAATAATGCAATTACTATTTATAAAAAAATTACATTATTCAACATCTTTCTTCTTTCTAAATTAAAATTTTAGTCATTATAATTGCATTATCTTTTCCATTATAATATTTTTTTCTAAGTCCAACTTTTTCAAAGCCAAATTTTTCATATAATTTTATAGCTATTGTATTTTTTTCATTTACCTCCAAACTTATTGTTTCCTTTTTTGTTGTTTTTGATATTTCTATTAGTTTGTCTAAAAGCATTTTTCCTATACCTTTTTTTCGTTCAGTTTTTTTAGTAACAATATTTGTTATTTCCACATCATCTGGCAAAATAATTATGCCAGCAAATCCAACTATATTTTCATTTTTTTTTGCCACAATATAAATTGAATTTTCGTTTTCTAATTCACTTTTTAATATTGTATCTGTCCAAAAATTGTCAAATTCGTTTTGAAGTTTATCTTTTATTTGCTCATAATCCTTAAGATTCATTTTTTCTATTTTAATCATATTTTTACCTTTTAATATTATATTTTTTAATAATTATAAAAAAATTATTTTGTTTTTAATCTTTCTGCTTGTGATTTTCTTAAATAAATTGGATTTACTGTATCCGCTGTATATAAATCATTTTCCAAAAATTTTTTATATCCAACTTTTCCAACATTAACAGCAGACTGTTCATTATCTATTGAAAATTTAATATTTTCGATTTCATTTTTTAATAAATCTTTATGTAACTCTGCACCATCACCTACACAAATAATATCATTGTATTTTTTTATATGTTTAATAACTTCATTTATATCATCTGCTATATAATCTTCTTTTTTATTATAATTTTTATCAAAAATTCCACAATATACTTGATTATTTCTAGCATCTATTAATGAAACTATTGTATCGCTTCCTTGTGTAATTTTTGCCAAAGTTTCTAATGAAGTTACACTTGCTACTTTTATATTTAAGACTTCAGCTATTGGCTTAATTGTTGCTACTCCAATTCTAATTCCAGTAAAAGAGCCTGGACCAACTGAACATGCAATTAAACCTATTTCTTTAATATCTACAGAATTTCTTTTTAACAATTCATCTAATAATGGCATAAGATTTTCTGAATGTGTTCTACCATTATCTAATTCATTTTTATCTATTAAATTATTATTTTCTAGCAAAGCAACTGAACATATTTTGCTAGAAGTATCTATTGCTAAAATTTTCATTATAAGCCTCCATTACTGTAATATTTTATAACATTTTACTATATTTGTAAACTAAATTTGATTTTATTTCAATTTTATGTTAATATATTTATGTAACTCGTTATTTTGCACATTCTTCATTCGAACTATAAACTAAAAGGAGGTATGCATATGGATGAAGATAATAATGTTTTCTATGTTTTTAATAGCCTAGAAAACCCTTTTGAAGAAAATGAACGGGAACATCGTAGTTTACCCAAATGTGAAACCGTAAGTCAACTTCACAAGATTGCTGTTTCTTCTAATAATGAACATGTTTCTGTTAAGAAGAACATTTTGGATGAGTTTTTGACTAAAAAGTTTAACATTAATGGAATTTATGGATTCATGGAGATTTACAGTAAATTTCATATTGGGCAATCATTTTGGCTTCCAGTTCCGCAAGACATCAGTGTAATTTTTAAAACTTCAAGTGATCCTTATGATTTGGCTCACTTTCTTGGACACTCTCAATCATCAATTATTACCAGCAAAAATCGTTCTTATCTTAATTTACACAACAACCGGATATATCGTTTCACATTAATTCGTGCAAATTTTGATATAGAACAATATTCTGATCTGTTTTACGTTGGGTATCATTACGATACAGAAAAGTTTCATTTCTTAATTAAGTCAAGCATTCAGTTTGACCTCACTGTGTTATATCAGGAAAAAACAGGGACTTAGCAATAAGCCCCTGTTTTTCTATAACTTTAAAGTACTATCTCCAAAACAATCTATTTTAATATTTCTTTTATTTTCATTTTCTAAATTTCTAGAAAATGTGATTTTTATATAATTTTTAGGTAATATTTCTTCAATCAATTCTCCCCACTCTATTATACAAATTCCTTTTTCAAAATATTCTTCTCCACCAATTGCTTCAAACTCATCTACATCACTCAATCTGTAAACATCAAAATGATATATATTAACATCTTTAGCATTATATTCATTTACTATAGTAAAAGTTGGACTAGAAATTTCATTTTGTAATCCAAAATAAGTTAATATTCCTTCAGTAAACTTAGTTTTACCAGATCCTAAATCTCCAGAAAGAATTACAATATTTCCTTTTTTTAAATTCTTAGCAACTTTTTTTCCAAAATCAATTGTTTCCTTTTCTGAATTTGAAACTACTTCCATTTTCCTTTTCCTTTATAAAAAATAATTTTATTTTAATATTTTAACATAACTTTATTGAAACATCAATAAATAAACGTTATAATAAACTCATAATTTAAATTTTTTGTAGAAAAATAATACTTACTAATAAAGGAGAAAAATTATGAAAGAAGAATCTAAAGTATTAACTTACAGTATGATAAACAATCTAATAATTTCAATTATAAAATTAATTGGTGGTGTTTTTTTTGGACTTAGTTCTTTGTTTGCTGATGGAATGCATACATTTAGTGATTTTTTCACAGATATAGTTTGTATTGGAACAGCCAAAATAACAAAAAAGAAACCAACTAAAAGTCATCCATTTGGATTCGGAAAAGTTGAATATTTAACAAACTTATTTGTTGGAATAATACTACTTTCACTTGCTATATTTATAATTGTAAATGCTTTTGGAAAAGATGCTATTATTCCTCCAGTTTCTGTTTTAGGATTATTATTACTTGTTTTTATTTTAAAACTTATTGCTATTTTAGTAATGCATAATGTTGGTAAAAAAACTCATAGTCAATTATTAATCACATCTGTTAAAGAATCCTCAGCAGATTTATATTCTACAATTGGTGTAATGATTATAACTATTCTTTTACAATTTTCAAAACAAATTCCTATTTTGAAATATTCAGATATTTTAGGTTCAGTTTTAATTGGAATTATTGTTTTAAAAACTGCTTTTAATATTATAATAGCAAATTCTTTATCTGTTATTGGAGAAATTGAAGAAGATAAAGAATTAATTGAAAATATAAAACAAGTTGTATTAAAAGATTCAAATATAGATAATTTGAAAATAACTTTAATAAAATATGGAGCATATTATAAATTACAATTAACTCTTGTTTTAAATCCTAATTTAACTTTAAAAGAAGCAACTCAAATAGAAAAATCTGTAAAAAAACGTATTTTACAGCATAGATCTTTAAATATAAAATATGTTACAATTTTTATAACAGACAAAATTTAATTTTAAAATAAAAAGGAATAATAATTTATGGAAAATGATGAACAAATAAAAAATAAAAAACATATCGAAAAAGTATATTTAGAAAAAGCTAGTAATTTATCAAAATTTTGTATTTACATTTCAATTTTTAGTTTATTAACTTATATTTATGGAATTATTAGATATAATTCATTTGATTTTGGATTTATTTTTGAATTAATTTCTTTTGTACTTATAATTTTAGCTTCAAACAAAATAAATTCAAAAAATTTCGAATTATCTAAAAAATATGTTATTTTAGCTATGATTCCTATTGGATGGCTCATTATTTATGATTTTATAAACTTGTTAATTAATATAAAAGAAGTATTAATGGAAGTTTTTTATTATTACACTAGTTTTGCACAATATTTTTATTTTATAGAACCTTATCTATTTGATGTTACATTAGTTGCAAATATAATTTTATTATTTATTATTTATAAAAGTCTTAATAAAGCAGATGGCACAGAAAAGAATGTTAATTATACTGATACATTTTATGATGAATTATAATATTTTCTGTTCTAATATAAAAAAGATTTGAATAAAAATATTCAAATCTTTTTTTATTAAATTTTAATATTTTGTTCCTCATCATATACAACTATATCATCTTTTTCTAATCTTTTTCTTTTCTTCTCTATTGCAAATAATCTATAAGTTAAATAAAATATTGTAACAACTATCAATGCATAAATACCTATAAACAACATAGATTTTATAGAAAATTGTCTATATGAATTTTCACTTTCAGATATATAAGCTTGTTTTCTATCTAATATTTTTATTCCTGTTATTCCCAAACTCATTTTTTGATTACTTTTATTAGTATTGTTTTTAGCTTCATATTCTTCGTAAAACTTTTCAAATGCTATTTCATTATATTTATTATCCATATTAGCTTTATATCCTAAAAAAGCCAAAATTACTAATATAGATAAAATAGATATTATAATTAAATTTTTTATTAAGCTTTCTCTATTTTTAGATAAAATTGTTGCTAAAATAGTAATTACAATCGTTATACCTATTGAAATTAGTTGTGCATTTAAAAAATTATTTTTTATATTAACTAATGGATCTTGAATAGAAGGCTTATACATAAATAAATATAGTAGAAAAGCTGTTAAAAAAATGATTAAATTAACTATAAGTTCTATTGCTAAAAAAGTTTTATCATAATATATAATAAAAAATCTATAATTCCAATAATTTGAATAATGTGGTGCACTATATCCACTATTTTTAGATCCATCTGAATTATTTGGAATATTAATATTTGGTGTGCTCCCTCTATTTCTAAACATTTATTTTTCTCCTTAATTTATATTATATTTCATTATTGAATTTTATTTTTTACATTCTTTATTTTTTAACTAATGTATTATTGATTAATTTTAAATATTTATAAGTAATTCTAATACAATTTTATTATATTATAAGATATACCGCATATCTATAAAATATTTTAAATGTAATCAAATTTTGAAAAAAATGTAATATTTATTTTCATTATCACATAAATTAATTTGGTAATTCTATATATGAATAATGCTTTTTTACTTTTTCTTTCAATTTTGTATTATCCATTTCAAAAGACATTATTTTATTTTCAATACTATCTGGAAACATATTTTTTATTGAAGAAGTATAATAACTTCCATCTTCAGGTATTTCATAATCTATAACTTCATTATTTTCAAAAATAAATTTATATGCCATAGAAGAACCTTCGCTAATTTGTAATTCATTATTTTCGATATAATATGATTCTTGTAATATCCACATATAAGCTACTTTTTTATTATCTTTTTCTTCAATTCCAAATCCTTCATAATCTGTAAAAACTTGATAATCTTCTTTATCTTTATCATGACTTTCTAATTTAATTTGTTTTACAATATAATCAATTGCTTTATCATATAAAAATTCATTATTCTCTATAAAAGCAGTATTCTCTTTTTTAGTTAATATAACAACGACTATAACAATTATTAAAGCAAAAACTAAAAAAAATATTTTTTTATTCATATTTACCTCATTTCTACAAATTATTATCTTTATGTTATCTTGCATAATCTAATGATTCTTTTAACCTAGAACACATATATGGTTTTTTTAATATAATTTTAAATAAGAGTTACTATTTCTAGTAACTCTTTCATACATTTTAATTATTTCTTGGTATAAGTGATGCGACTCTACTTGCAAAATCACTAAAGTTTTGTGATTGAATAATTACTTTACCAGGTCCTGTTAATCTAGTTAAGAATAAACCTTCTCCACCTAGAAAGATATTCTTCATTCCTTTCACTGTTTCAATTTCATATTTTACAGTTGGCTCAAATGCTACTACATTGCCAGTATCTACTTTTAATACTTCTCCTTCTGCTAATTCTTTAATAACTGGATCTCCATCTACTTCTATAAACAACATTCCATTTCCTGATGCTCTTTGTAAAATAAATCCTTCTCCTCCAAATAGTCCTGCTGAAAATTTCTTTGTAAATTCTATTTTTAAATTAACATTTTCTTCGGCACATAAAAATGCTCTTTTTTGTAATATCATTCCTTCTGATAATTCTGAAAGATTAATCGGCATAATATCTCCTGGAACTGTTGCTGCAAATGCTACTTTTGCATTATCAACATCTGCTGTATATGAACTCATGAAAATTTACTCTCCTGTAAACATTCTTCCTAAACTTTTCATTACTCCACCACGTGCATTTGTTGACATGCTAATTCCTTCTGTTTGCCAAGTCATTCCTCCACTTTGAGTATATAAACCTTCTCCCTTATTTAATGTTACTTCAACTGTTGGTACAGTTTTTCCTATAATTTCATATTTCATTTTTAATAACACTCCTTTTTTTATTCTTCTTCAAACACTCCGTATTCTGGCACTTTCACTTCTTTTATGATTTTTATAGCTTTAACTAATGCTGGAACATATAATAAAACTTGCACAACATATATAATGATAGTTCTTATACCATCTGATCCACTTGTTACGTAATTTCCTAAAGTATTGTTTGTAAACATTATAGCCTGCATTAAGAAAAAATCATTTAAAGTATGAACTAAGGCAATAGCCCATAAATTTTTTGTCTTCAAATATACGGCTGCCAAAAGTACACCTATTACACCTGTTTGGAGAGTTTTTCCTATTGATTCAATAATGCCTGTTAAATCATGGCTTCCGCCTACTATATATGTATAAACATGAACTGCTCCAAATATAATAGAAGATACTATTATAGCTTCCCAAATACCTTTATGCGTATTTCCTGTTTTTCGTAAAATTCCTTGAAATACTATACCTCTAAATAGGCTTTCTTCAAATAACCCTATTGTGATACATAACATAAAATAAGATAATTCTTTTATCAATAAATCTTTTGAAAATCCGAAATTAAGCACTCCTGGAATAAATACTAACATTCCTAAAATCAAAGCTAAAATTAAAAGATACCTATTTTTGCGTAATGTATATGAAAATCCTTCCTTCACGTTTGATAATGACTTTCTTGCTCCCATTAAAATCATAATTCCAATCATAATAGCAGATAACACTATTCGTAATAGTGCCATTGATAATGGACCATCTTTGTCAATTGGTATATATACTATTGAAGCTACTCCTATTATTAACCCAATTATTGCTACCAATATTGGATGTTTTCTCATTGTTTTTACCATTTTCTCCCTTCCTTTCTTTTTCCTTTTATTTTTAAATGTTAATACCTTTACAATTTGTAATTCTAACTGTTTGATACTAAAAAGTTAAATTTTCATACTTTTATTATAATGAAAATTACTTTTTAATATCAATAAAATTTTATCAAATTAAATTTCATAAATCAATATTTGTATAGTATTTAGTAAAAATCTTCTGACCAAATTCTCCTTTTTGATTTTTATTTACGGTTGACGAACCTTAATTATTATATCAAAATGGAGGATTTTTCTACTCATAGCTAGAAGCTTTAGGTCCCTGTTTTACAGTGAGTTTGTTACACAAACCAAAAATCTACCTTTTCAAAGGTAGATTTTTATACATTTGTTCACCTACGCATTTATTTGTCGGAGGTAGGGCTCCGAATAACATTTGTTCACCTATGCACTTATATTCCGCAAATAGGGTTGCGGTTAACATTTGACACTATTTTCATTTGAGATAATTTATTAGTCGCACCACTCAAGAGCGACACATATTTTCAATGTATAATTTGTTATAATGTAAAAGTTTAGAAATATCAATAGTTTAACAATATATTATTTTGGAGCGATTAAGGAGGTTATTTGCGAAAAATTTTCCTCCCACTTTTAGCTCAAAAAAATAATTCGATTAATCAACTGATAAATTTATTATATCGAAAGAATATGAATTTTTCAAGAAATTTTCAAAAAATACTATACTTTTTCTAATTTTTAGTGTATAATTAAATAAATTAAGGAATACTATATAATGTAGATAGATATTCTACTAGGTCTGAAATAATTTATTAGATTAGGACCTGACCCGAACTGATGCTAAGTGTCAGTAAAAGCCATTCAAACGAATGGCTTTTATTTTTTTGAACTTTTCATTATCTATCATATGGTTTAAAATTAAAATCAAATCCCTTATATTTATAATGTTTAATATTTAAATATTCTTCGATATACTTCGCTGCAACTTGTGAAATCTCGTTTATTCTGTATGATTTTTTATCAAATTTCGCTAAAGGAATTATATATCTTACTTTGCCTTTAACACTGGTACAATACTTATCTTTTATTGGTGTATCACTTCCATAAACTGATGTTGCGTTTTGCCATTTAATAAAAATATTCCTTATATATTCATCATTACAATGTAAAATTTTATTTATAACATCTTTTTCAGACAATTTATACAAATCATCTATACTTATATATCCTTTAACATTCATAGATTTTATAATATCAGCAATACATTGCATAACAGCTACAGTTTGATCGCTATGATAATTAGCAAAAATAGGTAATATTTTATATACATATTCTTCACATATCTTGACATCCTCAAAACCAAGTTCATCTATACCATCTTCATTTTTTAAAATTATTATATTATTATAAAAATGTTCTATTTCTTGTAAAGTCCATACATCATAAAGAAATAATCCATTTGAGAAAGTATACTCAAATCTATCTGCACTTAATTTTGGTATGTCATTATCTGCAATTGGATATATATGATAGTCACAGATTTCTTCAACTTTTATATTATCTCTTTTTAATAAGGACATAATTTTATTTGAATTTCTTATTATTAATTCAGTTCTTTCTTCTGTAGATTCTTGATTCTCTGAATCTCCATTCATAAAATCTATACAATGTTTAAAAGTTGGAGATGCTATATCATGAAATAGACCAGCCAAGGTTTGCTCTTTGTCATTAGTAAAATGCCAAATAATTAATGCAACTCCAATACTATGTTGAAAAACAGAATTAAAGGATTTATAACTATACATTTTTTGATAATCAGTACTACAAAGCATACTTATACCATCAAGTCTATGCATTTCTGGTGTATCAATATAATCTATCAACCATTCTGGAAATTCTGGTGATAATATTTTGAAATAATCTCGCACTTCGTTATTTAAAGTTTCTAAATATTTGTTCATAATTAATATCTCCCATTAAATTCTTTTATTTTTTAACAAATTTATAATATGCCTAAAATCTTTACCCCTAAAGAAAAATGTTTCAGATTTTGTAAATGAAATATTATTTTTCCTTTTATAGTCTAGTTTATCTATTACAGTTAACATATCTGAAACTTGAAATAATCTTTTCTTTGTATGGTCAAAATCTATTCTTCTTTCTACTTTAGGATTACTAGCAAAAAGAGTATCCAATATTGTTGCTAATGTTTCTTGCCCATTATCATAATAAATAACAATTTTATCAAATGAATCTAAATATTCTTTATTATCATTTATAAACTGACCTATTTCTCTAGCCAAAGCAACATTTAATTGCGTTTTCTTATTTATGTATTTTTTATCTATTATAATAGTTTTTATTTTAACTTTTACTCTACTTGAAAAATAAAATATTGACCAAAATATGCTTTTTCTCTTTTCAAAATTGAAATGAGAATAATCGCCTCTTTTTGCAATAAGATATGCTAAATGTATCATACCATTATAGTTAAGGCTTTTCAACTTCTCATTAAGGTACTTTAATTCAGTTTCTATTGAATCAGAACTTTCATGTAATGTAAATGATACAGCATATAAATCTGAACTTCCTTTTACAAAACCAAAGTCTCCACTTTCATCTATAAATATATTTAATCGTTTTATTATAATCACCTATGTTTCTTTATATTTTTTGAATTGATTTTTTTCTTTGGTTTGTCCATATATTTATACCATAAATTTTGATGTTTTACAACAATTATAAATAAAGAAAATGTAAATTTTTGCAAAAGATTTTATTATTTTTTTCTAATTTTTATAAAGGGTTTGGGACTTAGTCCCATAAACTGAATTTTTCGACTAGGGAGGAAAAATTCAATGCTTGATAGAGTACCAGTGGGAGTACAAAAATTATTTCAAGCAGAATTTTTCCTGTTACTTTTTTCATTTTTTACTACTTATTATTGCACCGATCTTATAATTTTCTTTGTTAGTTTTTGAAAAAGTTTTATCATTTTTTACAGCAACTAATCTAATCAATTTTTGTTTTTCTTTGTTCAATTTTAGTTCAATTTCTTTTTCATTTTTGTTTGCATTTTTTGAAAACAATTCATAAAATTCTACTTCAAATTCTTTGTTTAATCTTTTCATATAATCATCTAATTGTTTATCATTTATATTGACACTTGTTCTTATATATTTTTCTTCTCCATCTACTTCAATAGGAGCATAAACATCAAAAATTCCACTATTAAAAAATTTTGTTAATTGTTCAATATAACTTCTTCTAAAATTTATATTTTCAATTTTTAATTCTCCTTTTTTGTCCTTTATTAGTACAACATATTCGATAAATTTTGAAATAAATTCTTGCCTTTCTTCTTTTGATTTTTTGTTCCATTCTTCTTTAATAAGTTCATTTAATTTATCATCTTTTATTAGTTTTTCTCTTTCAATATCTCTGTCAGCTAGTAATTGCTGTGGGCTAAAAGATATACTATTTAAGTTTAATGTTTCATACTTTTTCTTTTCTAAAATATCTAGTTTTTCTTCTATCATTTTATAATCTTCAGAAAAGTCTTCCATTTCTACAATACCACTTAAATATGCTTTTTTTATTCTTGCTTTTTGTTTTTCTAACATTTCGATTTCTTTGTCATATTTTTTTGTGTTAGTTTCTTTTTTATCAGCAAGTATTGGGAAGAAATACTTTTTTACTGTCATATCATACTCAACTAAATCGAGTATAAAATTTTCTAAACATTCTTCTACTAAATCTTCTCTATAATACAATTTACAATGCTCACAAGTATAATACATATATTTTTTCTTTATTCCTCCAGAGCCTTTACATTTCATTATTCTATTACACTTTGGACATTTTAACTTTTGAAAAAATAGATAAACTCTGTCTCTTGTATATGCTCTTTGATTTTTCTCTTTTTGATGTTGTGCCTCTTCCCACATAGCACGACTAATTATTGGCTCTACTACATTCATATATAAAACTTTTTCTTTATTATCTGTTTTTCCTTTTTCATAATCTCCCATATAAACTTTATTATCTATTATTTTCATAATAGTTGTATCTCGCCAATGTTTAGGATACAGAACTTTTTCTGCATTTAAGGTATTACTTATTTGTTGGTAGCTTTTACCCTCTAAATACATATTAAATATTCTTATAACAATATCTTTTGTTGTTTCATCTATTATAGTTTTTTTATTATTATCTTTCTTATAACCTAATGGAACAATTCCCGGTAGATGTCCAGACTTAATTGCACCATTTAAGCCAAACTTTGTTCTCTCACTAACTATCTCTATTTCTAACTGAGAAAGAACTGTTAACATTCTTACAAAAAATCTTCCGTTAGCAGTAGAAGTATTTACATCATCTCTATCACATACTAAATAAGTATTATATTTTTCTAACTGGCTGATAAGTTCTTCTAAATCACGAACACTACGAGTAACTCTATCTAACTTGTAGGCTACAATATAATTGATCTTTCCTTTCTTCATATCTGCTAACATTTCTTGAAATGCTGGTCTATCTTCCATATTCTTTGCTGATATTCCTGCATCTTGATAAACTTTAAATACCTCATATTCTTTAAATTTGCATAGTTGTAATAGTTTTTCCTTTTGTTCTCCTAAACTAAATCCTTCTCTTGCTTGATCTTCTGTGCTAACACGAATATAAATCCCTGCAATTTTCTTTTCTTTATTCATTTTACACCTCCTATTTACTAGTACAGAAAAACGCCAATCGTAAAGTCTATTTTAAAAATTTTTTTAAATTTTTTAGAGGATATTTGTTTTTTAAATTGCCTATATAGAAATAATCGTGTTCATTAAAGAATAAATATAGCTTATCATTTATAATTACTCTATGTGGTTCTACATAGGCTAAATTAGTATGTTTAATTATTCTTAAAGTTCCATTAACTATTTTAGGAGTAGTTTTACTAAAGGCACAAGCCCATTCAATTTTAGATAATAATTCTTTACTTATTTTAATTTCTTTTTTGATTACAGTAATCATCTCACACCATCCTTTCGTTCAAAATAAAAGGCATCAAAAAAATCAACCTTTTACAGTTGATTTATCAATACTTTCGTCTGGTGCGACGATTTTACTCAATGGAGCGGGTAACCAGAAGCAAGATTTCTCATTACCCGCTATTTATATAGTTTTAAATTTATATTTTTTAAGTTTGTTGACAAAGATGTTGACAAATTACTTTAATTATTTATATTTAGAAATTTAGCAATTGGAAATTTTAAGTATTCTTTCTTTTCTGCTTCTGTTAATTCTTCAAATTTTATTATAGCTTCTTCTTGTTTATCTAGAATTAAATCTATAGATATTTGATAAATAATTTCTTTGTTCGATTCGTTTATTTTCATTAATTTATACTTATCATCAATAGTTAGTGTATTTAATCTTTTTTTTATTTGGCATTTATTAATAAATGCAATATCATAGATTTCATTTATCTGAAGTATCTTATTCAATAAATAATCTGCATAATTTAATAGTTTTATGTCTCCACATTCATCATAAGCAAGAATAACTTCTAATGCTTGCATATTAATTGATATTTCTTCATTTTCCTTAAGTTCTGTGCTATCATAATATTTCTTCATTTCATCATAATTTATATCATCAGATAAATATGCTTCTTTATTTAAAAAATCATATATATTTGTAGACTCAAACTTATTATTATTTGAATCTTCTCTCATAAAAATATATTTTTTATTAATATCACTATTCCAAATGCTTTTTACAAAAATTTGTCCATCATCTTTTCTCTCAGCAAAAATAGAAAAACATATATCTTTAATTCTAATTGATCCTAATACAGATGTTTTAAAATTATTTACCTTTATAGGAATTCCATCATCAATAGCACTAATCCATATTGCAAATTTATTTATATCTGAAACTTCCCACTTATCTAGTTCTAAATCTTTATTAATATGGTGTTTTTCTAAAAATAAATTTATTTTATCATATAATATTTTTTCATTTTCAAAATTTTTAATATTATTTATACCATTATCTAAATTTAGCCACACATCATTCACAAAAAATCCATGTTCTTCATTTGCCTTTTTAAGAAAATTTAAAGAATTAATTCGTTCTTTTAAAGAACCTCTTATTTTTATAACAATTTTTTGTTCTTTTCTATATACCTTTAAACTTTTTCCTATATGTATTATTTCTGTATCACTAGTATATTCACAATCTATTTTATTATAATATTTTTTTCCTGATTTATCTTTTATATTAATACTATGTGGCTCGGAAATCTTTAAAAATGTAACTAAATTTATATTTATAACATTATCATTTTCATCTAGTTCATATAAATATGTTTCTTTTCCTAGCAATGTTGATACGCTATCATTTTTTGATTCCCAATTATAAAATCTTAATTTAGAATTTTTTCCATTATTTGAAAAAGTAATATTCTCTTGTTCAAAAACTTTTTCACTTATCTTTTCTTGCTGTTTCTTATTTACCTCAAAATTTTTTAACACACTTTCAAAATTATATGAATTTTCTGGAAGTGCTTTTAATTTTACTTTTATTTCATTTTTACTATTAGTTTCTTCTTTTAAATATTTTCTTATATTATATGGTAGTAAATCTATATAAAAAATCTTATGTTCATCTTTTTTATTAAAAATAACAAGAAAAAATATTGTTCCATTTTCTAATAAATAGTTTTCAAGATCTTTTTTTTCAATCCAAAAGCTATATTTATCACTTGATGGTATTTTTAGAGTTCTACCTTTAATCTGAACTCTTATTATAGATGACAAATTTCCCTTATCATTTACATTAGAATTCTTATATAATTTTATATCTCCATCCCATGATATAGCTTTATCTTCTTCAGCAAAAGAATAACTAACTGTATCAATTTTATCTAATACATTTCTTAAAACAGTTATTGCTTTTTGTTCCGTTTTATTAGTATTCTGTACTATAATATCACATCCTCTATCAAAGATTTATTTATTGGATAATGTAAATGTTTTATTTTAAAACAACATTAATTACTCCATTTTTCATATCGTTTATATTATATAAATTTTCCATAACATCAAAAGTTTCTTTTAAATTATTCTTTGCATCATACCAGCCTATTCCATCTGTAAACCACACAAATTCAAATCCTTCAATTTTCTTTGCCTCTTCTGCTATCATTTTATAACTTCTAGCAGTTTCGTTTAATTTTGAACCTCTAGCAGCATAAAAATTAGTTTCAATTCCATAAATACAATTATCAGTTTTTACAACAAAATCAAATCTTTTTGTTGCTTGATTTTGATTACTAATAAAAGACATATCCAATTTCCATTTTTCTTCTATTTGTTGCAAATACATTTCTTTAAAATATGATTCATTTTTCTTAAATCCTGCTTTTTGAATAAAATTCTCAACTAAATCTTCCATTAAATGTCCACCGCGATTTTTTCTAGCATTGGAATTAAGACCTGATTCCACTCCTAAAACATAATCATACAAATTATTTACTAAATGATTTTGAATTAAATCGAATAATCCAGTTTCTTTCATAAATGTTTTATATTGTTCAAGTGAATAATTCATTTTCTTAAAATTATATTCAAATTTATTTCCATCTTTATCTAAAACAATAATTTCATATTGTCGTACTGCTAATAGAATAGGAATACATTTTAAAATTTCTGGATATTTTTTTAATAGCTCTTCAAAATCTCTTTCAATATTTTTACTTCCTATTAAAGCATTCATCATATTTAATTCAATTTTATATTTTTCTGCATTTTTATATATAGTTTCAAAATCTATATAATATTTATAATCAGCAATGCTATCTGTGAATGTTAATAACCATTCTGCAAAATTTCTTTCCATAATTAGTTCTCCTTTCCTCTAAAAATTTTTTCGAATGATTTCCCTAAAATTTTAGATATAAGTATTTTTTGTAACAATTCAATACAATTCTCTAAAACATTCCATTGTATATCTTGATGAGCTTTATTAATTAAATTAATATAATCACTATATTTTTGATTAATCCTATTTATATATTGTACAATCTCCTTATCATTTTGTATAAATTGATTACTTGTTTGTAAATAGCCATATTGATTATATATCCTATCTCTTGTACTTTTTAAGTCCAATCCAGTATTAATATCATTAGCTAATTCTATCCACTCTTCTATATCTTTTTCTTCTTTTGCTAATTCTTGCAAATTATCCATTATTTTCTCCTTTCGTTGTATCGTCTTACTGATAAATCTAAATATTCTTTCTCGTTATCTATTCCTATGTATTTTCTATTTAATTTACTAGCTGCAATTCCTGTCGTACTACTACCACAAAAAGGGTCTAAAATTAAATCATTTTCTTTTGTCGATGCTAATATTATTCTATCTAATATTTCTAAAGGTTTTTGAGTTGGATGTTTGCCTTGTTTCTTTTCTGATGGCTTTGTAAGACTAGTTGTCCAAACATCCTTCATCTGCTTATTATTATTTAATTCTTTCATTAAGTCATAATTAAATGTATATTTAATATTCTTTAGGTCTTTTCTAGCCCAAAGTATTGTTTCTGTCGAATGTGTAAAAGTTTTACAAGCTAAATTAGGTGGTGGATTTGTTTTTTGCCAAGTAATATTATTTATTATTTTAAATCCATTTTCTTCTAAAGCCATTCCTATTGAATATATATTATGCAAAGTTCCACTAACCCATATAGTTCCATTATCTTTTAGAATTCTATAACATTCTTTTAACCATTTTTTATTAAAAGAATGCTTATCTCTTAATGAATAACATTTATCCCAGTCTCCTTTATTTACACTAACCATCTTTCCACCATTACATGTAATACCATTATTAGATAAAAAGTAAGGTGGATCTGCAAAAATCATGTCTATACTTTTATCTTCAAAATTTTTTAATTTTTTTAACGAATCACCATTTATTAAATTAAAATTATTCTCTTGAAAATAAAATTTTCCCTTATACATTTACTTCTCCAATTAATAGTTTGTAATTAATAATTCTGAAATAGCTTTTCTTCCATCAGCTTTTGAATTTATATTTCTATTAGCTAGCACTTCATTTAAATTAAAACCGTCATATAAATCCACAAAAAAATCATCGTTTTCATTTACATTTTTAGGATTAGAGTTACTTAACATTACTTTAACACCTTTTAAAGACATTTCTTTATAAAATTTTCCCAAGTCTTTTTGATCTTCTTCATTAAAATCTTCTTTTGTATAAGAAGTAAATCCTGATGTAATTGACAAAGGTCTATATGGTGGATCAAAG
Organism: uncultured Clostridia bacterium; assembly: GCA_947627185.1. Classification (GTDB taxonomy): domain Bacteria; phylum Bacillota; class Clostridia; order TANB77; family CAG-508; genus Scatovivens. The sequence continues at coordinate 126,244 of CANQVF010000002.1, read as the reverse complement.
TATATAAATGTTTTTTCATTAACAAAGTTTTCAGCTTGTTTATAATCTCCGCAATAAAAATTAACATTTTGAATAAGCTTTGACATATTTCTTAAATTTTCAGAATCACATATTGTTGGATTTTTAGCATTATTAAAAGGAACATTAAATTTATTATTACTATTTACTCTATATAATCCATTAAAACATGTTTTATTTAAAAAGATAAATTCAGAGGCTCTTTTTATATTAATTTCTTTTTCTTTTAGTTCATAAGAATTATACTCATCTCTAATTGTATAAAAATATTCTTTCCTTTTTTCATCACTTAAAGACTTATATTTTTTCTCTTTTTTATCTAATTCAGAAATAAGTTCTTCTACATTATTTTTTACAACCAAATAGCAATTTATTAAATCAGCATTTATATCAAAAGCAATAGCTGATTCAATGTTATACTTTTGAAGGACTTCAATTAGTACCGCACCACCACCAACAAATGGTTCAATATATGTTTTTATTTGTCCATCTATCAATTCTGTTGGTAAAAATTTATTTATTTGTCCAATAAGTTGAGTTTTTCCACCAGCCCATTTTACAAAAGGTCTTACTTTTTCCATCTTTTCTCCCAAAATTTTTTATATTTTATTTATATCACACTTTTTTAAAAAATCAAATAGTTAGTCTATTTATTTAACTATAATTCATCAATATATTATTATAATTTTTTAAATAATTCAAGTTAACACAATAAAAATTAAATATATTTTTCAAGTCTGATTTCCCTTGTATTTCAATGTTTTCAGAGATTTTTTGCGTCATATGCAAAAAGTTGTAAAAAATGACACTTTTTTGAGCAAAAAGTGCCAAAATCGATACTTTTTTATTAAAAAACCCGTGTTTTTTTGCGTCTGATGCAAAAGTGACAAATTTGATTGGTTGACATAAAAATAGTATCATTAACTTGTAAATAAGAAAATTTAAAATTAAATAAAATCTCATAAACTAGAAATGTAAAAATATTGCTTGTAATTGTTGGAAATAGTCTGTTGCAGACACTTTTATTTTTTCAATTTTCCAACAAAATCCAATATAATCCAATAAAATCAAGATTTTTATAATAAACTTACTGATCAAGCCAAATGTAATGTATTATTAAACTAGTTAGGAAAAACAAAAGAGATTTCTAGAATTTCTTACCACATATAAATTGCTTATAAGCAATACTAAAGAAAAATTAAAGTTCGCTATAGAGAACTTTTCCAAATTAAAACACTCTAGGGGGTTATTAGGGGTATCCCCTAATCATACAGAGGACTTTCCCTAAAAGTCCTCTAGTATGTTATAGCACTTAAATGACACGAAAAATTAGTTTTATGTTGTTTTATTTTTAGTGCTGTTATTTAGTTAGTATGAGTGCTCAATGCAAAAGTATGACTTCGAAGTCTCTATATTTTTAAGAAAGGAGACAAAATGAGTTTTGCAATAATTAGAAACACAAAGCATAAGTTAAATACTCTAAATTTAGCTTATAGACACAATGAAAGGAGAAATACTAATTATTCAAACAAAGACATTGATAAAAGTAAAAGTATATACAACTTTTCAATTAAGTCATGCCCTACTCCATATTCAAAAAGATTTAATCAATTAAGAAATGATTATCGATTAAAAGGTCAAATAAAAAAGACAAGTAATATAGCTTGTGAATATATCATTACTTCTGATAAAGATTTTTTTGAAGAAATAGGTTTTGATGAAACAATAAGATTTTTTAAAACTGCCTATACTTTTGTTGCTAACTACAAAAATTTAGGAGAGCAATTTATTTTATCTGCAAAAGTCCACATGGATGAAACAACACCACACATGCATTTAGTATTTCTCCCTGTTGTTCACACTAAAGATAAAAATGGAAATTCAATAGATAAACTTTCTTGTTCTGAATTTTGGAAAGGAAAAAATAGTTATAAAAATTTACAAGATAACTTTTACAAATATATGACTAGGTCTGGTTTTAATTTAGAACGTGGTAAAAACGACGAAAATGAGCATATTCCGATTAAGCAGTTAAAAGTAATAACTAATCATGAAGTACAACAATTTGAAGCTAAATCAATAAAATATGAACAAGAAATTAACACTAATAATTTTAATGAATTACAAACTGATTATCGTAGAGTTATCAAAAAATTCAATACCTTAGCTAAACAATATACTAGAATTAAAGTCATAAATGATACTACTTTAGAAAAAATAGAAAATTTAGAATATAACTACAACAATTTAAAACAAGAATATTCAAAAATAAAAAACACTAATAACTTATTAAAACACTATTTGAATAAAACTTTTGAATATGTAAGTATTCTATTTGATTTTCCACTTAATAGACTTAAAAAATTAGTAAAAGATTATATTATAAAGGAGAAAGATGAAGATGAAAGAATTAAAACAAGATAATTTAGAAATAGAATTAATTGATACCGAAGAAAAAAATATTGAAGAAATAACTAGCTTACTTGCCTCTTATGGTATGAAAAATATAGAAAATCCTTTTATGAATATTTCTGTAAAAGATGTAGCCAAAGACTTGAATATAGGAAAAAATAAAGCTTATGAATTATTTAAACAAGATGACTTTCCTTCACTTAACATTGGTCGTTCTTGGAAAATAATGTTGCTTTCCTATCTTTTATGGAAATTGCATAAAAGAATTTAGGGGGTGATTCTTATAGCAAGAAAACCTAATCCTGGAAATGGTAGTATTTATTATAATAAAGAAAGAAAAAATTGGATTGCTTCCTATTCACTAATAGATTTAGAAACTGGTCAAGAAAAAAGAATTAGAAAATCTTTTGCAACGCAAGAACTTGCAAGACAACATTTAGACGAAATACTTCTACAAAAAAATGATACTATTTTCATTGAAAATAACGGAATTCCTCTTATAAAACTTATGAAAATGCTTTTACAAAAAAAATTAGACTCAAATTTAATAACTGATAGAGCCTTTGCAAGAATAATGGATACACTTAGAATAATTGAAAAGTGCTACTTATCAAATAAAAATATAAATGACATTTCTACAGAGGAAATACAAAACTATTTAAACTCTCTAGCAGAATCTTATAGTAATTCATCTATTGAAAAAATTTATTTCCAATTTAAAAATGCTTTTGAATATTGCTTAAATAAAGGCTATATACATCAAAATCCTATGTATGAAACAATAAAACCACGAAGTAAAAAAGAGAATAAAGTTTTTAGAGCTTTGGAAGTTGAAGAGCAAAAACTATTAACTGATTATCTTTTAAGTACAAATTTATATGATACACCATATAGAAATGTATTTTTAATACAACTTTATATGGGACTTCGTGTTGGCGAAGCTTTAGCACTTAAAAATAGTGATTTTGACTTAAATAAAAAAATCTTATCTGTAAGTAGAACTTTAACGACAGATAAAAATGGAAAAATATGTATTGGAAAAACTACTAAAACTTATGCTGGAAAAAGAGAACTTCCTATTCCTGATTTTATATTACCATATATTTTAGAGCAAATGAGAGTTGCATTAAATAATAAAGATGAAATGTTGTTTCTAACACCTCAAGAAGGTCTTGTACTTCACTCGACAATAAACAGAAAATTAAAAAGTATTGCTCAAAAAATTGGCATATCTCAAGATATATCAACACATACTTTAAGGCATACTTATGGAACTAGATGTATCGAATCTGGTATGAGAGCCGTTGCACTTCAAAGACTTATGGGACATACTGATATAAATATTACTTTAAATACTTATACTACTGTATTTAATAAGTATAAAGAGGAAGAATTAAAAAAAGTTAATGAATATTACCTAAATAATGATATTTTTAATACTAATTCTTTAAAAAACACAAAATTACTTGAGGATTATGAAATATAGTATAAAATGGGATGTGAAAACATCCCATTTTTATTATTGACTTTTTTATGTATAAACCACTATATTTATTAAATTTTTAATTAATAAAGTCTTTTGCAAGTTGTTCATATAATTCAATTAAAGAATTTATACTTTCTTCTGCATACTTCCTTGAAATAATAGTAGAATCTAAATCTCCGTGAACAATCATATTTCTGTTATTTTTCAATTTGTTAAAACATTCTTTTATTTTTTTAGAAGATTGTTTATCTATAATAGTATTCTTCTCTAAAATTTTTATTTCATCAAAAAATGTTACACTTCTTTTTTTACTTTTTATTGCCTCAACTTCATTTTCTAATTGTTTTGTTTTTAATAAATTTACAATATATGATTCTAGGGATATTGCCGAAGATAATATAGTATCTAAATTGTCAAATAAATCATATGAATGCTTTGCTTTATTAAAATAATATCTCCACATAAAATTCTGATTTTTTACTATATCTAAATCCAATATTTTTTGCTTATTAATTTTAGATAATACATATGATACAGTAATTTTCATTCCGTACATTTTAGGATTATTATTTTCTCTTAAAACAAAAATTGCAATAAATGGTCCATAATAACTAGCAACTGGTCTTAAAAATTCTGTCCCAGCCATTGATTCATTATATATTTGTGAAAAAACAAGTAATATATTCTGAAATATTCTTGATAAAATTTTCTCTCCCTTTTTAGTATCACTAAAATAATCTTTAATACAATCAATTTCATCTTCAAATATTTCTAATTGAATATCTAACTCTGATATAGTATAAGAATATTTTTGAGTAGCCATATTAAATTCTGAAAAATTTGAATTTGAAGGAGGAACTACTTGATCTTTAACAATCAAATTCTTATTTTGTATTCTAAATTTTCTTTGTCTTTTTTTTAATTGGTCAGTAAGTTCTATATTAATCTCAAACATATATTTTTCTTTGTTTAATTTTAATTCATATGGTATTCTTGTTTTAAAATAAATAAAGCTATTAAAAATAGTTGTATCAAATTCTAATTGCATAAATTATTCCTTTCATCAATAAAAATATAATATTATTTATATCATATTTCTATTTTAAACTCTAACATTTCTATCAAATTATATTTTTAATTTCTTTTAAATTAATTATTATTGTCAACAAATTAATCTGTAAACCAATTTGGTAACATAATATTTTTTTAACCTATTGATATTACTGACTTTTTTTATTTTTGTCAACAAAATGGCTTCCGGTGGAAATTATTTTTTTCTCTGTTGACAAGAATGTTGACAAATTTTATTATTTTTTAAAATTTTTGTGTCCCTCTGTAAATTAAAAAAGCTTATTTTTCAGTACATACAGGGACACACTAATGTTTAAAAACACTAAAAAATAAGACTTCTGTGGAGCGGGTAGCGGGAATCGAACCCGCGCTATCAGGTCGGAAGCATGACATTCTACCACTAAATTATACCCGCATATAAATATGAATGTAAATATTAAAGTTAAATTATATTTATATTATACATATTTTTGCTTTTATTTTCAATTACTAAAATTATTTATTATATCAAATTTATAAATTTTCAATTTCAAATTATAATTATAGATTAAACATAAAACTAAAAAAGCCATCATACTAAATAATTTTAGCACAATGACTAATTTATGTGGTACAAGTATTCAAACTTGCTGGAGCAGGTAGCGGGAATCGAACCCGCATAGCCAGCTTGGAAGGCTGGAATTCTACCATTGAACTACACCTGCATATATTTGTTAGAAGGAATTACAAGTATTTAATACCTGCTGGAGCAGGTAGCGGGAATCGAACCCGCATAGCCAGCTTGGAAGGCTGGAATTCTACCATTGAACTACACCTGCGTTTTTCCTTCTAACAAGTATAAATTATAATTGATTTAAAGCTATTTGTCAAGAGTAATTTTAACAAAATAACTAAAGATTATTCTTTATCTTTTTTAGTTTCTTCTGTTTTTTCTTCTACCTTAGCTTCTTCTTTTACTGGTTCTTCTTTAGAAGTTTCTTCAGCTTTAGCTTCTTTTTCAGCTTCTATTTTTGCTTCTGCTTCAACTGCTTCTGCAACAGCTTCTTCTGTAACTGTTTCTTCTACTTCAGATTCCCCTGGTACAACTTCTTCTTTAATTACAATTTCTTTATCTTCTATTCTTGCACCAACTTTTTCTTTAGTCTTAGCAGCTTTACCTACTCTATCTCTTAAATAATATAATTTAGCTCTTCTTGCTTTACCTACTCTAACTAATTCTACTTTTTCAATCATTGGAGAGTGAACTAAAAATGTTTTTTCAACACCAACACCATAAGAAATTCTTCTTACTGTAAATGTTTGATTTACTCCTCCACCTTGTTTTTTTATTATAATTCCTTCGAAAACTTGGATTCTTTCTTTGTTTCCTTCTTTAATTCTTACATGAACTCTAACTGTATTACCAATTTTTAAATCTGGTATTTTATTTTTTAATTGTTCATGTTCGATAGATTTTAAAATATCCATTTTCTTTCCTCCTTCTTTAAATAATGGATAGGATGTTATCCTTCTTATTTTTAATTTTAACTATTTTCTAGTTACTTATCTGTTAATTTTTTAATTCTTTCAAATATCTTTTTTCTTCATCAGTTAAATTAACTTTTTCTAAAAGTTCTGGTCTTTTTATGTAAGTTGTTTTTATAGATTCTTTTCTTCTCCATTTTTTTATATTTTCATGATGTCCTGATTGTAGTACTTCTGGAACTTTCATTCCTTCAAATTCTTCTGGTCTTGTGTATTGAGGATATTCTAAAAGTCCATTTGAAAAACTTTCTTCTTCTACTGAACTTTCTGTTAATACTCCATCAACATATCTAGACACTGCATCTATTAATACCATTGCTGGAATTTCTCCTCCAGTTAATACATAATCACCTATTGATATTTCTTCATCAACAATTTTTTCAAGTACTCTTTCATCTATTCCTTCATAATGACCACATAATAATATTAAATGTTCTTCTTTTGCTAATTTTTCAACTTTTTCTTGACAAAGTCTTTTTCCTTGTGGAGTTAAATATATAACTTTTGATTTTGAAGTTTTTATAGATTTATATGCATCATATACAACATCTGGTCTAATTAGCATTCCTGCTCCACCACCATATACTGTATCATCAACTTTTTTATGCTTATCTTTAGAAAAATCTCTAATATTTATTAAATTAATATCTATTAAACTTTGTTTAGTAGCTCTTCCAATAACACTTTGTTTTATTGGTTCGAACATTTCTGGAAATAAAGTTAACACATCAAATTTCATATTAAAGTCCCTCTATTAGATTTACAACTATTTTGTTTGCTTCTAAATCTATTTTTTTTATAACTTCATCTATACCAGGTAAAAGTTTTTGTTTTCCAAGTTCATCCTTTACAACATAAATATCATTACTACCAGTATTATAAATATCATCAACTTTTCCTAAATATTCATTGTTTTCAGTATACACATCAAGTCCAATTAAATCTGCTATATAATATACACCTTCTGGAAGCTCTCCTAAAATTTCTCTATCAATTACAATAAAAGAATTTCTAAGTTTTTCTGCTTCTTCTACTGTATTTACATTTTTAAATTTTATTATAACTTGATTTTTACTATACCCTACTTTTTCAATTTCATATTCAGTTAAATTATTTTTTTGTTTTATAAAAACTTTTGGTATTCTTTCAAATTTGGTACTATCATCTGTAAAAGGATTAACTTTAACTTCACCTTTTAAACCTTTAACATTTACTATTTGACCTAATTCCAAATACTTATTCATATTTAACACCTAATCAAGAAATTCAACATTAACTTTCTTATTTTCTTTAACAGCAATAGCTTTTACGATAGCTCTTATAGCTTTTGCCATTTTACCTTGTTTTCCTATTACTTTACCCATATCGTTTTTAGCAACTTTTACTTCATAGCAAATATATTTTTCTTCTGTCTTTTCAGTAATAGATACTTCATCAGTATTATCTACTAGATTTTTAATTATTACTTCAAGTATATCTTTCATTTTTGCACCTCTTTTTTGGATATGATTATTTAGCTGCTTTTTCTATTAATGATTTTACTGTATCTGTTGGTTTAGCACCATTTTTTATCCACTTTTCAACTTTTTCATTATCTAATGAAATTGTTGCTGGATCTGTCATTGGATCATATGTTCCAATTTGCTCTATTATTTTACCATCTCTTGGTGATCTAGAATCAGCTACTACTACATGGTAGAAAGGAGCTTTTTTCTTTCCAACTCTTTGTAATCTTATTTTTACCATAAAATTCACCCCCTGAATATTCTTTATATATATAAATTTAATTCTTATTTAAAGTAGAATTAAAATTTAATAACTAAAATTTTTACTAATTTAAATTAATTTAAAACTATTTTCTTTTTTTATTTTTTTATTAAAATTATTTAAAATCTGAAAAATTTTTTAATTCATCCATATTAACATTTTTCATTAAATTTTTCATCATACCTTTATTAGATGTCATATCTTTCATCATTTTTTGAGTCATTTCAAAAGATTTCATGAATTTATTAATTTGTTCTACTGTTGTTCCACTACCTTTTGAAATTCTTAATCTTCTACTTCCATTCAAAACTTTAGGATTTCTTCTTTCTTCCTTTGTCATTGAGCAAATTATTGCTTCTATTCTAACAAATTCTTTTTCATCAATTTGAACATCTTTTAATTTATTCATTCCTGGTATTAATTTTAAAATTGATGAAAATGAACCCATCTTTCTCATTTGTCTTAGCTGAGCTAAGTAATCATCTAAGTCAAAATTTTGCTTTTTTAATTTTTTTTCTAATTTAGCAGCTTCTTCCATATCAAATGTTTCTTCTGCTTTTTCTATAATAGAAAGTACATCTCCCATTCCTAAAATTCTTGATGCCATTCTTTCTGGATGAAATACTTCTATATCACTTAATTTCTCACCAGTTGCAGCAAATTTAATTGGTCTTCCAGTAATTTTCTTAACAGATAAAGCTGCACCACCTCTTGTATCACCATCTAACTTTGTAAGTACGATTCCATCTATTCCAAGTTCTTTATTAAATGTATCTGCTACATTAACAGCATCTTGACCTGTCATTGAGTCTACTACTAACAAAATTTCATGTGGTTTTACGTTTGATTTTAAATCTTTTAATTCTTGCATTAACACTTCATCAATTTGTAAACGACCTGCTGTATCTATAATTATAACATCATTTAATTTAGATATTGCAGTTGACAATGCTTGCTTTGCAATTAAACTAACATCTTTAGTATTTTCATTTACAAAAACTGGAATGTCTAATTGTTTTCCAACTACTTGCAACTGTTTAATAGCTGCTGGTCTATAAACATCACATGCAACTAATAATGGCTTTTTGCCCTGCTTTCTAATAATATTTGCTAACTTTCCAGCTGTTGTTGTTTTACCAGAACCTTGAAGTCCAACAAGCATTATTATTGTAGGTGGATTTGGAGTAAAATTAATTTTACTTTCTTCTCCTCCAAGTAAAGCTACTAATTCATCTTTAACTATTTTAACAACTTGTTGACCTGGTGTAAGTGATTTTAAAACATTTTGTCCAAGAGCTTTTTCCTCTATTGTTTTAACAAAATCTTTAACTATTTTATAGTTAACATCTGCTTCTAACAAAGAAAGTTTTACTTCTCTTAAAACTTCTTTTAAATCATCTTCAGTTATTCTAGCTTTTCCTCTAAGCTTTCTAGTTATTTCTTGCAATCTTGCTGATAAACCTTCAAAAGCCATTTTATCCTCCTAAATTTATATTAAAGAGTTTATTTCTTTTTTTATTTTTTGAATTTCACTTTTTGTTTTTTTATCTAGTAATTCATTTTTCTCGATTTTTTCTATTTTAGATATAATTGAATTTATTTTTTTCTCTTTTAAAGAATTTCTTTTCATAAATTCTAATTTTTCTTCATATTCTAAAATATTATTTTCACCTTTTTTTAAATTATCTCTAACAGCTTGCCTTGTTATTCCTTCATTTTCTGCTATTTCTGATAAAGATAAATCATTATTATAGTAGTCTTCTAGAAGACATTTTTGTTTTTCTGTTAATAGTTTTCCATACATATCTAGTAGAATACCTATTTTAACATTTTTCTCCATTTGACCACCTCTTATTTTGTAATGCTAATATACTTTACACTATTTTGCTTTATTTGTCAAGTATTTTAGCTAAAAAAATATCTATTATAAAACTATAATAGATATTTTTCATAACTTTTATCAATTTCAACTAATTCTTTTAATGTATCTATTTCTTTAACATCCTTTGAATTTATTTTTAAAATTCCTAAATTATACTCTTTTTTAAATAAATCTAAAGCAATTTCATCCCAATATATATCTGATTTTTTATTTTTTTCAAATTCAATTACTAAATGTTCTTTAAGTTTCTCAGCATCTTTTTCGTTCCATCTTGAAATTCCAACTAATTGATAATTAAACTTTCCACCTAATTTATCATAATCTAATATAGTGTTATTTTCTACTTTTAATCCCCATTCACTAGTAATATTATTTGATAAAATGGCATTATATCCGGACTTTTCAAAATTTTTTCTTAAAATATTTTTATTGTTAATTATCAAGTCACCTTCTATAATAATAGAATCTTTTATAAAATTTCTAGCTATATATAATGAAGAAATATTATTTGTACTACTATAATAAGGATTTTCTAATAAAGTTATATTATTATATTTTTTCTCCAAATACTTAAATTTTTTCTTTTTATAGCCAACAGTAATATAAATTTCCGTAATTTCATTTTCTATTAACTTTTCTATTATTGTTTCTATAATTGGTTTTTCCTTTATTTTTACTAATGGTTTTGGTGTTTCAAGAGTTACTGGTCTTAGTCTTTCTCCTTTCCCTGCTGCTAATATTATTGCTCTTTTTACTGTATACATTTATTTTCTCCCTTATTTAATTCTTTTTGAACAATATCAAAATATTCTTTAGCATATTCATATTGTTTTACTGCATATTCTCCTAAATCTTGTCCTAATTTTCTTTTGTATTCACTCCAATTACTCCATACTAATCCACATACCGCCATATAACAATATATTTTTAATTTTATTTCATCAGAACATCCTTCAGTGAAATAAAGGTCTATTAATGTATCTAGTTGTTCTTTGCTATACATAGAATATAATGCAAACATAGCAATGTCAATGTGTGGATCTTGCATTCCAGCATATTCCCAATCAACTAATACTACTTCATCATTTGGTAATATTAAAAAATTATCTGATACAGCATCAATATGGCATAATACTTTTTTTCTATCATATTTTTCTATAACAGATTTCAAACTTAATACATTATTTTTGGTTTCATAATAATCATCGTATCTTGGTTTTTTATTTTTCCATATACTTTCATAATATTCTATTCTTTCAAAAATATCAAAATCATGATTTACTGATAATTCAAGTTCATGAAATTTTCTTAATTTTTGCATACATTTACTTATGTCATCTTTTTTAAATGAATCACATTCTCTAGCATTTTCATAAAATTTAGAAATTTTATATCCTTTTTCAGAATTTAAATATATAACTTCATCACATACATTTTTCCCTTTTAATTCATTATATACAATCTCTTCTTGTTTTCTGTTTATGTATTTTTCTGTACCTTCTTTTGGTATTCTAAAAATATATTTCTCATTTTTATACTCAAAAAAATAAGAATTATTTGTCATTCCTTTTTTCATCTTTTCCATTTTTTCTATTTCAGTTACTTTTATGTTTAAGCAATCTGAAATAATTTTTTTCACTTTATTATCATCTAATTCTTTTGATTTGTTTTTAAAAAAACGTTTAATCTTATATACTATCACTCCAAAACATGTTGCAATTGTTATGCAAAATGCAGCTGTTATTTGTATTAAATATGTCATTGCTGATGGATCTAAATATCCATATACTTCTTTAACTAAAATCAATATTGTAACTAAAAAAAAATATCCTATTATTAAAAATTTTTTCAATATTCTATCCTCCAATTATTAATTCTTTATATGATACTACTTATTTCTAATTTTATCAATAATATATTTTCCTTCTATTTCAGCTGCTTTTCCTATATTAAAAATATATTTTTCTCTGTTTTGTTTATTTTTTTCCATATATAGAGATTGATTTTTTATAAGTTCATCAACAATATTTTTAATATTATTTATTTCATCTTTTTCAATACTTTTTCCTACTATATTTCTAACTTCTATATCCATTGGAACAGTATCTATTTCTTTATAATCTGGATTTAAAATTTTCATATCAGTATTTATAAATAAACAAGGTTTAGTTGTCGAAAATGAAAATTCATATCCTATTCCAGACCAATCTGTTATTACTAAATCAGCTGTATAAATTGTTTCATTTGAAGAAAAATCTTGTTCTATTATAAAATTTTCATTTATTTTATCTTTATATTTTAATATCCAATTTTCAATTTTTTGTTTATTTCGTTTTATGTATTGAGGATGTGGTCTTACTATAATTCTATAATCATCACTTAATAATTTATCTAAGATATTATCTATACAACTATCCATTATATTATCTTCTTGCCAAGACGGAGCAATAAGTATTGTTATTTTATCGTTTTTTAATTCTTTTACTTTTTCATATTCTAAAATCATATCATCAATCATTGAATATCCTGTTTGAACAATCTTCTTTTTCTTTACATTTCTAATTTCCTCTATTTTTTTAATTTCTTCTTCTTGTTTATAATTTTTTGCAAATATTGTATCATAGTAATCTAATGCATTTTGTCTATATAATAAATTTTGACTTCCTAAACCATGATCTGTAAAAATATATTCAACATCTTTTCTTACAATTGATCTTTTTAAATAAAAATTTCCTAAATCTGGTGTTGTCATAACAACTATATCTGCTTCTATTTTCATAAATAATGGAATTAATTGATTAGTAACAATAAAATATGGAACAATCCTTGGATTTTTCATTTCAAATATTTTATCATTTATATCACTTGTAATATAATGTATGGTTATATTAGAATTATTTAAAATATATTCTATCATGCCCTTAAAATATTTATAAAATCCGCTCTGTTCTGAATAAAATATTAATTTCATATTATTAATATTTTCTGTTTCAAAAAACTTTTTATAATATTCTTTTGACTTTTTATCTTCTATTTTTTTTCTTTTATATTCTTCTTTTTTATTTTTTCTAAGTAATTCTATTTCATTGTAATTAATATATTTTTTAGGTGGAATTATCCAATTTAAAATATATAATTGAATAATTCCTAAAATATTACCATATATCCAATATAATCCTACTCCTGTTGGAACAAGTAAAACAAAATAAACAGTAATTATAGTAGTAATAATTCCAGTTAATAATTTACTTAAAAAAGTTTCTTCTCTTTGTAATACATTAAGTTTATTTTGAAATAAGCATAACATAATTGTAGATATTAATGCTAAAATTGGAATTATTACATATTTATTTATACTAGGAATTATAGATAAATCCATTCCTAAAAAATATAAATTTTCCAAATTTTGTATGTATGCTGTTGGCATATTAATAACACGTATTAAACCTAAAATTATTGGTATTTGAATCAATAATGGAAGAATTCCAATAAAAGAATTATACTTTTCCCTATCGAACAATTCTATTTGAGCATTCATGAACTCTTCTTTATTATTATATTTTAATTTTAGTTTTTCTATCTCTGGTTTCATTTTAACCATTTTTATAGAATTTTTTTGTATTATCATATTCAATGGAAATAATATAATTTTAGATACAATAGTAAAAACTATGAGAGAAATTCCATAATTTTTACATATTTTATATACCGCATTCATACAAAATCCCATTATAACTGCTAGAAAACTAATTATATTATTCATTTCATTCTCCATTTATTTATTACTACTAAATTTGACCTCTTTTAACAATATTGACATAAACAGTGTTTCTTCGCCTAAATTTTCTGCATTACCTAATTTAGCATTAGGAAATTTTAATTTTAAATTTAAAATATCATTTTTATTCCATAATTCTTTAGGAATAGTAAAAGTAATTTCTCTATTTTCATCTTTTTCATTTAATTCTATTTCATATAATACAGTATCTTCTAGTGAAAATATTATTTTTTGATTATCAAAATACACTTTATCTATTAAGAATGTAGCAGTAACATCTTCTTCTGTCTTTTTAGGTTTTATTTTTATATCCGCCTCTTGTCCTATATTTGTTCCTTTAGCTACTGACCTTATATTTTGCATTAAAAATCCATTTAATATTGCATATTTAGCATTTTTAGAATTATTAATATTTATTTTTTTATTAAATTCATATTCTTTTTTAGGATTAGTTTCTGAATCTATATATTCATAATCTGAAACATAAAATGAATTATAATTAGAAGCATCTTCATTTGTAGTAATTGTAAGCCTTGATAAAACATTATATGTATTATCTCCTCGTGTAAAAACATAATTATATACATTTCTTATTCTATTTTCATTTTCTGTATAATCAAAAATATCTTTTCCATAATTTTTAGAATTTGTTGCAATATTTAAAATAGTTGGTAATAAGTCTGTATCAGTAGAAATTGGTGCGTGATTAATAGAGAAATTAGAATTGTAATTAGCTTTTTTTATCATAAAATTTACCCAATATCTGTTTTGCCAACCATGGTCTGCTAAAAATATTATTGTTGTATTATCATACAAATTAGACTTTTTCAAATTTTCAACATAATTCAATAAAATATTTAAAGAACCAACTGCTTGATTTAATCTTCTTTCATCTGTACTTAAATTAATATATTCTTTGCTTCTATCATATTCAATATTTTCAGTCATATAATAAGGAGTATGAACACCATTTAGATGATATAATTTGAATTGATTTTTACTTGAATTTGATTCAATTCCTTCATTAATTAATTGTTTGTTAAAAGCTACATCATCAACAGTATCTATATAAAATGAATTTACGTTTGTAGAATTAATTTTATTAAATTCAGATGTATCTACTATAAATTTGCTTTTCAAAAAATGTGGCATATATCTATAAAAAACACATTTATATAATAAACTTGTTAATTTAATTTTAGAATTAGTATCTATTATCATTTTCTTTTCTATTTTATTTTTTATCAAATCTTTATCATTTGTTGGTATTAAAGGCAATGAAGTATATAACTCTATATCATATTCATTTTGTTTTAGTGTTTCATAAAAATTAGTATTTTCGAAACAATAATTCATATTTTCTTTTAAATTATTACCAATTTGTAAATGTTCTCCTGTTAGTAATGTTGGCATAGAAGAATAAGTCATTAATGATGCCGTCGTTGTATTATCAAAATAAATAAAATCTTTTAATTTTTCTTTAAATTCTGGATATTTTTCTAATATTTCATTCATATAAGTTCCTTCAAAAGTATCTGAAATGAAAACAACTATATTTTTATTTTTAGATAAATTAAATATATTGCTTGTATCCATATAAAAAGATGAATTTATTATTTTATTGTGAGCATTACTTGATAAATAATCTATACATATTACAGTTATTAATGTAAAAATTTGAATTAATATAATTAACATACAAATTATATTAAATATAACTCTATATATTTTTTCATCATCAAATAA
Source organism: uncultured Clostridia bacterium (assembly GCA_947627185.1). GTDB lineage: Bacteria > Bacillota > Clostridia > TANB77 > CAG-508 > Scatovivens. Next base: position 110,560 of record CANQVF010000002.1, on the reverse strand, counting down.
TTTTATAAAAAATGGTATTACTAGTATAGCTATCCATATTACTGTATTTATTATTCCCTTAAAAATCATAGAATTCCAATCAACATCATTTCCGTTTAATACTTCATAACCTATATTCAAATAATTTCCTTGGATATATAAAGATACAGTTAATAAAAATACTATTTTACATATTATTTTATGTACTCGATTTTTCGTGAAAATTGTTATAAGTAAAACACTAATAAATACAAAAACTCCAGCTATAATTATTAATGGTAATATGTAATCAATATTAAACCATAGGTCAAATACATTAGAATAATAAAATTCTAATGGTGCAAAAACAAATAAATTAAATGAAAAAGCTAAAGCTAATAATATACAATTAATTTTTTTACTTTGTAGAATTTTTATCATATTTATATCTCCATTTTATTTTGGCATTAATACTGGTCTAAATCTTCCCTTCTCGTTTGGTTTTGATTCTTGCAAAAGTTCATTTTCAGAAGTTATAACATCATAAACGCCATATATATTATTTGAAGAAGAATATTTTACATTATCCATATATCCTAATTCATTAGTAGAACCACCAGCATAACTTACTAAATCATTTACAATTTCAATATCATAAGAATTTGCTAATATGATAATAGCATTTAATTTATTTAAAGTTGGTAAGATTGAGTATAATTTATTATCATTTAAATATTTTTCAGAATTTTGTGTAGCTCTTGTTTTGTCTGTAATTGCTAAAGTTAATCCTGGTTTTATAATTACACTATCTTCACTATTAGATTGAAATTTTGCTATCCAATATCCTGTAATTTCTCCATTTTCTGAAAAAGCTTCTTGAACCTTATAAACATTGCTTAATAAATTTGTAGTTGGTGTACTAGATTTATCATAAACAAATTCCAATTGAGTTCCTTCTTCTGTTTCTCTATAAATAAATCTAGGAATCCAAACCCAATAAATCCCATCTGTTGTTTTAGCATTTGCCATTTTTAATTCATCTTCAGAATAATTATACCAATTACTATCGTAAATTCCTTCTATTTCTTTTTCTTCATCACCATTCCAATATATTCCTGTCATTTCATCATTTAAAATTGGTGGATTACATAATTTGAAACTTTTTCTAATTGCTGAGTATTGTATAAAATTTGTATCTTCGATTATAAATTCATATTCACCAGATGTTTCTATTGTAAAATATGCGGATTTTTCAGTTTCAATATATCTATAATCTGGTAACATACTACACTTTTTTCTAATTTCTTCATTCTTATTTGAAAAATAATAAATTTCAGATATATTAGGTAAAGTCTTTATATCATCTGATAACAAGGATATTTTTACTGTTTGTTTTAGTCCTCTATTTTCTATTATTTTTATTTCTGTTTTAATATCATCATTATAAATATTATTTATTACTAATTTATTTCCAATTGAAGAATCATACCCTCTATATATAATTTTTTTATTCTTTACATCTTCTATTCCATCTCTAGAAATAACATTTCCTGTGTAAAAATTTATTATTATATATAAATTTGAATCATTTATTCCAAAATTTTTTTCTATCCTTGCTGGATCAAAATAGTAATAATTTGTAATTATAGAATCTGCATTTTTGTTCCAATATTTTAAATCATTTTTATTTAAATCATCAATAATTTTATTAAATTTATCAATATATATATTAGATGCACTACTAGCATTTATAAAATTCAAACTTTGAAGATAACTATAAAAATTTCCTGTTTCATTCGGATTATAATTTTCCCAAACTTTATAATCATTTCTAATTTGATTTATTTTTTCTTGAATTAAAGTCATTTCAGATACATATCTTTTTAAATTATATATTTTATAGGAATCACTAATAGTACTTACACAAATCGTAATAAGTACTAAAATAATTAAAATAATTATAAAAAATTTAATTAAAGTAATTCCGTTTTCTTTCATATATTTTCTCACTTATATAAAAAGGACATCTTTTATGAAGAACATTACCTCTAATTTAAATTACATTACTTTATCTTTAGAGGTTTTACTTCATTTAAAGAAGTCCTATTATATTTTATTAATAATTTAATTAATTAGAGTAATTAGAACTCATTAAATTATACATATAAGATTCATAATCAAAAGCTTCTTGAACAACTGGATCTCCATAATTTACTCCATGTGTATCAACAGTAGCAGAAGTAATTACTGGATATGTTGCAAATTGATTAATGTCATCTGTTGCAGTTTGTGCTTCTTCTTCGGTTGGAGCTGGTTTCATTTCTGCTTCATTATACATTTTTTCTAATACATCCATACCTTCTGTTATTCTAGCAAATGCAGCATATGCACCATTTAGATTTTTTGAATCATCACTCATCATTATTCCTAATTGAGAAGATCCAGAATTATAGCTTTCCTCATTTAAATTTGATAAATATTGTGAATAATTTTCTCTTATTAATGTAACAATTCCTTTTTCATGTCTTAATGTGTTTTGTTCAAATTCGTTTGCAATAAATTCTCCCTTTATTGTATATTCATAATCAGCATCTGAATCTGGTTCAATTCCATCTTTTATTAAACTTAGTTTTGGCTTTTCCATTTCTCCTGCTGAATTTCTACCAACATATATACAAATATCATCTTTACCATAAAAAACTTTATTATTATAGTATCCTTTTTCTACTAATTTTATAAAATTAGCAACTGTATTTGGTGCATATTCTGGATATAATTCCATTTTCACAGTTCCATAATTTTCAATTTCAAAAGTAGCTTCTGGATGTGTTGTTTTTTCCGTAAATCTAAGATATGTGAAATATCCATATGCTCCTATTAATGCCAAAACCGCTACCATAATAATAATCCATATAACAAATTGTATTTTTTTACCCATTTTTTCCTCCTAAATCTTATGTATCTTTATATTATTTTAATCCTAAATATTTCATAGCATCAATAATATTTTTCGCACCTATTATATCTAATTTAAAATTTTCTTTCAATAGTTTTTTATTACTTTCTGGAATTATACAAGTTTTATATCCTAATTTTTCTGCTTCTTTAATACGTTTTTCAATCATATTAACACTTCTAATTTCTCCTGTTAAACCAACTTCACCAATAACTACTACATCTTCTTTTATACTAATATTTTTAAAACTTGAAGCAGAAGCTAAAACAATTCCTAAATCAAGTGCTGGTTCATTTATTTTAATTCCACCAACTAAATTTATATAAACATCTTGTGAACCTAAATTCATTCCAGCCCTTTTCTCTAAAACTGCCATAAGAAGTGTTAATCTATTGTAATCAATACCGCTTGCATTTCTTCTAGGCATTCCAAAAATTGTTGGTGTAGATAATGCTTGAAGTTCAAGCACTAATGGTCTTGTTCCTTCCAAGCTTACAACAATTACAGAACCAGATGGATTTCCATCTCTTTCTGAAATAAGAAGTTCAGAAGGATTTTTTACTTCTACTAACCCTTCATTTTGCATTTCAAACATTCCTATTTCATTTGTAGAACCAAATCTATTTTTTACACCACGTAAAATTCTATAAGAAAAATATCTTTCTCCTTCTAAATATAACACCGTATCTACCATATGCTCTAAAACTCTTGGACCTGCTATGTTTCCATCTTTGGTAACATGTCCAATTATAATTGTTGTAATTTCTTTTTGCTTGCACATTTTCATAATTCTAGCAGTTATTTCTCTTACCTGACTTACACTTCCTGCCACTGATGTAATTTCATCTGAATATATAGTTTGAATAGAATCTATAATAACAAATTTTGCATCTGTTTTTTCTAATGCAAGTTCAATGTTATCTATATCTGTTTCAGCTAAAAACAACAAATTATCTTTTTTTATTCCGAGTCTATCTGCTCTGCTTTTTATTTGTTCTGCCGATTCTTCACCTGAAACATATAAAATATTTCCATCTACTTTTATATTATTACAAATTTGAAGTATTAAAGTTGACTTTCCAATTCCTGGTTCACCACCGTAAAAGAGTAAGAGAACCAGTAACGAATCCTCCTCCTAATACTCTATCTAATTCTGCAACATCAGTTTTTATTCTAAAAGTGTCTTTTTTTATGACTTCATTTAATTTTACAACCTCTGCTTTAGATTTAGCCTTATCTTTAGAAGAACCTGTAACAGTTATTGCTTTTTCTTCTACAAAAGAATTCCATTCGCCACATGCTGGACATTTTCCAAGCCATTTGCTTGATTCATATCCACAATTGTTACAAACAAATACTGTACTAGCTTTTTTTGCCATAAATTCTCCTTTTCTATAATTTTTTATTAAGTAAAACATTTTCTAATTATTCATTTTGATATATCCAGCAAAATTTACCAAATATTAAATAAAACCTTTATTTAATATTTTATCTAATATTAACACATACATTGCATGACTCCAAGTTAAACCTATAACCCAAGATGGTTTCATTTCATCATTATTAACTTGTTCTCCTAAAAATCCATTATTTGATGCAGAATTAGTAACAAAATTGAATAATTCTAATGCTTTATCTTTTTCATTTGCCTCTAAATAATACCACGCCATCCACAAAGTTGCAATAGGCCATGGATTATATCCTCCCATATATCCATCATTTTCATAACGCACATAGCCACCTGTATATGTTCTTATAGTCATATTTATTTTTTCAATTGTATTTATAACTTCTTTTTCATCTTTTGAAAACATTTGAAATGGAACTATACTTCCTAATAAACTTATATCTATTTTTTTATCTACATTATTTCTAACATATGATTTTTTTTCTTCATCATAAAAATTATTTTTGCAATATTCTTTTATTTCTTTTATATATTTTTCTAATACTTTTTCTTTTTTTAATATACTTTTAAATTTTGTAGAATTTTCAGAATATAAAGCCTTTAATTTATCATATATTCTTGTCATTGATTTAAAAGCTGCATAAATCGCTGAAATTGAGTATAAAGAAACACCTTCAAATTCTTCCCATAAATCATAACTTTTTGGCATTGTTTCCTTATTTTCAAATAAATTATCTATATAATTTTGTAAAAAAGTTATTGCGTTTTCATACATTTTTAAATTATTTTTCAAAAAATTTATGTCTTTCATAAATTTATAATGAGCATAAGAACCAAATATTACGCTTGCTGTTTCATCTATTTGATATCCCCAACAAGGTGCTAATCTTCCATCAGTAAAAAATCTTTGTTCCCACATTCCATTTTTACTTTGAGTCATTTTGCAAAAAATAGAATAAAATTTATTTGCTTCATCACTCATTCCTACAATATCTAAAGCTTCTGTAATAAAAACGGCATCTCTAGGCCAACAATAAGAATATCTACCACATTTAGTTCTAGATTCATCTACTTCTATTCCAGCTGAAATTCCACCTGTTTTTTCATTTATAAGAAGTGGAAATAATAAAATTGTTCTATTATAAATTTGTTTAATTTTCTCACTTAATTCTTTATTATTAATTTTTAATTTATCATGCTCTTTTACATAGTTTCTCCAAAAGTTAATTGTATTTTCTTCTAAATTATTGACATTTAAATTTTTTATTCTATTTAATTCATCATCTAATTTTATTAAAATATCTTTTTCTTTATTTTTATTTACTAATACAAAAATAATTAATTCTTTTTCTTCTCCTGGTTTAATATTTTCCAAATCATAACTAATTGCAGAATCTGATGACATTCCAACATAATCTTTTCCACTTATAATTCCACTTGAAATTGTATTGTTTGCACCATTTACTTGTTTACTTAACAAATTTTGTTTAGAAAATGTACATACTGAAAAATCATGATTATATTGAATTAATGCATTATTTTTTACAAATCCTGCTGTATCATTATTTAAATTTGTTAATATTTTTGAATATATCAAAAAGTTTATATTTAAATCAATATTGTTTTCATTTTTTATTACATATTTTTTTACTAAAATATTTTCTTCTATTGGAACAAAGTCAATCTGTGTAATTCTTGTTTTAAAATAAGTATTAAATATTTCTGTTCTTAAAATATTAGTTTTTTCTATATATTCTTGTGAATAAAGATTATTTATATCATTATGTAAATAAATTAAAGCAGAATCATTTATTTTTACACCTGTATGAAAAAAATCTAAGAACTGTTTGTAATCTGCTCCACCATAAAGAAGTCTTATCATTTCTCCTGTTTTTGTGAAACTCGCTTTTATTTTATTATTTCCTATTACTCCATCATTAAAATATTTTGTATTCATATTTTCTCCTTAACTTAATTTAGTTCCTCCCCATTCTACTACTGTATATCCTTCTCTTTGTACTTTTTCTAATTCTTGCTCTTTTATTTCTATTTTCTCATTTAATCCTTTCCATTCCATCATTACTCTTATTAATGTTTCTGGTTTTGGATTAACTTCTAAAGGCATATTTTCATTTATTTCTTCTTTGCTTTCAAATCTTATGTAATTATATTTATTACCTTCCATTTGTGGTAACCAATATATTATAAACTCTTCTGTTTCTCTTTCATTTAATCCTAATATAGATAATTTTTCTTCTAAAAATTTTGCTGTGTTTTCTCCTTCTACTATAAATCCTTCTTTAAAATTATTATCAACGTTTTTATTTTTCTTTCCTTCCCAATAAAGTGCATATAAATTCCTTCCTGTTTTTAAGTCTGTTAACTCTCCATTTGGTTTTGCAAGCACTTTCCAACCTTGATTATTCTTATATTTTGGATAAGTTGCTGTTAGATTTTCTGGTCTTCCTAGTTTTACTTCTACTTCAATTTCTTTTTCTGGGTATATGTATATTATTGGTTTATAAAAATAATCTGCCTTGATATCAGCAGGAGTAGAAACACTTTCATAATTTTCTTTTTCTTCATTATTTAAACCCTTAACTGTATCTTTCATAGTGGAATATTTATAAGCAATTAAAACAATCGCTAGCACAGCTACCATACAAAATCCAACAAAAAATTTTATCCATGTTGTTAGCGTTATTTTAATTTGTTTTTTTGGTAACACATCATCTAAATTTAAATCTTCTTCAATACTATCTTCTTTTGTTTCTAAATTTTCTTCTGCAATATTTTCTTTTTTTTCTTCAACATTTTTCATATTTTCTTCTAAATTATTTTCCATTTTTTCTCCACTCTTTAAATGATTTTACTAATTAGCCATACTAGTAACAAGATTGATTACAAAAGTCACAAAATAAAGCACTATTATTATACATATTTTAAAAACATACCAAGATTCTTTATTTTTAAAATTTTCTATTTTTAATTGCACCTTTTTTAAATTTTCTTCAGAATATTCATTATTGTTATTTTGTATTTTTTTTATCTTATTGGGTAATATAAATTTTATGAAAATAGTATATAAAATCATACTTATACCAATTATAATAATAATAAAGTGTAATATATTATTTAACTCACGTATTATTGACTTAATCATAATATAATGCATTTGTTTTTCATACAATACCCCTTCTGTTTCTTCATCATAAGAAATATACGATAAAGAACAATTGCTAAAAAACAAGAATATTAAAATTATTATCAAAATTACTTTTAATATTTTCATACTGCACTCCTTTTTATACCTGTATCACATGTTATTTAATTATAATGTTTTTTCAAGTATTTTTTATAATTTATTCTATCAAAAAATACACACTTATTTTTTCAGTTTAATACTGTTCCTCCCCATTCTACTATTGTATATCCTTCTCTTTGTACTTTTTCTAATTCTTGCTCTTTTATTTCTATTTTCTCATTTAATCCTTTCCATTCCATCATTACTCTTATTAATGTTTCTGGTTTTGGATTAACTTCTAAAGGCATATTTTCATTTATTTCTTCTTTGCTTTCAAATCTTATGTAATTATATTTATTACCTTCCATTTGTGGTAACCAATATATTATAAACTCTTCTGTTTCTCTTTCATTTAATCCTAATATAGATAATTTTTCTTCTAAAAATTTTGCTGTGTTTTCTCCTTCTACTATAAATCCTTCTTTAAAATTATTATCAACGTTTTTATTTTTCTTTCCTTCCCAATAAAGTGCATATAAATTCCTTCCTGTTTTTAAGTCTGTTAACTCTCCATTTGGTTTTGCAAGCACTTTCCAACCTTGATTATTCTTATATTTTGGATAAGTTGCTGTTAGATTTTCTGGTCTTCCTAGTTTTACTTCTACTTCAATTTCTTTTTCTGGGTATATGTATATTATTGGTTTTTCAAAATTTCGAATATCACTTTGTATTCTATTTAATAAATCTTCTCCATTTTTTTCAGAACTTTCAGTTACATCATTATTACTTTCATAACTTACATCTTTTTCATTTTGACAATTTTCATCTATATTATTAACACTTTCATAATTTTCTTTTTCTGAATTATTTAAACCCTTAACTGTATCTTTTGTAGTAGAATATTTATAAGCAATTAAAACAATCGCTAGCACAGCTACCATACAAAATCCAACAAAAAATTTTATCCATGTTGTTAGTGTTATTTTAATTTGCTTTTTTTCCATTTTTTATCTCCACTTATATATTATTGCATTAAATCCTTAATTTGTTTCTGTATATCCTTTACTCTATCTTCTAAGCTTCGTAAATCATTGTCTGGTGCATCAATATTTTTATTCATTATTACACTTTCCATATCTGCAATATTTTCTTTTAATTCTTCAATCTTTTCAATTAAATCTAAACGTTTAAATTCATTTTTATAATTTTCAACTTTTCTATTTGTTTCAACTAAAATTGGTTTATCATCTGTTAGCTCATAACTATCACAAAATTCTGGTATTATAACATTACATTCACTTGTTTCTTCTATTTTTTGTTTTAAAATATCTTGTCCTTCTGGCTCTCCATGAACTAAAAATACATGCTTAGGTGGATTAGTAAATGAATATATGAAATTTAAAAGCCATGTTTGATCTGCATGTCCTGAATATCCTTCTATATATTCTATTCTAGCATTTACAGCTATTTCTTCTCCAAATATTTTAACTTTTTTAGCTCCATCTACTATAGTTCTTCCTAACGTTCCTGGTGCTTGATATCCTACAAATAAAATTGTGCTATTTGGATTCCATAAATTATGTTTTAGATGATGTTTTATTCTTCCTACATCACACATTCCACTAGCAGATAAAATTATTGCAGGTCTTGTATCTTCATTTAATTCTTTTGATTCATCAGCAGTTCTTGTAAATTGCAATCCTCTGAATTCTAATGGATTATCTCCTCTTTTTATTTTTTCTTGAATTTCATCTTCAAATAATTCTGTATTTTTCTTAAATACTTCAGTTGCTGAAATTGCAAGAGGACTATCAACATAAACAGGTGTATTCATTATTGTTTCATATTTTCTTGCAAAATCTTCATCTTGTCCTAAATCATCTTTTAATTTATCAAGCTCATATAATATTTCTTGCGTTCTACCTACTGCAAATGATGGTATTATTACTCTTCCACCATTATCTAAAGTTTCTGAAACAATATCTAAAAACATTTTAGCTTTATCATCATTTCTCATATGCAATCTACCACCATAAGTTGATTCCATTATAAGATAGTCTGCATTACTTATCATTGTAGGAGAATCTAAAAGTGGTAAATCATTATTTCCTAAATCTCCAGTAAATACTAATTTTTTTGTTTTTCCATTTTCAGTAATCCATATTTCTATAATTGCAGAGCCAAGCATATGCCCAGCATCATTAAAACGTACACTAATACTATCATCAATATCTACTATTTCATCATAATTTACTGGTTTAAAAATCTCTAAACATTTATATGCTTCTTCAGCAGTATATAAAGGAGGTAATGGTTCTTTATTATCTCTCATTCTTTTTCTATTTTTCCACTCAATTTCTACTTCTTGTATATGACCACTATCAGGAAGCATTATTTCACATAAATCACATGTTGCTTTTGTAGCATATATAGGATTTCTATATCCTTCGTTATATAACTTAGGAATTCTTCCAGAGTGATCTATATGAGCATGAGTTAATAACATAAAATCTATTTCTGATATATCAAAAGCAAAAGGATCTGAATTATCTAATGAATCAGTTATTTTTCCCTGATACATACCACAATCTACTAGGAATTTTTTTCCATTAGTTTCTACTAAAAAATTAGAACCAGTAACTGTTCTTGCTGCTCCTAAAAAAGTTATTTTCATTTTTACCTCCAAATTCTAATTAAATAATTTTATTTTCCTATTTTCTTTAACTTCTAAAAGGTTATTTGTTATTTTTGTTCTTTTTCTTCCTTGCTTTTCAAAAGCATCTTTATCGAAAACTCTTATAATAAGTCCTTCATCATCACTTTTAAAAGCCAATTTTATTGTTTCTAATTCCATAATTTCAGTATCTAGTGCATACTTTATAATTTCAAAATTTAAATTGATATCCATACTAAAAATTTTCATAGCTCCTAATTTACATAACTTAGTTATTGCTTTTTTTAATATTTTATCAATCAAATTTTCTATTTCTTCAATATCTGAAACAAAAATTTCTTTTGAGATTTTTAATTTGCTATAATATCTAATTTCATATAATATGTCTATTATTTCATCTCTTGTTTTCATTTTACTTAATTTCTTATCTAAAAAATATAAAAATTCTTTTTGCCAATCAATTAAAATTTCGTCAAAACTTTCCTTACATTTATAAAAATTAAGAGTTTCTTCTAATATTTTTTTCTCATGCAAAAAATTTGCTGGTATTAAAATGTAATCTAACTGATTTATTTCATCTAAATATTTTTTCCTTTCTTTTTCAAGTCTTTTTCTATAAGTTGAAACTGTTTTTATTTTTTTGCCTTCTTCTAATTTTTCATTTACTTTTTTCAATTCTTTTAATAAAATTTTTTTCTCGTTTAATGCTAAATCAATTCTTTGAAGTTTTTTATTAAGTATCTTTTTTCTATTTTTAGAGTCTTCAATGAATTTAATTTTATTTTCCATTCTTTTTAGCATTTTAGCTTTTACTTTCAAGTTTTCATCTATTTTTTCTCTATCTTTCTCACTTGAAGCCAGATATACTACTTTATATAAATTTTTTAAATATTTATCATTATTAGTAAAATATTTTATAAATTGCTTAGCTTCATCTAAAAAATCTTTTCTAGTTGAACCATAAGTTCTCCATTCATAAAGAAATTTTTCACCTAAAATTACTAATAAGTTTTGATAAATTAAATTATCAATGTATTCAAAATTTTTATCATAACTTTTGCTCCATGACCAACCATTAAAATCTCTTAAAATTTCCATATTATTAAAAACATATCCATTTACAAGAAAATTTTGTAAAAGATTTTTTAAAGGAAATTCTTCATTAATATAAAAGTATTTAGGAGATATATCAGAAATTGCATATAATAAAGCATTTTCTGTTGGATATGATAAAATACTTCTTTCTTTTTCATTTGTAAGAGCTGTTACTTTGTTTTTAATAAGCAATTTAGCCTGATCTGAATCAGGCTCTACTACTTTAATATTATCACAATATAATCTTATTACTTCTATAATTTCATTTAAAAAATCTTCCTTTGTTCTAACTGATTTTTTTACTTTTTGAAAATCTTCATAGGAAACTTCTAATTTATAAATCATACTAAAAAGAAGACTTTTAATGTTTGATGAAAAATATTTTTTATCTAAAATTTCTTCTAATTCAACATGATAATCTTTTAATTTAGAAAATAATCCCATAAAAGTCCTCCTTTATTTCATTTATTTTATTCATTTTCTTCTTGCACTTCTACTGGTTTTGACATTTTAAGTTCTTCTAATCTCTCTTTAGTAATTAATACTTGTCTTGGTTTACTACCTTCGTAACCAGAAATAATTCCTCTTGCTTCCATTTGATCTATAATTCTTCCAGCTCTTGCATAACCAACTTTGAATCTTCTTTGTATAAATGAAGTTGATGCTTGACCAATTTCAACTACTGTATCTATTGCATCCATTAATAATGGATCTGTATCATCTTCTTCAGCTTCTTTTTCCATTTGTCCTTCTGATTTATTTGATTTTTCTATTTCTTCTAAAATATCTTCATTATATGTTGCCACACCATTTGATTTTATAAAATCAACAATTTTTTCTACTTCACTATCAGAAACAAATGCACCTTGTACTCTAATAGGTTTTGATGCACTAGCAGGATAAAATAACATATCACCTTTACCTAATAATTTTTCTGCACCTACTTGATCTAAAATTGTTCTTGAATCTATTTGTGAAGATACGGCAAATGCTATTCTTGAAGGAATGTTAGCTTTAATTAATCCTGTAATAACATCTACTGATGGTCTTTGAGTTGCAACCACCAAATGCATTCCAGCAGCCCTAGCTTTTTGAGCTAATCTACAAATTGAATCTTCTACTTCTTTTGCCGCAACCATCATTAAATCTGCAAGCTCATCTATTATAATTACAATTTGTGGTAATTTTCCACTAGTTTCTTCTGAAGAATTTTCTACTGCATTATTATATCCTTTTAAATCTCTAACACCCTTTTCAGCAAATAAATTATATCTGTTATCCATTTCTTGAACAGCCCAAGCAAGTGCTCCCGCTGCCTTTCTAGGATCTGTTACTACTGGTATTAATAAATGTGGTATTCCATTATATACAGAAAGTTCAACAACTTTTGGATCAACCATAACAAGTTTTACTTCACTAGGCTTTGCATTATATATTATACTTGTTATTATTGTATTAATACACACAGATTTACCAGAACCTGTAGAACCTGCTATTAAAACATGTGGCATCTTTGCAATATCTGCTAATACTACACTTCCTGCAACATCTTTTCCAAGTCCAACAGTTAATTTAGAATTATTATCTTCAAATTCATCACTTTCTATAACATCTCTTAAAGGAACTGATTCTTTTTCTTTATTTGGTATTTCTATACCAACAGCTTGTTTTCCAGGTATTGGAGCTTCAATTCTTATACTTTCAGCTGCTAAATTTAAAGCAATATCATCAGCCAAGTTTGCAATTTTACTTACTCTAACACCTTCTGCCGGTTTTAATTCATATCTAGTTATTGCTGGACCTACTGAAATATTTTCTACTTTTGCAGATACACCAAAACTATGTAATGTTCTTTGAAGTTGTGTTGCTTTCTCTGTTAATGCTTTTGCTCCAGTTTTATTACTCTTTTTAGAACTTTTTCCGAGTAAACTTGTAGGTGGATATTCATAATTTTCATCTTCTACAGAAATTGTATGTTCTAATTTTAATACTGCTTTAGTTTTACTTTCTTTTTGTTCTTCTTCTACAGTGAATAAAGCATCTTCCATATTATTACGAGAATTTTCTTCTTGTGCTTTTGCTGTTTCTTTATATATATTTGCTTCTATTTCATCTGGATCACTTATTTTTTTATTTTTTCCAAATAAATTTATTAATTTTCCTTTTTTAACTTTTTCTTCTACTTCTGATTCTTCTTCATTATTTAAATTAATTGTTATTTCATCTTCATCAAAACTAGATAATGAAGTTTTTGGTTTTCCATTGTGATCCATTAAATCTAATTGAATATCATCATCATCATTTTCCTCATCTTCATCATCATTATCTAATTTTTCTCTTCTACTTGCTCTTCTTTGTTCACGTCTTTCAAGAATTTCTTCATCACGTCTTTCTTTTCTAGCATTTATTAAATCTAAAAGATCTGCAAAAATTTCTGATGGATGTAATCCAAAAGTGAAAACAAACAATACTGCAACTATTCCAGCTGTTGTAATTGCTGCTCCAAACATTCCTAATAATTTTACAAGTGGAAAAGCAATAACAACACCTACAGTTCCTCCACCTATATTTTTCACACCTAAATCATAAGCTACTTCTATAATATTATTAAATTCTAATTCTAAATTAATTACTCCTTTTGAAATTTGATATATAGACATTGTTGCAGCAAAACAAGAAAGCAAAATAGCAAATTGAATTATTTTAGATGTAATATAGTTTTTATCTTCTTTTGCTGTAAAAATAGCAAGTGCCATAAATCCAATCGGAATTAAATATTTTATAAAACCTATAATTCCTCCTAAAGCTGGACTTAATACTTCCCCTATAACACCTTTTTCACCATATATTAAAATAAACAGCAATATACTAACAACAAATAATATTATTACTGCTAAATCTATATTTAAATTTGAATTTCTTCTTCTACTGCTTGATTCTTTACTTGTTTTTCTTTTTCTTCCCAATGCTACATCCTCCTAAATTGGATTTACTTTTTAATAATAAAAGCCAAAATCAGAATCAATTTTAATTGATTTTGATTCTGGCCTTCATTATTTCAACTCTTTTCTATTATTTTGTATTGTTTCTAATGCATTTTGGACAGATATCTCTACATTGTTTAATGTTTTTCCTAATTCCATCATACTACTTTCAATATTAGCTAAAATTCCATCAACATATGTATTTGTACCCTGAGTAATTTCTCTATACATTTCATTTGCATCAGCTATTATTTCTGTTTTTTTATCATAAGCTTTTCTAGTTATTTCATGTTCATCAATCATAGAAATAATTCTATTTTCTGCTTCTTTTACAATATCATTAGCATCTTTTTGAGCTTCACTAATAATTCTTTCACGCTCTTCCTTTATCCATTTTGCTTGTTTTAATTCATCTGGTAATCTAAGTCTTATCTCTTTAATTATATCTAAAAACTGATCCTTTTCAACAATACTCTTTTCTGTAAAAGGCAATGTTTTGCTTTTTTCTAAGATATCTTCCAAGGCTTCTAGTAGTGCAAAGATTTCCATCTTTTTTCATTCCTTTCCAAATATACAAAATTATTTTAAAATTTTATATATTCTTTCCTAAAAATAGAAGATATATTCTTCCGTATTTCTTTATATCTTTTATCTTTAGTAAACTTAAATCTAAATTTTCTATTACTTTATCTTTATTATCTGTTTCTAAAATAATAATTCCATTTTCTTCCAACAAATCATTTTCTATTATTTCTTTTGCAGAAATTTCAGCAAAGTTTGTTTTATATGGTGGGTCTAAAAATACTATATCAAATTTAATTTTATTTTCTTTAAAATGTTGTAATGCTTTTTCAAAATCGCAATTTAGTAAAATTGTTTTATCTTGTGTTCTAGTTTTTTCAACATTTTGTTTTATTATTTTCATAGCTTCTCGTGAAGAATCACATAAATAAGAAATTTTAGCACCTCTACTTAAAGATTCTAAAGCTAATGCACCACTACCAGAAAATAAGTCTAGCACTTTTGCTTCTGGTAAAGAATAATTTATTTTACTAAAAAGTGCTTCTTTTACTCTATCTAAAGTTGGTCTAGTATTTTCACCTTCTAAAGTAAATAATTTTGTTCCCCTTAAGCTACCACTTATTATTCTCATATAACTCCTATGTACACAATTATACTATATATAATATTTTATTCCAAAAATTACATAAGTCAATAAGATTAACACAATTGTAATACATACTTAATTCTTTTGTAATCTCGATTTAACAAGACTTTTATGAAATTTTTAAATACTTTTATGTTTATAAGTTAAATATATCTCTTTTTTATAAAATTACTATATTATATATAATAAAAATAAAAAAAGAGTGCTTCATTTGCACTCAAATTATTTTATATATTATTCTTCATCATTTTTATCTTGTAACAATTCTAGTTGAGATAATAATAAAGCTTCCATTTTTCTTTTATAAACATCGAATTGTCTTTTTAGTTCTTCTGTTCTTTTTCTTATTTCATATTCTTCTTGTGTAATTGTTTCTGTTGCTCTTTTTGCTTCGCTTTGAGCATCTCTTATTATTTGACTTGCTCTTTCTTGAGCATTTGTTTTTATATCTTCGGCTGTTGTTTGTGCCATAACTAATGTGTTTTGAAGAGTACGTTCAACATTTTTGTAATGTTCTAAATCTTTTTTTCCTAATTCTAATTGCTCTTTTAATTCTGCATTCTCTTTATATAATTTTTCGTAGTCTATAGTAAGTTGATCCAAAAAGTCATCAACTTCATCAACATTGTAACCTTTTAATGTTTTTGAAAATCGTTTGTTTTCTATATCTAAAGGTGTTAACATTTCCTTTCCTCCTAATTGCTATTTTATCCATGGAGTAGAGAACTTACTTTCGATTTTTTCTTTTGCAATTTCATTAATTATATCATAATTATATGGTGCTACAACAAATATAGAATTAGATACTTTTTCCATATTTCCATCTAAAGCTTGAACAGCACCACAAACAGCATCTACAATTCTTCTAGCAACATCTTTGCTTACATATTCTAAGTTTAAAACTACTGCATTTTTTGCTTTTAGTTGCATAATTACTTCACTAGCCTGATCAAAATTAGTTGGCTTAGCAATTTTCATTTTTATTTGTTGAGTTTGTGGCATTTGCACAATATTTTTTCTTTTCTTGAAGAAACCTACATTTTCTTCTGCTTCGTTTTCTTCTTCATTATCATAGTCTTCTGCATAGTCATTGCTATATACATTTTCTTCTTCAGGTTCTTCTTGAGAATCCTCTGGTTCTCCCCATATAAAATCAACTAATTTTTTTATTGATGATGTTCCTGCCATTTTTTCTAAAGACCTCCTAATTTTTTCTCTTCATTTGTAGCTTAGTATGTATATAGTATCTATCTATTTTTCCATAAAGTCAAGCATTTTTTCCCAATTTTATCATTTGTTATTAAAAAATAATTTTTCTGTAATTTTCTTGTAATTTTTGTATGACTAGTGTAATATTATTTCATCATATAATTTTATTTTAGTTATGTTATCAATTTCTTCTTCACTATAACCTAATTGTGCTAATTCATCATTACTATAATTTTCTACAATCGAATAAGTATCATTCTGTCTTAAAACTTTAATTGGAATTTTCTCAATAAATCCTGTTTCATTTTTTTCCACATAAGAAATATTATTTTCTTCATTTAAACATGCATTACTTATCTTCAAACCTGAATATTTCCACCAAATAATATCAAAGGATATTTTTCTATATTCTATAAGTTCAGAAACATCTTCTTGTATTTTAAAAACTATTATTCTATTTTCATTTTCTTCTTTAATATAAACTATTTCAGCTTCCACTTCATCAGAATTTGATAATCTTAAAGTAATCTTGTCCCCAACTTTAGCTAGCATTGACTTTTCAGAGTTAATAGGTGTTGCTATATAGCATTCAAAATTATTAACAATTTTTCCTTTTTCGCTACTTAAAGGCACAACAGCTCCTACTTTTAAATCAAAACTATTTAATAATTCTGTACTTAAATAATCAAAATTATCAGATAATAAAATATTTTCCAATCCATCAACTCTGTATGATGCCATACCAGATATTGGTGCATACATTATTTCAGATCCATTTTCTATTTCTTTTTCTAATTCATTTCTTTTATCTGTTAATTGTTTTACATACGAATCTGATGGACTTAATGTTCCAGTAATTTGTGCCTTCTTAGATATATATGCTTCAATTTTATTTTTATTCTCCTGAATTTTTTGTAAATAATTTACATCATACATTGAATCAACTGTTGTTTCTATTTGTTTTTCTATACTAATTATATCGCTTGAAGGTAAATTCATTCCGCTATTTTCAATAATTTCACTTATTTCTTCATCTAATTTTGCTATTTCATTTAAAATTGATTCTTCACTATTAGAATAATATCTAAAAACAATTTCAGATTTTGCAACTCTTTCTCCATCTGAAAGAACTTGTACCATTCCATTTTTATAATTTTCGCCTTGTAAAACCGTTTCATCTCTAATTATATATCCTTCTGACATTTCTTCATCAGATAAAGAACCATTTGAAACAACATATATATCTGTTGGATTTTTAAATATTTTAGTACTATTTGTAACTAAAATAATTACAACTGCCATAAAAATTACTGTTATTATTATTTTAATTTTACTAGCTCTAACTTGTGTTTCTTTCACTATAACTCCTTCATAATAATATCTATATTATCAGATAATTTGTTTTCCCCATTAAGCCAAATAATATTTTCATTTCTTTTAAACCAAGTTAATTGTCGTTTTGCATATCTTCTTGATTCTTGTTTTATTTTCTCAATCATTTCTTCTCTTGTTAACTGTCCATCAAAATATT
Source organism: uncultured Clostridia bacterium (assembly GCA_947627185.1). Lineage (GTDB taxonomy): Bacteria > Bacillota > Clostridia > TANB77 > CAG-508 > Scatovivens. Next base: position 92,333 of record CANQVF010000002.1, on the reverse strand, counting down.
GAACAACTTCTTTGTATCCTAATCCTTGCATTGCTGTTGGAAATTTTGAATATTTTAAAATTAAATTTCTAACTTCATCTTCTAACCCTTGCTCAATCATTATATCTACTCTTTGATTTATCCTATTATAAAGTTTTTCTCTATCATAAGCTATTCCAAAAATTTTAAAATCATATTTTATTTTTGTTTGTTTAGATAATATTTCTTGTTCTGTTTTTGTTTTTCCAGTTGCTTTATAAATCTCTAAAATTCTAACTATTCTTTTTTTATCATTTTCACTTATTTTTTTCATAGCTTCTGGATCAATTTCAATTGCTTTTTTATAAAGTTCTTTTAAACCTTCTGTAGTTTCAGCTTTTTTCATTAATTCATTTCTATATTTTTCATCATATTTCATATCTTGATATTCAATTCCATATATCAAAGAATTAACATATAATCCTGTACCACCAACTATAATAGGTATTTTATTTTTTGATAAAATTTCTTGTATTGCTATTTCACTATCTTTTTTAAAATCTGAAACAGTGTATCTTTTTTCTGGAGATACACAATCTATTAAATAATGTTTTATATTTTGTGCTTCTTCTTTTGTAACTTTTGCTGTACCTATATTCATATCTTTATATATTTGCATGGAATCTGCAGATACAATTTCTCCATTTATTTTTTTTGCAAGTTCAATTGACAATGCAGTTTTCCCAGATGCAGTTGGTCCAACAATAACTACAACTTTAGATTTCATTTACTATCTCCTATTAAATTTTTTCTCCAAATCATATTTAGTCATTTTTATTGCTGTTGGTCTACCATGTGGACAAGTAAATGGATTTGGCAATTCTAACAATTTATCCATAAGTTTCTTTACTTCTTCTTCATCTAATTTCATTTTAGCTTTTACAGCTGATTTACAAGCAACTGTTGCAATAAATTTATCTTCTTTTTCTTGTCGTGCAGTAACTGCAACTGTATCTATTTCATCTAAAATATCTAAAAATAATTGTTTTGTATTTAAATTTTCACACATACTAGGAACAGACATTAATTTTATTGTGTTATCTCCAAATTCTTCAAATGAAAATCCTGCTTTAGAAAACATTTCAATATTTTCTTTTGCTATTAACATTTCTTTATGAGTTAAAGAAATAACATCTGGTAAAAGTAAAAATTGTTCATCTTTTTCATTATCACTATAATAATTTTCTTTAATTTTTTCATACATAATTCTTTCATGTGCAGCATGTTGATCTATAATATACATTTCATTTTTTATTTCTATTATTATATATGTAGAAAATACTATTCCTATGAATTTATATGGTATTTGTTCTACTTCTTCTTTATCATCAAAAACATTCATATTTTCTGATGCATAAGAAAAATCATTTGAAACATCTAGTTTTTCCTTCTCTTTTTCTTCTAATTCTTTTTCTTTTCTAACTGAAAAAGAATCTACACCAAATGTTTTTTTATACATTTCATCAAATTCAGGATTATTTTCAAACTTAGCCTCATTTATAGCTTCTCTAACTTTTGAAGTATCTATTGCTTGTGTACTATCTATATCATCTTTTCCTTCAAATAATTGTTGTGCTATTTTTGAAAAATCATTATTATTTGCATTTTCATCTATTTCTTCTTTGTTTTGAGATACTTCAGAATCAATATTTTGTTCTAAAACTATTGTATTTCCTGATAAATTATCTATTTTATCTTTTGTGGCAATAACTGTATCTTGTGTTGATTTTTTTACAGTAGCAGTATCTAAAATTTGTGTTTTCTCTATTTCTTCTTTTTTCAATAAATTGTTTGAATCTATAATTTGTGTATTTTCTTTTTCAATCATTTTAGCAGTTTCTATATCTTTTGTTTCATCTTTTATTAAATTGTTAACTGTATTTATTTCTTGAGTTTCACCAGAAATTAATTTTTCTTCTACACCATTATTTGATATTTCTGAATCATTTTTAAATTCTTTATATACTTTATTATTTGAATCTGGTTGATCTGTTATTTTTTGTCTATATTTAAATATTTCTTCTAAAGTGTTATTATTTATCTCTTCTTGTGTTTCATCTGGTTCTTTTAAAATTTTCTTGAAAAGTCCAGTTAAACCTGTTTTCTTTTCATATTTTTCCATAAATTTATCATTAATTAGTTCTCCAACATTTTCTGTTTTTATATCATTATTTGGCTTATCTTCTTCATATGTTTCATTCTCTTTTATATTATTTATTAAATTTTTATCTATATTTTGAGCATTATAATTTTCTATATTTGCAACAAGTTCAGATTTAGCTAAATTAGATTTAATTGCATGATAAATAGCTTTAAATACTTTAGTTTCATCTTCAAATCTCACTTCTAGTTTAGCTGGATGAACATTTACATCTACCAATTTAGGATCCATTTCTAAGTTTAAAACTATAAATCCATATCTTCCAACTGGTATCATTCCTTTATATGCTTGGTCTGCTGCTGCGGACAAATTTTTATCTTTAATATATCTTCCATTTAAAAAGAATAATTGATTTGCCCTATTGCCTCTTGCTATAACTGGTTTTCCAATAGCTCCTACTACTTTCATTCCTTCGAATTCATAATCAACTTCTATAATTTCTGAAGCTATATCTTTTCCATATATACTATAAATAACTGTTTTTAAATCACCATTTCCATTTGTTTGTATAACAGTTTTACCATTACTTATAAGTTTAATTGCAACATTTCTGTTAACTAATGCTATTCTTGTTACAACATCTTCTATATAACCTGCTTCTGTATAATCTTTCTTTAAAAATTTATATCTAACTGGTGTATTATAAAATAAATTTTGAACAGTTATTGTTGTTCCAACTGATCTTGCTGTTTCTGTAAATTCTAAAGTTTTTCCACCTTCTACAACAATTCTATGTGCTATAGATTCTTTTTCTTTTTTTGATATCATTTCAACTTTAGCTATAGCTGCAATACTTGCTAAAGCCTCTCCTCTAAACCCCATAGTTTTAACTACTTCTAAATCTTTTGCATTCCTTATTTTACTTGTTGCATGTCTTTCAAAAGCAATTTCCATATCATCTTCTGAAATACCACAACCATCATCAATTATTTTTATTAAAGAAATTCCACCATTTTTTACTTCAATAGTTACATTTTTAGCACCTGCATCTATTGAATTTTCTAGCATTTCTTTTACAACAGAAGCTGGTCTTTCTATAACTTCACCTGCTGCAATTTTATTTATTGTTAAATCATCTAATAAAACTATATTTCCCATTATTATCTTCCTTTCTATTTTCAGTTCATTTGTGATTTAATAATTTTTACTTTTGCATACTTATACATTTTAACAAATTATATCATTAAAAAATTCTTTTGTATACTTTTTTAAAATTTTATTTTTATCTTGCTCAGTAACATTTTTTATAAAAAATCATAGTATATAACATACTAAAGATTTTAAATAACTAGTTTCTAGTTTTTATTAAGTATTAATTTGTTATATTACATTTTAATACCTACTGCAGATTATAGATTTTTCTATAATAACATATTTTATTTTTAAAGGAGGATTTTAAAATGCCAGAAAACAGAGGTTGTTGCGGAATGTTCGGAGGAGATAATGATTGCTTATTATTAATAATTCTTTTAATAATTCTTTTCTGTTGCTGTGGAAATAATGGCAATAGAGGATGCTGTTAATCTATTAACTAATTAAAAATAACCTCATAAGTTTTAACTTATGAGGTTTAATTTTATTCTTTATTTTTTTTACTTTACTTTTTATCATTTTTAATATTAATAATTATAATTTTTATACTTTTTATATAGTACTAATCCTGTACCAACAAATAACATTGTAGTTACAAATATTATTATATTTGAACCTGTATTTGGTAATATTGTTTTTGCAGTAGTATCATCAACAGGTGCTCCTGGTGTTGATGTACTTCCACCCAAATTTACCCAATTAAAATCTGATGATCCATAGAAAAACAAATACCAATCACCATTATCATAAGTACTTGCTTGTGCTAATGTAACAGCTTCATTAGAGGCGTATTTTCCATTTTCATCATCTGGTTTTACATATAAGTAATAATATTCTTTATTTTCTAATCCGTTTAATTGAATTAATTTATTTTCTGGTTTTCCCAAATCACCAGCAGAATATTCTATTGCATAAAAATCATCTTTATCTGCTGATACGGTTTCATCATAAATAGCTGAATTTGACTTAGCATATTTTAATAAATCAGAAAAGCCAGATACATCCTCACTTTTTATCTTTTGTAAAATAGATTTATCTGTAATTTTTCCAACTTTTATTTGCATTTTTCTATTATTAACTTTTGCATGTGTAAAATTTGTTACAATTTGGTCTGCACTATAAGAAATAAATGTTGAGCTAAAAGCATCACTATATTTTGATTCTGCATATCTTTCTAATTTATTACCATATGTTACTATATTACTATTTAATACATTAATTTCTAATACAGTAGCATATAAATCTTGATTTGATTCAATATATTCTGCTAATTTTTCAGAATCAGCTGATTTTAATGTTTTTGAAGTTGAATCATAAGACAAAATTATTTTAATATCATCCATATCATCTGATACGTTAGGTTTAGAAGGATTATTAGTTATGAATAAATCATATCTACTATCTTTTAATACATCAACACCTGATATTTCCAAAACTGCTTTTGAAACTCCACTTTTTTCTAAATGAAAAACAGCTTTTGAAAAATCTGTCCATTCTCCTGTTGCTGGTTCGTCATCATCTTTTTTGTCATCACTAGAAGAATTATTTATTTCTGTAGAATAACCACTATAATCATAATATGTATTAGTTCCATTTTCTATTTTAACCCATAAAATAAAATGTAATGTACCTTCATATCCATTCATATCCATTTTTACATTATTAGATTCATTTTTTGTTTCTGTCCAAGAACTTGTATACTCTGGTATTAAATCAAAATATTCTTGTTCTAATTTTTCTAATTCTTGTTCAGATTTATCATGAAAATCTGTATATTCTTTATATAATTTGTCATATTCACTTTGTAATTTTGAAAGTTCTTCTTCTGTTGCTCCATTTTTTAAAGCATCATCATAATCTTGTTTTAATTTAGTTAATTCTGAATTGTTTTCTTGTACTTGATTGTTTACATTTTCTATATATTCATTTACTTTTTTATTTTTTTCCACTATAGCATTTGCTTGACTATCAGAAAGATCTATCCTTTGATAAAATATTTTATAATCTCTTACTTGTGGATCTAGATATATCGTTCCTGTGGCAATGCCATCTTGTGATATATTAATTACTTCTGGCATTGTAATATAATTTTTTGGATCAATTTCTTTTGTAAATGCTTGTACATTATAAAAAGAAAACATAGTTGAAATTAAAAAGATTGTTAATAATAATACTTTTTTTACTTCATTTTTCATGATAACTTTATCCCCCATTTATCATAAGTTATTTTTTTATTTATTAAATATTATAAGAAAAACAAGTATTTTTTCCTATTAAATAAAAAAATGATTTATTTTTACATAAATCATTTTTTTTATTATATACATAAATTTTAAAAATGCATATACTTTTTTTAAAATTTTTTTAATTTTTTATTTTTATTAATACATTCCACCCATTTCAGGCATTGCTTGATTATTTCCGCAATTGCAATTTTTTTCTTTCTTTTCAGTTACAACACTTTCAGTTGTTAAAATCATTGATGCAACTGATTCTGCATTTTCTAAAGCAGAACGAGTAACTTTTGTTGGATCTACTATTCCTTCTTTTTTCATATCAACATATTGTTCTTTTGTAGCATCAAAACCAATTCCTGGTTTACTTGATTTTACTTTATCTAATATTACAGCTCCTTCTAATCCACAATTTGTTGCTATTTGTTTTATTGGTTCTTCTAAAGCTTTTAATATAATTTTTACACCAATTTTTTCTTCTTCTGAAACTTCTTCTAATAGTTTTTCTACTTTTGGAATTACATTTACATAAGCTGTTCCACCACCTGGTAAAATTCCTTCTTCAACAGCAGCTTTTGTAGCAGATAATGCATCTTCTATTCTTAATTTTTTCTCTTTCATTTCAATTTCAGTAGCTGCACCAACTTGAATAACTGCAACACCACCTGCAAGTTTTGCTAATCTTTCTTGAAGGCTTTCTTTATCATAATTAGATTTTGTTTCTTCTATATTATTTTTTATTTGATTTATTCTATTTTCTAAAGCCTTTTTGTCTCCCATTCCATCAACAATTATTGTATTTTCTTTACTGCATTTTACTTGTTTTGCTCTACCTAATTGAGTTAATTTTGTATCTTTTAATTCTAATCCTAATTCTGAAGTTATAACTTCACCACCTGTTAAAATTGCTATATCTTGAAGCATTTCTTTTCTTTTATCTCCAAAACCTGGTGCTTTAACACCAACAACATTTAGAATTCCTCTTAATTTATTTAAAATTAAAGTTGATAATGCTTCATTTTCAAAATCATCTGCAATTATAACAAGTTTTCCACTTTGGCTTGTTATTTCTTCAAGCAATGGTAGTATTTCTTGGATATTTGAAATTTTTTTATCTGTAATTAAAATATAAGGACTATCCATTACTGCTTCCATTTTATCTGTATCTGTTACCATATAAGGTGATACATATCCTTTATCAAATTGCATACCTTCAACAACTTCTACTTCTGTTGATGAAGTTTTAGATTCTTCTATTGTAATAACACCATCTTTAGAAACCTTTTCCATAGCATCAGCAATTAAATTTCCAATTTCTTCATTATTTGCAGAAATACTTGCTACTCTAGCAATATCTTCTTTTCCATTTATAGGAGAACTAATTGCTTTTAATTCTTCTATTGCTTTGGCAGCACCTTTATCCATTCCTCTTTTTATTGATAAAACATCTCCACCTGCAGCAACATTTTTAATTCCCTCTTTTAACATAGTTTGTGCTAAAACTGTAGCTGTTGTAGTTCCATCTCCTGCAATATCATTTGTTTTGGTTGATACTTCTTTTACTAAGCTTGCACCCATATTTTCAAAACTATCTTCTAGCTCTATTTCTTTTGCTATTGTAACACCATCATTTGTAATAAGTGGTGCACCAAAATTTTTATCTAATACTACATTTCTTCCTTTTGGTCCTAATGTGACTTTAACAGTATCTGCTAATTTATTAACTCCTTCTAACATTTTTTTTCTAGCATCTTCGCCATATAAAATTTCTTTTGCCATTATTTCGATACCTCCCATTTTAAATTTTAATATAAAATATTTTTATTCAACAGTTGCCAAAATATCAGATTGTTTTACAATTATATATTCTGTTCCTTCATATTTTACTTCTGTCCCTGAATATTTACTAGTAATTACTTTATCTCCTTTTTTCACTTGCATTTCTATTTTCTTTCCATTTTCATCTAACCCACCAGGTCCTACTGCGATTACTTCTGCTATTTGTGGCTTTTCTTGTGAACCAGAAGATAAAATTATACCACTTTTTGTAGTTTCTTCTGCCTCAACCATTTTAATTAAAACTCTGTCATTTAAAGGTTTTATCATTTTAAATTCCTCCTTTTATAAATTATATATGTTGATTTTAAATTAATAATATAATTTAAAATTAGCAGTCTTTGTTTTCGACTGCTAATAATTTATACCCTATTTACTAAATTGTCAATATATATTCTAAAAAAATTTATTTTTTTTATCTATTTCTTCATATTTTGTTATTCTATAATTCATTAATTTTACACCATACTCTAAAAGTTTAGAGTCATATTCATTAAATTCTTCAATTATTTGAGTAGAATTTAATATTTTTTCTATATCTAATTTATATGCTTCTAATTCTTCATTTATTCTTTTTTCAATTGAATCTAATATATATTTTCTAACTTTCTCTATTATTTCTTGTTTAGTATATATTTTTCTCAAACCAATTATTTTATTTAAAAAATTTTTTGGACTTTCTATTTTAAAATCATATTCAATATAAATATTTAATTCAATTTTAGATAATTTACCATTAAATTGATTTTGTTTTTCTATAGTTTTATTAATTAGTAATTTATTATTTTTAATGATATTTTTATTTAAAAAAATTACACATAAATCATTATTTCCTGCATCTCTAATAAATAAATTTTCCCATTCATTTTCTATTTCTAAATCAGTTTCTTTTACAATATATTTTCCAACTTCTTCCTTAAAATCATATACTTGTCCTTTATAAATTAATATTATAAATTCATTTTCAGTAATTTCAATAATATTATTTATAGAAACATCATATTTCATAAAAATAATATCATTACATAATTTATCACATTTTAATATATCTTCTGTTTCTTCATTAAAATTTATTAACTTAAAGCTCATCTTTATTTTAATGCCTCCTGCCATACCTTCAAAAACTGAGATAAGCTTTATTATCCCAGTTTTATTTTACTTCTTAATACAAATTTATTATTTTATTTTTTTTTATAATTTATTCTCAAATATTTTTTATTTTAAAATTTTAATAAATTATTTTTTGTTTTCTATTGCAGCTTTTATTAATGCTTTAAAAAGTGGTGCTGGTTTATCTGGTCTTGATTTAAATTCTGGATGAAATTGTCCTGCTATAAAAAATGGATGATTTATATTTTCAACTATTTCCACTAAAGTTCCATCTGGAGATGTTCCTGAACAAATAAGTCCTGCTTTCTCAAATTCATCTTTATAATCATTATTATATTCAAATCTATGTCTATGTCTTTCATCTATATGCTCTTTTTCATAAATTCTATATGCCAATGTATCTTTTTTTATAGTACAAGGATAACTTCCAAGTCTCATTGTACCACCTTTTTTAGTAACATTTTTTTGTGTTTCCATAATATGTATAACTGCATTTTTAGTTTGCTCACTAAATTCTGCTGAATTTGCATCTTTTAATCCTAAAACATTTCTTGCAAACTCAACAACTGCCATTTGCATACCCAAACAAATTCCTAAAAATGGTATTTTATTTTCTCTTGCATATTTTATTGCTGTTATTTTTCCTTCAATTCCTCTGTTTCCAAAACCACCTGGAACTAAAATACCATCATAATTTTTAAGAATATCATCAACTGTATCTTCATTTATTGTTTCAGAATCTATAAAGCCAACATTAACTTTAACTCCATTTGCAAATCCACCATGTCTTAAACTTTCTGCAACTGATAAATATGAATCTTGAAGTTGCATATATTTTCCTACTAATGCAATATTTACTTCACCTTTTAAGTTTCTAATTGTTTCTATTAATTTTTCCCATTCTTCATTTTTAGGTTCTTTGTTTTCTAATTTTAATTTTTCACAAACAGCTCTTGCTAAACCATGTTTTTCTAACATAAGTGGTACTGCATAAAGATTTTCAGCAGTAAGATTTGGAATTACACATTCTGGTCTAACATTGCAGAAAAGAGCCAATTTTTGCCTGATTTCATTTGGAATTTCTGTTTCTGATCTACATACTAAAATATCTGGTTTTATTCCAAAAGATTGTAATTCTTTAACAGAGTGTTGAGTAGGTTTTGATTTCAATTCATTTGAACCAGATATATATGGAAGAAGAGTTACATGTATATATATAACATCATCTGGATTTTTTTCTAATCCTACTTGTCTTATGGCTTCTACAAAAGCTAATCCTTCTATATCTCCAATGGTTCCTCCTAATTCTGTTATAACAATATCTGCTTTTCCTTCAAAACTATATATATTTTCTTTTATTTCATTTGTTACATGAGGAATTACCTGTACTGTTTTTCCTAAATAATCTCCTCTTCTTTCTTTATTTATAACACTTTGGTATATTTTTCCTGAACTTACACTACAATTTGTAGTTAAATTTACATCTGTAAATCTCTCATAATGTCCTAAATCCAAATCAGTTTCTGCTCCATCATCTGTAACAAAAACTTCTCCGTGTTCATAAGGACTCATTGTTCCAGGATCAACATTAATGTATGGATCAAATTTTTGATTTATTACTTTATATCCTCTATTTTTAAGTAATCTTCCTAAAGATGATGCTGTTATTCCTTTTCCTAATCCTGACACAACTCCTCCTGTTATAAAAATATACTTTGTACTCATTTTAGCTCCTTTCAAATTAATTTATTTTTTAACTGTACAAAAAGTACTAAAAAATAAAAAAACAGATTTAAAAAATGGGTTTTTTTTTTAAATCTGTTTCGATTCATGTCTTCTAATGTAAATATTTTAACATTTTATAAAACTCTTTGCAAGCAAAATTAACATTTTTTTACAAAAATATAATTGTATTTTAATTTTCTTTATAATATAATTTATTTGTAAACGGAGGATAAAATGATTGGGTCTAAATTTACAGTGGATGAAAATATTATAAATAATGAATTAAAAAATTTAAATAATACTTTAGATGAGCAAAGGCAACTTAAAAAAACTTTACTTTTATATCTTGAAAAAATATCTGAAGGTATTTACAATGCTAATGATCCTAAAGATGATAATTCTTTAATTTCATGTTTAAATAGTATTCAAAAAAGTTTCGACAATATAAAGAAAAATATTAATGAAATCATAGATTTAAAAAAATATTTAGAAAATATTTTAAAATCAACTTCAAATGAGCAATATTCTTTTGATGAATATAATAGTAAATATATGAAATTATTTGCAAAAATTTCTGAAGATAATATTTTTTATTATTCTTTTATGGAATCACTTTTAAAATATATGGAAGTTGTATTTCCTGAAAATTTACCGCCTATACCAATTTTTGAAAAAGATGAAAATATAATATTTGAAAATAAAGAAATTTTTGAAAATGATGAAAACGTAGAAAATATTAAAGAAGAAAATAGCTACATTCCAGAAACTGAAACTCAAAACCTGCTTGATAAAACATTATTAATATCTATTGAAAATCAAACTGCTATTTTGCCGTATTCAATAAATGAATTAGAATTATTATTTTTAAATAATAAAGAAATGTATTCATCTATGCAAGAAATTGTAGATAAAAAATTTACTATTTCTTTAAATAAGTTTAAAAATGCTTCTTTTTCTAGATTTAGAGAAACATTTAATTTAGCAAAAAAATCTAAAATACCTTTTTTACAAACAATTAATTTAGCAAATGAATTGTTCTTTAATACAAATTTAAATCCAGTTATTATAAGAGCTTGTAAAAATATTGATGAACTAGATATCTATTTAAGTTGCTTAGAAAATAATTGTTTAAATGATTTTAAATGTTTTAACATTATATACATATAAATTTTCCAATTATATATTTTTATTAATATTTTTTAGAATTATATAATAATATAAAAAAGAGTAAAACAAGATTTGTTTTACTCTTTATTTTAATAATTCTGTTTTGCATAAAGCTTGATATGTATAATTTCTACTAATTAATTCTTCATGTGTACCAATATCACTTATTTTACCATCTTCTACTACCATAATTTTATTGCAATTTATTATGGTAGACAATCTATGAGCAATGATTAAAATTGTATATTCATTTTTTAAATTACTTATAGCTTTTTGAATTTCTGATTGTGTTTCATTATCTAAACTACTAGTTGCCTCATCAAACAAAATAATCTTAGTTTTTTGTAGAAAAGCTCTTGCTATAGCAAGTCTTTGTTTTTGACCACCAGATAAAATTACACCTGCCTCTCCTACTATCGTATCATATTTATTTGGCAGTTCTTCAATAAATTCATCTAAACATGCTATCTTACATGCTTTTCTCATTTCTTCATCTGTTAAATCTTCTTTTACTAGTTTTAAATTATCTTTAATACTTAAATTAAAAATGTATGGATTTTGGCTAATTATTGTCATGTTTCCTCTAATTGTATCTTCATCTAATTCGTTAATATTAGTATTTTCTAATAAAATTTCTCCTGATTGCACAGAATACATTTTACATAACAAATTAAATATTGTAGTTTTTCCTACTCCACTTTTTCCAACAAATCCAACCATTTCGCAAGCATTTATTTTAAAATTCATATTATCTAATACTTTTTTATTTTCATTATATCCAAATGTAACATTTCTAAATTCAAAATTTCCTTTTATATCTTCTAAATGTTTCTTTCCAAATGTTTCTTTTGTAAATGTTTTATTATCCAATATACTAAAAACTCTATCACAAGAAATATTAAAATTTTTGGCAAGTTCCATATAAGAAGATATATGTTCCATAACTAATGTCATAATTCCAGATTTATAATTAAATAGAGCAATAGCAATAGCCACAGTTATTATATTATTTTTTATAAGGTAAATTAGTAAAAGTATTAATCCTAATTCAAATAATGCCTTTAATGTATCAATTATATAGACATATGTTCTATTAACTTTTCCCATTTCAAATCTTTTTTCATTCTGTTCTGTTATATTTTCTTCTAGCTTTACCATAAAGCTATTTTGTGCATTTAACATTTTTATGTCTCTAACTCCTCTAATGAGTTCACTAATTAAACTTGAAACCTTTTCTGTTTTATTACGAAACTGCACATCTATTTCACCTTTTCGTTTTGTTTTATTATTATATAAAATTGTTAAAATAATAGATACCATCAAATAATATATAAATACTTGTCTATTAATAACAAATGTTGCAAATAAAGCTCCAATATTTGCAAATATATGTCTTAAATGATCTAAACCATCCCATCCAATAAAACTGGCCATTTTTTCTGTATCATTAATCATTCTTTGAGTAAATATTCCAGAAGAAGTATTGTCTAAGTCCTTTTGATTTATTCTTAAAATTTCTTTTCCCAATCGTATTTGAAGATTTTTAATTGTTCCTCTCAAAAAATGTTGACTATTTCTTCTTGTGAAAAACATTGCTGCAAAACTTATATAAGCTTGGACAACAAAAATAACTAGTGAAACAATTAATAATTGTTGCCACAAATTAGATGTAAAATAAACTATTTGTTTTGCTGTAAATAGTGGAAGAATAATATTTATAATAGTACTACTAATTACAGCAAAAAACATTTCAAATAAGTTTTTTCTATATTCTTTTCCGTATTGATATACTCTTCTAATATTTTTTATTGTTTCTTTCATTTAATTCCTTCTTTTTTTTATTTCTTATAATTTTATTATTACATTCTTTGTTTTACAGCTTCATATATTATAATTCCTGCAGAAACTGATGCATTTAGAGAAGTTATTTTTCCTTTCATTGGAATTTTTATTAAAATATCAGAATTTTCTTTAACTAATTTACTCATTCCAAATCCTTCACTTCCTATTATTATCCCTAAAGGTCCTTTTAAATCTTGATTATAATACAAAGTATTTGCTTCTCCATCTGTTCCTATAATCCAAAGTCCAGAATCTTTCAATTTTTTTATTGTTTCATTCAAATTATTAACTCTAGCAATTTTAACATATGAAACTGCACCAGTAGATACTTTTGCAACTGTGCTATTTACAGAAACACATCTTCTTTTTGGAATTATTATTCCATGAATTCCAGCAGTCTCAGCTGTTCTTATTATCGAACCTAAATTATGTGGATCTTCTATTCCATCTAATATTAGAACAAATGGATCTTCATTTTTTTCTTTAGCATATTCTAAAATATCTTCTATTTCACAATAATTAAATGGTGGAACTACTGCAATAACACCTTGATTATTTTCTGCCATTGAATCTAATTTTTGTTTATCTACTTCAACTAAAACAATTTTATTTTCTTTAGCTTTACCTATAATTTCTTTTATAGAACCATGTTTTTCACCTGTTTCTATAAATATTTTATTTATATCTTTACCAGATTTTAAAAGTTCTAAAACAGCATTTCTTCCAAAAACTATATCATCATAAGAATTTTCTTCAATTGATTCTTCACTACTTCTCCTATCATTATTTGAACGTCTTTCAGCAATTCTTCTTTCTTGATTTGAACGTCTATTTTCAATACGTCTATTTTTTATTCCATTTTCTAAAGGTATTTGCTTTTGCCTTCTATCAAAACCTTTTCTTCTATCTTCTCCTCTACGTTCACCTTTTCTTCTTTGCATATTTCTTCTATTTTCGTTTTCCATTTTTTCATTCCTATTTTTAAATTTAGGTTTTAAGTTACCTATAAACTTATTCTTCATCATCTAGTTTAAGTACAGCTAAAAATGCTTCTTGTGGTACTTCAACATTACCAATTTGTCTCATTTTCTTTTTACCTTTTTTCTGCTTTTCTAATAATTTTTTCTTCCTTGTAATATCTCCACCATAACATTTTGCTAAAACATCTTTTCTCATAGCAGATAATGTTTCTCTTGCTATTATTTTTCCACCAACAACAGCTTGTATTGGAATTTCAAAAAGTTGTCTTGGTATAACTTTTTTTAGTTTTTCTGCCATTTTTCTGCCTCTTTCATAAGCAGAATTCTTATGAATTATAAAAGATAAAGCATCTACTGCTTCATTATTTATGTGTAAATCTAATTTTACTAAATCTGCTCTTCTATATTCTTTAAATTCATAATCTACTGAAGCATATCCTTTAGTTTTAGATTTTATAGTATCAAAAAAATCATATATTATTTCATTTAAAGGTAATTCGTATTCTAAAGTTACTCTATTAGTATCTAAGTATTTCATGTCTAAATATATGCCTCTTCTATCTTGGCAAACTTTCATAACATTTCCAACAAATTCTTTTGGAATCATTATTTCTGCTTTCATTATTGGTTCTTCCATAAAACTAATTTCGGTTTGAGGTGGAAGTTCAGTAGGGTTATAAAGTTCTATTACTTCACCAGATGTTTTATGTACTTGATAAATAACTGAAGGTGCTGTTGTAATTAGTCCTAAATCAAATTCTCTTTCTAATCTTTCTATTATAATTTCTAAATGTAATAATCCTAAAAATCCACACCTAAAACCAAATCCTAATGCTGCTGAAGTTTCTGGTTCATAATTTAATGCAGCATCATTCAATTTTAATTTTTCTAAAGCTTCTTTTAAAGCCTCATATTCACTGCCATCTAATGGATACATTCCGCAATATACCATAGAATTGGCTTTTTTATATCCTGGAAGTGGCTCATTAGCTGAATTATTTTTAAGTGTTATTGTATCTCCAACATGTAAATCTGAAACCGTTTTTACACTCGCTGCAATATATCCTACTTCTCCTGCTTCTAATTTATCTGTTGGTATATAACTTCCAGCTCCAAAATATCCAACTTCTGTTACAGTAAAAGATTTTCCTGTTGCCATAAATAATATTTCATCATTTGCTTTTACAGTTCCATTTTTTATTCTTACATAACTTAATGCACCTTTATAATTATCATAATATGAATCAAATATAAGTGCTTGAAGTTTTTCATTTGCATCTCCAGATGGTGCTGGAATATCAGAAACTATTCTTTCTAAAACTTCTTCAACATTTAATCCTGTTTTGGCGGAAATGCATGGAGCATCCATTGCTGGAATTCCAATAATATCTTCTATTTCTTTTTTTACTTCATCTGGTCTTGCATTTGGAAGATCTACCTTATTTATTACTGGAACAATTTCTAAATTATCATCTAAAGCTAAATAAACATTTGCCAGTGTTTGAGCTTCAACTCCTTGAGTACTATCTACTACTAAAATTGCACCTTCACATGCTGCTAAACTTCTTGATACTTCATAATTAAAATCAACATGTCCTGGTGTATCAATTAAATTAAATTCATAAGTTTGCCCATTTTTTGCAGTATAGTTCATTTTAACAGCTTGGGATTTTATAGTAATTCCTCTTTCACGTTCAATATCCATATTATCCAATACTTGGGATTCCATTTCTCTTTGAGAAAGAACACCAGTCATTTCTATAATTCTATCTGCTAGTGTTGATTTTCCATGATCTATATGTGCAATTATACTAAAATTTCTAATATTTTTCTGTTTATCTTGCATATTTTCTCCTTTTACTTATAATTCTAGTCCTTAAAAGAAAATTATTTTATAATTCAGATTTTTAGTAAATCAAAATTTAAATAATCTGAACTTACTAATTTAAAATCTATATTTTTTATTTTTCCTTCTATTGCTTCTTTATGTGAATCACTATGAAGATGTGCATAATAACATTTTTTAATATCATATTTTTCAAGAGTTTTAATAAAATCAATTTCTTCTGGAATTACATTCTCTTTATAAAAAGGAGGATAATGTATGAAACTTATAATTTCTTTACCATTTCCAAATTCATTAATTCCTTTTTCAATTGATAATTTAAGTCTTTCATTTTCTCTTTTTAATATTTTGTAATTTTCATCTGATTTCCAAGTATTTATCCAACCTCTAGTTCCAACAATAATTTTATCTTCTATTAAAAAAGCATTGTTATATAAAAAATCTATATTAAAAAAATTTTTTTCTTTTAAATATTTTTTCATACTAGTAACTGTTGTCCACCAATAATCATGGTTTCCTTTAGACAATATTTTTTTACCTGGTAATAAATTCAAAAATTCAAAATCTTTATAAGTTTCTTCTAAATATGTAGCCCAAGAAAAATCTCCTGGAATTATAACTGTATCATTTTCTTTTACTTTTTTTAACCAATTTTCTTTTATTTTTTCAGCATGATTTTCCCAATTATATCCAAAAACATCCATTGGTTTATTTACTGAAAAAGATAAATGTAAATCGCCTATTACATATATAGACATTAATTTTCTCCTTACTTTATTATATCTAATCGCCTATTTTCAAATTTGGAATAGCATTTAAAGTTAAATCCGCTCTTTCTCCATTTATAAAATTATAATATCCTGCACTTGCAATCATAGCAGCATTATCTGTGCAAAGAATTGGTTCTGGATAATATACTTTTATTTTTAACTCTTTTGCTAAATCATCAAAAGATTTTCTTATAAAAGAATTTCTAGAAACACCACCTGCTATTACAATTTTATTTGAATTATATAATTTAACTGCTTTTCTAACATTAGTTGTAAGCATTTCTGTAACAGCTGTTTGAAAACTAGCACATAAATCAGCTTTATTAATATTAGGGTTTTTATGATTTAAATTTATTACAGCTGTTTTAATTCCACTAAAACTAAAATCCAAATTTTCAAAATGTGTTACTGGTAATTTTATATTAGGTTTTCCATTTTTTGCTAAATTATCTACTTTTGGTCCGCCTGGATATCCAAGTCCTACAACTCTTGCTACTTTATCGAAAGCTTCTCCTATTGCATCATCTTTAGTTTTTCCAAGTATTTCAAAATCGTTATATGACTTCACATTTACTAAATGAGTATGTCCACCAGATATAATTAAACATATAAATGGTGGTTTTAAATCTTTATAAGTTAAATAATTTCCAGCAATATGTCCTTCAATATGATTTACTGCTACCAATGGTTTATTTATTGCATAGCTTAACCCTTTTGCATAAGAAACACCAACTAGAAGTGCACCAACTAATCCTGGTCCTTGAGTAACTGCAATAGCATCAATATTTTCTAGAGTTATTTGGGCTTTCTCTAAAGCTTGTTTCATTATAATATTAATTACTTCTGTATGACATCTTGATGCAATCTCTGGAACAACTCCTCCATATTCTTCATGTATTTTTATTTGAGAATTAATAACATTAGATAAAACTTCTCTACCATTTTTTACAATTGATACAGAAGTTTCATCACAACTAGATTCAATTCCCATTATTAATATATCTTTCAATTTTATCTCCTAACTTTTATGTGCATTTAGGGATAACTTAAAAAAGTTATCCCTAAATATTTTAAATAAATAAACCTATTAAATTGTTTACCACAAAAAATATTCCATTACTAACTAAATTTATAACTGGTGAAACAATTACACCTAAAAATCCAAAAATCCATAAAATTAAAAATACCATATATAAAGTTTGATAATTTGAGTCTAACCATTCTTGAAGTCTATAAGGCAATATATTTCTAAAAATTTTTTCTCCATCTAAAGGTGGCAAAGGTATTAAATTAAAAACACCTAAACCTATATTAATTGTTATAAGCATATATAAGAATAGTCCTAAAATCTGTCCTGCAAAACTACTCATAAATGCAATACTTGCAAGTTTATCTAAAAGAACAATCGCTATACATGCAATAATTGCTATAAAAAAATTCATAAGAGGACCAGCTAGAGCAACCATTGCACTACAAAAGCCTCTTGACTTATTACTATTAAAATTATTTGGATTTATTTGAACAGGTTTTCCATAACCAATATGTGCAAACATAAGAAGTATAAATCCAAATGGATCTAAATGCGATAACGGATTTAAAGTTAATCTTCCTTGATTTCTAGGAGTAGTATCTCCTAATTTATCTGCAGCATTTGCATGTGCAAATTCATGAAAAGTTATTGCAATAATTACAGCTGGTAAAGTTAATATTATTTGAATCCATTCATCAGATGACATATTCATTAATGAATATACCATTAAAATAGCAAGTACAATATATATAACTCTTCTATCTACACCATATCCAAACATTAAATTCCTCCTAAAATATTTGTATACTTAATCTTTAATATTATATCATATTGTTTTATAGATTATCAATTATTTTATTAAAGTTTTTATATGGATTTAAAAAATAAAATAAATTCAAATTATTAGACAGACTTTGCCTATTAATTTGAATTTATTTTTTTAATATTTTTAATATAATTTACATATTGTTTACATAATTTCTAACAAATTGTAATGCCATAGGTGTACATTTTGATGGATCTTTAACTGAATAGTAAAAAGTATGAGCAAAAAATTCCATTTCATCTCTTATTGCTGATGAATTTGGAATTCTTGATTTAAATGTACCTATTTCTTGAGTATATATCTCCCAAAATTCATCACTTAAACTTGGAAAATTAAAATGCCAATCTATATAATGTCCCATTTCATGAACAACTGAACTTTGAACGCAACTTTTTTTATTTTGAATAATAATTTGTTTTGAATCCATTTTAGTTGCTCCCATTACATTTGAATAACTACCTCCAAAATATTTTGAAGCTATATTATCATTAGTTATATTAATACTCCAGCCATCTCTATTAAAAGCATTTACTACATTTTGTGGTAATATTCCAATTTCATTTTCAGCTGAATTTAAAATATCAGCGGTAACATTTTCTGGTGTTAATAAAAAACTATAATTTGATTTCACCGGTTGAACTTGTTGAGCAATAGTAGTAGTATTAGTAGATACGTTATTATTTTGCACATTAGTATCTACAACTTCATCATTTTTTTCATTTTCTAATGGTTGAACAATATTTTGTAAAATTTGTTCTTGATTTTCATTTGTTTTTGGAATTTCATTTTGAATTAAGTTTTCATTTGAATTTAAATTTTGTTTTTCTACATCTTGTGAACTTTCACTTGAATTTTGAATCAAATCTTCATTTGAAGTTTCATTTGAATTTTGAACATTTTCTTCTAAATTTTCTGAATTTATTTTATTATCTGTTAACTTTTCTTCTGTACCTAATAATGTGTTGCTTGTGTATATCTCTGAACTTTCTTTTGTTTTTGAATTTAAACTCTGGTCCTTTAAAGTTGTTCTTACGGACATAACATAATTTCCTAAAACTACAATAGTAATACAAAAGACCAGAAGAATCAAAAACAGATATTTTTTCATTTTATTCGGTTCTCCTTTTTTCTTCTTATATTACGAAGTTAACATAACCATTTTACTACAAGTTAACATATTATGTCAAGTGTTTTGGCAATTTTTATTTACTTTATTTTAAAAAAGCAAAAAAAGACGTAATAAAATTATAATTTTTATTACGTCTTTTTTTCTAACTCTTAATAATAATTAATATTCTTTAAATCTATAATTTTATATTATTTTCAATACTATCTCTACTTACTATACCAATAATTTCATCTACACATTCCCCAATAGTTTTTTCCTCTGTTTCATATACATAACTTGCTAACTGTTCATTGTATCCACAATTAATAAAATGCTTATTCTGTTTTATTTTATTTGAATTTGCATTATAGTGTTCCCTTAATCTTATTCTTTCCGTTAATATTTTTTCACTTATTTCTGGATTTCTACTTGGTTCTATTAAAACTACATTTTTAAATTTTGACATCATTTTCTGTAATTCCATTCTATAAATTAAATTTTCTTGTATTGAATGACCAGCACCAAAATTTATTATTGAAGGTTCTTTTAATTCAGAAAGCACATATCCTACAAGTGCTAGTTCTTGTAATTTAAATCCATTTATAGAACCTATTTTGTTATAATATTCCGCTAACTGTTCTCTACTATCTAAAGATATTAAAGGCATTTTAATTTTTTCCGATATCAATTTGCTTATAGTTGATTTTCCTGCACACATTGGCCCAATAAAAATAATTGATTTATCTGTAACTGTTTTAGGAATATCTCTTCTTATTATTTCTTCACATTTTTCTATAATATTTCTCATTCGAGTTAACTTTTTTTCTAGTTCTTCTTTAGGCATATTTTCTTGTAAACATAAAACTACTACTTGTTCTTTTAATTGTGGAGAAATAAATTGAAATTCGTTACTATATTGTTCTATCAATTGCATTATTTCTTCTTTATTCATTTTATTACCTCATATTAGCTCAAAGGTTTCATAGTTGGGAATAAAATTACATCTCTTATAGAAGCTGAATCTGTAAGTAACATAACTAATCTATCAATTCCAATTCCAAGACCACCTGTTGGAGGCATACCATATTCAAGAGCTTGAATAAAGTCATCATCCATCATATTTGCCTCTTCATCTCCTGCTTCTCTTTGTTTTAGTTGATCTAAAAATCTTCCTTTTTGATCTATTGGATCATTTAACTCTGAATATGCATTTCCATATTCACGACCATCTATGAATACTTCAAATCTTTCAACTAATCTTTTATCTGATGGTTTTCTTTTTGTAAGAGGTGAAACCTCAACAGGATAATCATATATAAATGTTGGTTGAATTAGTGTTTCTTCTACGAACTCTTCAAAAAATTCATTAATTACGTATCCTCTAGTTTGCTTTGATTCTTCTATTTCAACACCTTTTTCTTTAGCAATTTTTAATGCTTCTTCATCTGTATTAATATCATTAAAATCAACACCAGTTACTTCTTTTATTGCTTCTATCATTGTAACTCTTCTCCAAGGAGATTCTAAATCTATATCTGTTCCTTGATAAGTAATTTTAGCTGTTCCTAAAACATTTTTGCTAACTGTTCTTATCATATTTTCTGTTAAATTCATCATATCATTATAATCTTGATATGCTGCATATAATTCCATGTTTGTAAATTCAGGATTGTGTTTTATATCCATTCCTTCATTTCTAAACATTCTACCCATTTCATATACTCTATCAAAACCACCAACAATAAGTCTTTTTAAATATAATTCATTTGCTATACGTAAATACATATCCAAATCTAAAGTATTATGATGAGTTATAAATGGTCTTGCAGTAGCACCTCCAGCTATAGTATTTAAAATTGGTGTATCTACTTCTAAATATTCTTCTTTATCTAAATAATTTTTTACTTCTCTTAAAATTTTACTTCTTAAAAGAAATGTTTCTTTAACTTCTGGATTAACTATTAAATCAACATATCTTTGTCTATAACGTAAATCAATATCTTTTAAGCCATGAAATTTTTCTGGTAAATCTCTTAATGCTTTTGTAAGTAAAACAACTTCTTTAGCATGAATAGAAATTTCCTCAGTTCTTGTTTTAAAAACAAATCCTTTTAAACCTATAATATCGCCTATATCAAACGTTTTAAAAGCTTTATAAGATTCTTCTCCTAAATCATTTATACTAACATAGCTTTGAATTTTACCTTTACTGTCTTGAATTGTACAAAAAGAAGCTTTTCCCATAATTCTTTTTGCCATAATTCTTCCAGCAACAGAAACATCTTTTCCTTCATATTGTTCATAATTATCTTTTATATCTTGAGAAAATTCTGTTCTATCATATTTGGTAATTTCAAATGGATCTTTTCCATTTTCTTGCAATTCTTTTAATTTATCCATTCTTACTTGCATTAATTTGTTAATATCTTCTTCTGTTTGAATTACTTCATTATTATTTTCATTTTCACTCATTTATAAACGCCCCTTTTATAATTTATTGATTTATGTATTATATAATATTTTAAGTTTATTGTAAACTAGTTTTTATTTTATTTAAATTACTATATTTTTTTTCAAATAATAAAATCTATTATCGTGTTTATATATAATTTTATAAAGTGACGCGTAAGCGACGGGCCGAAACAAAGCGAAGGGCGAATGGAGCAATCTTCTTATGATTTTTTTCAAAAAGAAGATTGCGACACCAAGTCACTATTAAAATTATATATAAACACGATAATAGATAATAATTTTATTTTAAATCTAATTTTATATGCACATCATTCAATTGTCTATCACTTACAATTCCAGGTGCCCCCATTAGCACATCTTGTGCTTTTGAATTCATTGGAAATGCAATTACTTCTCTTATGCTTTCTTCTCCAGCAAGTAACATAAGGATTCTATCTATTCCTGGTGCAATACCAGCATGTGGTGGAGCTCCATAATGAAAAGCTTTAAATAAAGCAGAAAATTTTCTTAATATTTCTTCTTCTGTATATCCTGCCATTTCAAATGCTTTTACCATTATTTCTGGATCATGATTTCTAACTGCTCCAGAAGAAAGTTCTATACCATCACAAACTATATCATATTGATATGCATAAATATCTAAAGGATCTTTTTTAGTTAAAGCTTCCATTCCTCCTTGTGGCATTGAAAATGGATTATGTGAAAATTCTAATTTTCCATTATCTCCTATTTCAAACATTGGAAAATCGACGATCCAGCAAAATTTATACGAACTATCATCTATTAAATTTTGTCTTATTCCTATTTCTTTTCTTATTTCACCAGCTAATTTTTCTACAATACCTTTATGTTCTGCTATAAAGAAAATACTATCTCCTTCTTTAGTATTTGTTTGCTTTAATAATTCTTCTCTAGCATCATCTGGAATAAGTTTTGCAATTGGTCCTTGAAGAGTCCTATCTTCATTTACTTTAAGCCAAGCTAAACCTTTTGCTTTACATTCATTAATTGCAAAACTTTCCATTTCATCATAAAAAGTTCTTGTAGCTTCTGCTCCATTTGGAAGTGTTATTGTTCTTACAATTTTTCCATTAAATACTTTTATATCTAATTTTTCAAAAATATTTGTTACATCTTTAATTTCTAAAGGGTTTCTTAAATCTGGTTTATCTGTTCCATATTTAAGCATTGCCTCATTATAAGGAATTCTTGGAAATGGATATTCTGCTACTTTTTTTTCTGAAAATTCTGTAAATGTATTATATATTACCTTTTCCATTACATCAAAAACATCTTCTTGTGTTGCAAATGCCATTTCCATATCTAATTGATAGAATTCTCCTGGTGAACGGTCTGCTCTAGCATCTTCATCTCTAAAACAAGGTGCTATTTGAAAATATTTATCTATTCCAGATACCATAAGTAATTGTTTAAATTGCTGTGGTGCCTGTGGAAGTGCATAAAATTTTCCTGGATATATTCTACTTGGAACTAAGTAATCTCTTGCTCCTTCTGGTGATGAACTAGTAAGAATTGGTGTTTGAACTTCTAAAAATCCTTGTTCTATCATTTGATTTCTTAAATATTGAATTAATTTTGCTCTTAATTTTAAATTTTCTAAACTTTTTCTTGATCTTAAATCTAAAAATCTATATTCTAATCTTAAATCTTCTCTAACACTTCTATTATTTGAAATATCAAAAGGTAATCCTTTTGTTCTTTTTCCTAAAATTTCAATTTTATCTGCAAATAATTCTACTGTTCCAGTTTCAATAGCTTTATTTATTGTTTCTTCATCTCTCAATCTAACTTTACCAGAAACTGATATTGTAGATTCTACTGGTATTTTAGCTGCAAAATCAACTTTTTCTTCATCACCAGAAATTACAACTTGTGTAATACCATATTGATCTCTTAAATCAATAAATAAAACTCCTCCTAAATCTCTTATTGTATCTACCCATCCTGCAAGCTTAATTTCTTCTCCTACATTTTTTTCTCGTAATTCAGAACAATTATATGTTCTATAAACATTCTCCTTCATAAAATTCACTCCTTTTTTATTTTTACATAGGGACGGAAAATCAATTTTATTTTTTCAAACAAAAAAGCTTTCATCTCTGTAACTTAAGTTACAGGGACGAAAGCTAAACTTCCGCGGTGCCACCCTATTTGAAAACTAATAGTAGTTTTCCACTTTTAATATTAAAACTTTATTGCTCCAATGTGTTTCACAAATTGAACTTAATTAAAAATGCTCTCAGCTTTTAGCATTTTTTCTCTGTAAAATGTTTTTCAACTGCTTTCATCTTCATTGCAATTTTATATAATGCAATATTATACTTATTTTTAGTTTTATTGTCAAGTTTTATACGAGTTTAACTTATTTATTTTTTTTAAAAAGATTTTTTATTATATAAAATATTTTTTCATACCACTTTTTTTCTTGAATAATTGCTATCTGATTTTCTTCATAGTTTTTGGTATTTTCTTGTTGTATAGTTTCGTTTTTCTTTTCGAATATATTATCAATACTATATTTTTCTCGTGCTTCTAATTCAATCTCTTTTTGTATTTTTTTTAACTCTTCTTCATCTTTTTCCTGTAATATTTTTCTTTCTTGTGATGAGCATAAAAAATCTCTATATATTAAACCTAATAATATTATTGTTTCGTTTTTTAATTTACACTTTTCTAAAGGCTCTTGTATATTAGGTTTATATTCCATGCTTCTGTTTTGTTTAATAAGTTCATAAAATTGTATAGGTATTTTATTTAATAATTCTTTTGGCATTAAATTAAAAATCTCATATACCTCAGTAAATGCTTCCATATATTCTTGTTTCATAACAAATTACCTACTTTTCTATTTATCTTTATCTTGATGTTTTTCAATATCTTTTTCCTTCATCGTAATACTAATTGATTTTATCATTTCACCTCTTACTGGAACAAATTTCTTCTTGGCATCTTCTGGTAATCTATCCATTATACTATACCAACCATGAAATCTATTTATCCATAAATCAGTGTTTTTAGCTCCAGTATTTTGCTCTTGCTTAGATTGTATTATATTTCCATCTCTATCGAAAGATATATCTTCTCCATTATATAATCTAATAGTATTTGATATATAATTACTTAATCTTTCCAAATATTGTTCAACTGTTTCATTTTCTACTTCTTTATTAAAATCTGTATATACCTCTGGACCTTCAAATCCATCACTTGTAGTAAAATGATTACTTTTTCCAACCATTTCCATTACTTTATCTTCATCTGCATATAATACCATTGAATCAGTAACATTAAGACTTTCATCTGTATTAGCTTCATCTATTGTTTGATATGTTAAATCACTAAATATTTTCTTTTCCTCTGCCAATAAATCTTTTACTTGTTTTTTCTTAACTATTTCTCTTTTTTCGTTTTCTATTTGTTCTTTTTTTATTTTTTCTTCTTCTAATTGTTTTTTACGATTTTCCTCTATATCATGTAAAAGCTTTTGATGTTGATTTTTAAAATCCTCTTTTCCTTCTCTACGATAAGAGCAAAAACCATCATCTTTATCTAATGAATACTCTTTTATTTGATTTATTGCATCATTTGCATTCATGATTTCATATTCACCATTGTCAGTTACGTTTATTCCATATTTAACCGCAAAATCATAAAAATCTTCTAAATTATCTATACTTCTATTCTCATTTTGATATAAATTTTCAAATAAATTTTCTAATTCTTCCAATGTAATTTTTGCATTTTCAAATCTAGTATCTGTTATTTTTCCTCTCATATCAAATAAATATTTGTCTCTTTGAACAGCTTCATTTGTATATACACCTTCAATTGTATAAAAATGCGTTTTTTGTGGATAATTTTCTTTTCGAGCCAACTCATATACTTTACTCATATTTGGATTTTCACTTGTATCAAAAGAACCCCAACTGTGTGTTTCTATTTTTTGAGGTTTTTTTCCAAGCATAATTAATGCTTTATTTGTTGCAATGCTTTCATCTCCTTTAAAAGGTATTACTGTTATACCATTTTTCATTTCTTCTGTAATATCTTTCATTCTGTTTTCTCTAACTAAAACAATAGCATCATTAGATAATGTAACACCATCTTCAAAATAAGTATCCACTACATTAAATCCAGCTAATCTACTCTCTAAATCTTTAAAAGATTGTAAAATTACAAAATCTCTACCTGAAAAAGTTCCCATACTGTGATCTGATACCATACCATTCAAACACCAATGAGATGTATTACGATTAATATATGCTTTACCTGTTCCATCTAAAGCTCCTCCCTGAATTGGTGTTTTTACTTTACCCTCTTCTGGAAATCTTTCATCCGTTCTAACAAGTATTAATTCATCTTTTGTATCATTAGATGTAAATTCTATATTAGTAATATCTTTTAATTCAATATCTCCTATTTTTTCAGAATTACCATCTATACAAAATGAATTGTCCTTAGATGCATCTTTTATTATTTGCATTGCTTTTTGATATTTTTCTATTTTTTCAAATTGCTTCATAAACTTACTTTCCTAACTATATATGTTTATATTTATTCATAAACAAACCATAAATCATTATCTTTCAATTCTTGAATTTTTTTATTATGTTCTTTTTCAGTTTTAGTAAAATATACCTTTTTATTTTTATCTGCCACAAAATAATATGCATCTGTTTCTTTATAATTTAAAGTTGCTTCTATTGCTGATTTACTAGGATTACAAATAGGTCCTACTGGTATTTTTCCAGCCATATTAGGTCCTCTAGTATTATATGGATTTTCTGTAGTTAATTCTTTTTTAGTTAAATTTCTTTCTCCCATATCAACTTTAAAAGCATAATATGTACTTACATCACTTCCCAAAGGAATTTTTTGGGCTATTCTATTAAAAAATACTCCTACTATTTCTGCTCTATCTTCCGTAGATTCTCCTTCTAATTCGGCAAGTGATGCTAAAGTTAAAATTTGATGAACTGTTAAATTACTATTTTCTATTTTTTCTTTGTATTCATTTAAAAATTTTTCTGTATAATTTAAAATTACAGAGAAAATATCTTCTACTGAAACTTTTTCATTCTCAAAAATATATGTATCTGGTAATAAATACCCTTCAAGAGGATAATAAATTCTATCATCTTTTATTTCATCTGTAATAAACCAATATTTATCAATTAATGAATTTATATATTCTTCATTCTCTAAAAGATTAAAAACATCTTCTTCTGTATTTTCTGTTGATTTTGCAATAGTTTTAGCTATCCATCTCATATTTTTACCTTCAATAAATGTAATCTTTGCTTCTTCATTTGCAATTTCTCCTTTTTCAATATGTGCTATAATAGTTTGAGTGTTTTCGCTATTATTGAAATCATATTTACCAGCTTTTAAACTATTTATATTATTTATTTTTGCATATATTTTCATTGCTGTAGCATTTCTTATAACATTTTTTTCTTTTAATAAATTTGCTATTCCTGACACTCCCATTCCTTCTGTAATTTCAACTCTAATAAGATTGTTTTCTTCTGCTTTACTTACAGATTTTAAACTAATGCTATACCATAGAAAAACACTAAATAATAATATAATTATTATTGATGATATTATTAAAATTATTTTTGATTTCATAATTATTTTTCCTCACACATAAACTACTTTAAGATATTTTTATTTTGCTTCTATGTTTGAAATTATATAATAACAACTTTAAAAAATCTACTTTTTTTTACATATTTTTAGTATTTTTCAAAAAATAGTTTATTTTTTGAAAAATATGTAGTATAATATTTATGTAAAAAATTCTATTATTCTGTTTGCTAGAATAGATTGGAGGTATATCATGTGGAAAATATGGCTTATCCTTTCAGGAATTTTTTTAGTAATAGAAATTATTAATTTAGGTTTTCTTGTATTTTGGTTTTCTGTTGGTGCATTTATTGCAATGATTTCAAGCTTTTTCATAGACAATATTGCTATACAATCAGCAATATTTTTAATTTCATCTACAGTATTATTATTTGCCACAAAACCTTTTGTAAACAAATTTACATCAAAAGATTCTTTTATTAAAACAAATTCCGCTTCATTAGAAGGAAAAGTTGGTAAAGTAACTATAGATATAGATCCTATTAACTCTAAAGGTCAAATAAAAGTTAATGGTGAAACTTGGTCTGCAAAATCTATAGATAACACATATATATCTAAAGATACAGAAATAATTATTGAAAAAATTGAGGGTGTCAAAGCAATAGTTAAACCCTTAGTATAAAAAATTAGGAGGATTTATTTAAAATGGGAGGTTTTTTATTAGTATTATTTGTTATCATTTGTATTGTAGCTTACAAAACAATTAAAATTGTTAAACAATCTGAAGTTTATATTATTGAAAGATTAGGTAGATTTCATAAAGTTGCAGATGCTGGTCTTACAATAATTGTTCCATTTTTAGATCAAGTTCGTTCAGTAGTAAGTCTAAAACAACAAACAATGGATATTCCACCTCAAGCAGTTATTACATCAGATAATGTTACAATTACTATAGACACTGTTGTGTTCTACAAAATAACAGATCCAGCAAAAGCTGTTTATGAAATTCAAAGTTTGAAAAAAGGTATTGAATACTTATCTATAACAACAATTCGTGATATTGTTGGTAAAATGGAATTAGATGAAACATTTAGTTCAAGAGATATTATTAATGATAAACTAAGAGCAATACTTGATGAAGCAACAGATGCATGGGGATGTAAAATTGATAGAGTTGAAATAAAAGATATTACACCACCAGCTGATATTAAAGATGCAATGGAAAAACAAATGAACGCAGAAAGAAATAAAAGAGCTTTAATTCTTGAAGCTGAAGGTGAAAGACAATCTGCAATTACTCTTGCTGAAGGTAGAAAAGAAGCAGCTATACTAGATGCAGAAGCTGATAGAGAAGCTAGAATTAGAAGAGCTACTGGTGAGGCAGAAGCAATTAAACAAGTAGCAGATGCTAAAGCTCAAGAAATTCATATGGTTTATGAGGCAATTAAAAAATCAGATCCTAATGAAAAATTAGTTCAATTAAAATCTTTAGAAGCTTTACAAGAAGTTGCAAAAGGTGAAGCAAATAAAATATTTATTCCTTTTGAAGCTACAAAAGCACTTAGCAGTTTAGGTGCAATGTCTGATATTGTTAAAGAACCACAACATAAAAAAATAAAAGAAAAAGATTCTAAACCAGAATAAAATTTATTAAATATAATGCTAAAAATGAACTTAAATTATTATAATTTAAGTTCATTTTAATTTTAATTAAAAATTAATGTCTTAATCTATTTACAATTTCTTCTATATTATCTACTAAATATTTCGTATCTTCCAAAGTATTTTCTTTTCCAAAAGTTATTCTTAAACTACTTCGTGCTAAATTCTTTGGAACACCTATTGCAAGCAAAACATGAGATGGATTTAAAAGTCCTGCACTACATGCTGAACCACTTGATGCACATATATTTTTTTTATCCAATTCTTCTAATAATAAACTTCCATCTACACCACTAAATGATATATTTGCATTTCCAGAAAGTCTTTTTTCTAAATCGCCATTTAATTTTACATATTTTATTCTTTTCATAATTTCAGAAATATAAAAATCTCTTAATTTTTTTATATGAGTATTATATTTTGATAATTCCATAGTTGCAATTTCCAAGGCTTTTCCTGTTCCAACTATTCCAGCTACATTTTCAGTACCCGCTCTTTTATTTCTTTCTTGATGCCCACCATCTTGCATTCTCATGAATGGTACATTTTCATTAATATATGCAACTCCCATTCCTTTTGGTCCATAAAATTTATGAGCAGACATAGATAAAGCATCTATATTATATTCTTTAACATTTATATCAACATTTCCAATTGCTTGAACTGCATCTGTATGAAAAAATATTTTATTTTTTTTAGCAATTTCACCAATTTCTTTTATTGGTTGAATCGTTCCAATTTCATTGTTTGCAAACATAACACTTATCAAGATAGTACTTCGTGTTATACTTTTTTCTAAATCATTTATATCTATAATTCCATTTTCTTTCGGTTTCAAATATGTTATTTTAAATCCAAATTTTTCTAAAAATTTACAAGTATCTAAAATGGCTGGATGTTCTATTTGTGTTGTTATAATATGATTTCCTATATTTTTATTTGCAAAAGCTATTCCCTTTAATATTAAATTATCACTTTCACTTCCACAGCTTGTAAAATATATTTCATTTACTCTTGCACCTAAAATATTTGCAATTTTCATTCTATAAATATTTATAATTTCTTTATTTTCTTTTCCTATACTATATACAGAAGAAGGATTTCCATAATTTTCTGAAAAATAAGGTAACATTTCTTTTAATACTCTTTCATCAACTGAAGTTGTCGCTGCATGATCAAAATATTTTACATTCATATTCATATTTATACCTTTCTTCTATTTTTCTATATATTTATATAATATGTGAATAACAAAAAAATGTGAAAAAAAAAGAATCTCATTAATCTTGAGATTCCCATCTTTTTATTTTAATATCTTTATACTTATCTAATATTTTCATGTATTTTGGATATTCTTCTTCCCAAAGCATATCTGGTACTTTTGCAAAAGCATCAAATATAGTATCTGCTTCATGTAAAAACATAATCTGTTGTTGTGGACTAAGTTTTTCATATTTTACAGAAAAAGCATATAATTTATTTAAAGTATCATTTGCTTTAATGAAAGACCAAAAATCCTTTACTTCGATACCAGCCATTTTTATTTGAGCAACTGCAAGTAAAGTAAGTAAAACAATCATCATTAATAGCAAAATTATTATTGCTACAAATATCAAAAATAACACCTATCTTTCTTTTGTTAAATCAAGATGATTATAACATATAGAATTTTTTAAATCAATATTTTAAATTCAAATATTATTTATTAAATTATCTTAATACTTTAACTATTATGGTGCTTATATATAACTTTAATAGTGACTTGGTGTCGCAATCTTCTTTTTTAAAATAAAACAAAATGAAGATTGCTCCATTCGCCCTTCGCTTGCGCTTCGGTTGGTCGCTTACGCATCACTTTTTAAAGTTATATATAAGCACCATAACAGTTATTTCTTTAATAATAAAATTTCATAAATAATAATTATTTCTTATTTCCAGTTACTAAATTATAAATTTTTCCTGGCACATAAATTTCTTTTTTAATTTCAAAATTATTATATGCTTCCACAATTTTTGGACTTTTCTTAATTAATTCTAAAATTTCTTCATTACTTGCTTCTGCATCAACTGAAATGCAATCTTTTAATTTACCATTTATTTGAATTGGTACTTGTTTTGTTCCACCATTTAATTCTTCTTCGTTTACTTTTGGCCATTCTTCTTTATGAATTGAAGTTTCTTTTCCATAATTTTTCCACAACTCTTCAGCAAAATGTGGAGCAAGTGGTGCTAAAAGTATTAAATATTCTGTAACTACTTGTTTAAATATTTTTTCGTTTATATTTTTGCTTACTCTTAAATATTCATTTATTTGGTTTAATAATTCCATGTGTCTTGCAATAGCTGTATTAAATTGAAATTCTTGTATATCTTGTGTCATTGATTTTATTGTTCTTGCTTTTACTCTTAAAAGATCTTTTTCTTCAATTGATAATTCTTTTTCTTCACCATAAGATATTTCATTATTAGTAATAGAATCAACTAATTTTTCAATTCTAGTAAAATATCTTGTCATTGCTTCTATTCCCTTATCATCCCAAGGACCACCATTTTTATAATCAAAACCAAACATTAAATACATTCTAAATATATCTGCACCATATTTATCTATGTATTCATCTGGTGACACAGTGTTTCCTTTACTTTTACTCATTTTGTTTCCATCTGGTCCTAATATCATGCCTTGATGAACTAATCTTTTAAATGGTTCATCAAAATCTAAATATCCTAAATCACGCAAAGCTTTTGTCATAAATCTTGCATAAATTAAGTGCATTGCAGCATGTTCTTTTCCACCAACATAAACATCTGCTGGAGCCATTTTATTTATAACATCTCTATCAAATGCCTTCTTATCATTTTTTGCATCTGGATATCTTAATTGATACCAAGAAGAACAAACAAAAGTATCTAGTGTATCTGCTTCTCTAGTAGCTGGAGCTCCACATTTTGGACATTTACATTCCATAAATTCTTTTGATTTTTTAAGTGGTGATTCCCCATCTGGCCTAAATTCAACATCATAAGGTAAAAGAACTGGTAAATCTTCTTCTGGTACAGCAACTGTTCCACATTTTTCACAATTTATAATTGGGATAGGTGCTCCCCAATATCTTTGTCTAGAAATTAACCAATCTTTTAATCTGTAATTAATCGTTTTTGTTCCAACTTTTTGTTTTTCTAATTCTTCAGTAATTTTATTTTTTGCTTCTTCTGTTGTTAATCCATCAAATTTTCCACTATTTACTAATATTCCATATTCTGTATATGGTAATTCCACTTGTTCATTGTTTTTACTTGTTACTACTTGTTTGATAGGTAAATTATATTTTATAGCAAATTCATAATCTCTTTCATCATGTGCCGGTACAGCCATAACTTGTCCTGTTCCATAATCTTCTAAAACATAATCTGCTATCCAAATTGGAATTTTATCACCTGTAAGAGGATTTATTGCATAAGCTCCTGTAAATTCCCCAGTTTTTTCTCTTTCTGTTGATAATCTATCAATTTCGTTTAATTTTAAAGTGTTTTGAACATATTTTTCTACTTTTTCTTTTTGCTCTGGTGTTGTTATTTTCTTAACAATATCACTTTCAGGCGCAATTACCATATATGTTACACCATAAATCGTATCTATCCTTGTAGAAAATACTGTAAGTTCTAAATCTGTATTTTCAATTTTAAATTTAGCTTCACTACCATAAGATTTTCCAATCCAGTTTGTTTGAACTTTTTTAGTAGATTCTGGCCAATCCAAGTCTTTCAAACAATCTAATAGTTCTTCTGCATAATCTGTGATTTTGAAAAACCATTGTGCAAGTTTCTTTCTTTCAATAACAGTTCCACATCTCTCACATTTACAATCTATAACTTGCTCATTTGCTAAAACTGTTTTACAGCTATCACACCAGTTAACTGGTGCCTCTTTTTTATAAGCTAATCCTGCTTCATATAATTTTGTAAAAATCCATTGTGTCCATTTATAATAATTTGGCATACATGTTTCAACTGAGTAATCCCAATCATAAGAACCGCCCATTTCTTCTAGTTGTCTTTTCATTGTTTCTATATTTTTTCTTGTTGAATCTTCTGGATGTATACCAGTTTTAATTGCATAATTTTCTGCTGGAAGACCAAATGCATCAAATCCCATTGGATGAAAAACATTATAGCCTTGCATTTTTTTAAATCTAGCAAAAGAATCTGCTGGAGCAAAATTAAACCAATGTCCTAAATGTAATTTTGCACCTGAAGGATATGAAAACATTTCTAATGCATAAAATTTTGGTTTTTTACTATTAGCATCAAATTTATATAATCCATCCTCTTTCCACTTTTTTTGCCATTTTAAATCCACTTGTTTAGAATAATTCATTTTTCATTCCCCCATATTCTTTTAATATTCTCAAAATATGATTGGTATTATATCACATAATTATTATATTTAAAAGAAAAATTAAAAATTTTATTGATTTTCTTTATTTAATAATAAAAATTTAATTATTTTAAAAACATTTTATTTTAATAAAAATCTTGTAATTTTTTAATTGTATGGTATCATATTATTTATATATATGGAGGTTATTTTATGCAAGATAAATTTAAAAGTATTAAATTAGCTGGAATTGCAGGAATTTTAGGAAATATATTTTTACTTATAATAAAGGCTATAATTGGATTTATAACAAAAAGTCAAGCTATGATTGCAGATAGCGTAAATAGTGCATCAGACATTATTGCATCTCTTATGACTTTTATTGGAAATAAAATTTCAAGTGAGCCCAAAGATAATGACCACAACTTTGGACATGGGAAAGCAGAATATATTTTCTCACTTTTTATTAGTATAACTATGATTTTAGTTTCTTTCAAAGTTTTAATAGATTCCATTGTTAGATTAATAAAAAAATCTTATTTTGAATTTTCTTGGAT
Source organism: uncultured Clostridia bacterium (assembly GCA_947627185.1). GTDB lineage: Bacteria > Bacillota > Clostridia > TANB77 > CAG-508 > Scatovivens. The sequence continues at coordinate 57,909 of CANQVF010000002.1, read as the reverse complement.
TTTAGTAATTGTATGTATTATTACTATAATTACTAAATTTATATTATACATATATACTAAAAAATTATATAAAAAATATGATAGCATACTTTTAAAATCTAATTATAAAGACCATAAAAATGATTGCATAGTTACTACTTTTACTCTTATTTCTATTCTATTTGGACTTTTAAATATTTATTGGGTTGATGGAATAGTTGGTGTTGGAATTTCTATATGGATTTTAACTACAGGATTTGAAATATTTTTTGAAAGCTATAATGTACTTATGGACGTTTCTTTAGATGATAAAACTAAAGAAGTTATTATGAATTTAGTTAAGTCACATAAAGATATAAAAAATTGCTATAATCTTTATTCTATTCCAATTGGATATAACTATTTTGTTATTTTTACTATAACAGTTGATGGAAATATGAGCACATACGAAAGTCATAAACTTGCTAATCATTTAGAAAAGGATGTTGAAGCTTTAAACAAAATTGAAAAAGCAGTTGTTCATGTTCATCCAGAAAATTTATAAAATGTTTATATTACTTAAAAATATTTAAATAAAAAAAACTCAAACTACTAAAAATTATTTAGCAATTTGAGTTTTTTTTATTTATTTGAAATTAAAATATCAGTTAAATTTTTAAAACAAATATTTTCTCCATCAGCCAAAATTACTTTATTTTCATTTTTATTTATTTCTCCATTTAAAATTCCTTCTGCTAATTTATCTTCTACATAATTTTGAACTGCTCTTCTTATTGGTCTTGCACCATAATTTATGTCAGTACCTTTTTCTTTTATTAATTCCTTTATAGATTTATCAAACTCTAAATAATAACCTTGATTTTTAAGTCTATTTTTAACTTTATTAAGCATTAAATTTATTATCTCTATTATTTCATTATCTGTTAATTTATGAAAAATTACTATTTCATCTATTCTATTTATAAATTCTGGTTTCAATTCTCTCTTTAATTCATCATTTACCATTTTTCTTATATCATTATATTCTTTTTCTTGAGAATAATCATTTCCAGAAAATCCCAATTTTTTTCTTTCTGTTATTTCTCTTGCACCAATATTTGATGTCATTATTATTACTGAATTTTTAAAACTAACTGTTTTTCCTTGACTATCTGTTAAAATTCCATCTTCCAAAATTTGAAGTAGAATATTCATTACATCATTATGTGCTTTTTCTACTTCATCAAACAATATTACAGAATACGGTTTTCTTCTAATCTTTTCTGTAAGTCCATTATTTTCCTCATATCCAACATATCCTGGTGGAGATCCAATTAATTTAGAAACTGAATGACTTTCCATATATTCAGACATATCTATTCTTATCATAGAATTTTCATTTCCAAATAAACTTTCAGCCAAAGCTTTTGTAAGTTCTGTTTTTCCAACTCCTGTTGGTCCTAAGAATAAAAAGGAACCTATTGGTCTATTTGGATCCTTTAGTCCCACTCTACTCCTTCTTATTGCTTTTGAAACAGACTTAACTGCTTCATCTTGTCCTATAACTCTTTTATGCAAGGAAATTTCTAAATTTCTAAGCTTCTCATTTTCACTTTCTGTAATTTTATAAATTGGAATTCCTGTCCATCTAGAAATAATTGTTTCTATGTCTTCTTTTTCAATATTAATTATTTTTTTATTATTTTTATTTTTCCATTTATCATTTTCTTTTTCCAATTCTTCTAATAACTCGTTTTCTTTGTCTCTTAGTTTTGCAGCTCTTTCATAATTTTGAATATTTATTGCTTCTTCTTTTTCATTAATAATTTTCTCTAATTCTTTTTCTAAATTTTTTAAATGCTCTGGTTCAACAAAAGCCTTTAATTTTACTTTTGCAGATGCTTCATCAATTAAATCTATTGCTTTATCTGGTAAAAATCTATCATTAATATATCTATTTGATAATTCAACAGCAGTATCAATAGCTTCATCTGTAATTTTTACATTATGATGAGCCTCGTATTTATCTCTTAGTCCTTTCAATATCTTCTTAGAATCTTCTATTGTTGGTTCTTCTATATTTACTGGTTGAAATCTTCTTTCTAAAGCTGTATCTTTTTCTATATATTTTCTATATTCTTTTAGTGTAGTTGCACCAACTACTTGTATTTCTCCTCTAGCCAAAAGCGGTTTTAAAATATTTGCTGCATCTATTGCACCTTCTGCTGCGCCAGCTCCAACAATTGTATGAATTTCATCAATAAATAAAATTATATCTTTTGATTTTTTTACTTCTGCTAAACATTTTTTTACTCTATCTTCAAAATCACCTCTATATTTAGCACCTGCTACCATAGATGTTATATCTAAAGTAACAACTTTTTTATCTTTTAGGTTTTCTGGTATATTTCCATTTACTATTTTTTGTGCCAATCCTTCTATTACAGCAGTTTTCCCAACTCCTGGTTCTCCAATTAAACAAGGATTATTTTTAGTTCTTCTAGATAGTATTTCTATTATTCTATCTGTTTCTTCATTTCTACCAATTACTGGATCTAACTTTCCCTCCATTGCTTGTTTTGTTAAATCATTTCCAAATTGACTTAAATTTTGTGATAATGTGAAATTTGTATTATCTTCTTTATTTTGCTCACTACTGTTTATATTACTTTCAAATTCATTCAAAGTTTTAGCAATATCTGAATAAATATTATCTGGCATAACATTTAAACTAATTAAAATTTTATTTGCTAAACTGTCAGTTTCTTTTATTATACCAACTAAAATATGTTCTGTTCCTATATAATTAGAGCCTAATTTTTTTGCTTCTATATAAGCATTTTCTAATATTTTTTTGGTTCTAGGAGTAAAACCTAAAACAGAAAAACTTTCTTTAACTTGCCCTCCAATCATTTCTTCTATTTTGTCCAAAATATCCTCTGGCATAATATCTTGGTTTTCTAATACTTTACCAGCAACACCATTTTCTTCACAAGCTAAACCATACAATATATGTTCTGTTCCTATATAGCTATGACCTAAGTCTGTGGCTAATTCATTTGCTATTTCTAAAACTTTTTCTCCACTTTTAGTAAATTTATAAACCATATAAAAAACCTCCTAAAAATCATATAAATAATATACTCATTTAGAAGGCTTTTTAAACTTATTTAATTAATTTTTTATAAAATTTATATTAATTTTTTGGTAATTTTATAGTAAAAATAGTTCCTTTTGGTTGATTATGGCTTGCTTTTATTGTACCACCATGTGCTGATACAATTACATTAGCTATTGAAAGTCCAAGTCCTGTTCCACCAGTTTCTCTACTTCTAGCTGTATCTTCCCTATAAAATCTTTCAAAAATTCTTTTTAATCCATCTTCACTAACTCCAATACCAGTATCTCTAATTTCAATAACACATTTATTATCTTTATTATAAGTTTTTATTTCTATAATATCATTTTCTTCTGTATATTTTATTGCATTGTCTAACAATATAATCATTAACTGATAAATTTTACTAGCATCAACATTAATATCCATTTTATAATTTAATTCTAAATTAATTTCTTTATTTTGCATTTCAGCTATTTCTTTATACGGATTAATTATTTCTTTAATATACTCATCTATATTTATATTTTCTTTTTGCAAATTTATTTTACTAGAATCTGCTCTTGAAAGTAATAATAAATCTTGAACAAGCTTTGACAATCTTTTGGTTTCATTCAAAGTAAGTGCAATTTCTTCAGTTTTATCTATTATTTTTTTATTTGGTTCTTGAAGTAATAATTCTTGCTTTGCTTGAATAATTGTAAGAGGTGTTCTTAATTCATGTGAAACATTTTGAACAAACTCCATTTGTCTAATTAAATTATCACTTAATGGTTTTAATGTTTTTTTAGATAATATATAACTTGCAAATATAGAAAGAATGCATCCTACTACAACTGCAGTTGCAATAATTCCAAAATATTGGCTAACTAAATATTTTTCACTTGTAGTATTTATTAATAATTGAACATATCTATCTTCATTTTCTTTATCACTATCAATTAAAAAATTAAGTCCCCTATATGAATATTTATTATTAATTGTTAATTCATATATTTTATCAAGATTATTTAAATTAAATTCTATTTGATTACTGTATTCAGATAATTTACCAAAATCTGTATTAATTATATTACCTTCTTCATCTCTTACTATAACCGTAATACTTGGATTTACAATTTTACTAGTAATTGAATAAACATTTGCATTATTTGTACTTAAAATATCTGTAATATTTTTTCTTAATATTGTTCTATCTGTTATAAAATCAAAAGGAAATTCTTCCAACTCTTCTAACTCTAATATTCTTTCCTTACTCTCATATAATTCTTTATTTACATTACTATAAATATTGTTTTTTACCATAAAAAAAACAAATAGACCAAATACTATGAAAATAGAAATAAAAACAAATATATTATAAATTATATGTTTAAATAATTTTAATTTTAATTCTTCTTTTTCTTCCATATTTTTTACTCAGACCAAATATATCCTACTCCTCTAATAGTTTTTAAATATTTATCATATCCAATTTTTTTTAATTCTTTTCTTAAACCACTTGCATATACTTCAATTACATTTGCTGTTGTTTCGCTATTAAAGCCCCAAATTTTATCAAAAATTTGCTCTTTTGTTATAATAGTATTTTTTGAACTTATTAAGTACTCCAACATATCAAATTGTTTACCTTGCAAAATTATTTCTTTCTTACCTAAAATTGCTTTCCTACTATTTAAATCTAATTTTAAATCCTTAAACTCTATTATATTTTCAGTATAATTTCCCTGTGAACGTCTAATTAAAGCCTCTAATCTTACAATTAATTCTTCTCTATTAAATGGTTTTACTAAATAATCATCTGCTCCACTTCTAAATCCCATAACTTTATCTGATATACTATCTTTTGCTGTTAAAATTAAAACTGGCGTATAAATTTTATTATTTCTTAAAGTATTTAGAACTTCATAACCATTCATAATAGGCATCATTATATCTAATATTATAGCATCATAAATTTCTTGCTTTGCATAAAGAACACCTTCTTCTCCATCATAGGCATGATCTACATCATATTTATTTTTTATGCATTGCTCAACAGTTTTAGCTAATATTTTATCATCTTCTATTATTAATACTTTCATAATATCTCCTTACAAAATTATTTTATATTAGTAAACTTAAAATAATATTAAGAAAAAATATTTAACTATGTATTTTATTTTGTGTATTATAACAGATTTATGCAATCTTGTTAATAAAAAAACACTAAAAATTATTAAATTAAAAAATTTATACTTTTAATTTAATATTAATTTTTAGTGTTTTTAATATTATAATTGAAATATAATAGTTGCAATATTAAAGAAAACTAATACAGATAAAGTATCTACTATTGTTGTAATTAAAGGTGCAGCCATAATAGCTGGATCTAATTTCAACTTTTTAGCAAGTATTGGCAATATACATCCTAATAATTTTGCCATTATAACTGTACAAATTAAAGTAATTCCAATGGTAACAGCAATTTTAAAATTTTGATATTGAATCATAATTCTCACGCCATTTGCAAAAGCAAGAACAATTCCCACTAAAATACCAACTCTAAATTCTTTCCACATAGCTTTTAAAATGTCTTTAGTAGAGATTTCATCCATTGCTAAACCTCTTATAATAAGAGTTGAACTTTGTGAACCACAATTACCACCAGTATCCATTATCATTGGTATAAATGCTACTAAAAGTGGTAATGTTGAAATAGCTGCTTCATAATTTTCTATAACAGCTCCTGTAAGCATAGCTGAAAGCATTAATACTAAAAGCCAAATTATTCTATTTTTTGCATGTTTAAATACACTAGTTTTAAAATATGTGTCTTCAGCAGGTGTAATAGCAGCCATTTTTTCAAAATCTTCTAAAGTTTCTTCTTGAATTACATCAATTGCATCATCTATTGTAATAATTCCAACTAATCTATCTTCTTTATCAACAACAGGAAGAGCTACGCAATCATATTTATCAAACATTTTTGTAACTTCTTCTTGATCTTCTAAAGTTCCAACTTTTACAACATTAGAGTCCATTATATCCTTTATTAATGTATCTCTTTCTGATATTAAAAGATCTTTTATATCTACAACTCCTAATAATTTTCTATCTATAGTTAAAACATAACAATTATATACAGTTTCTTTTTTTAATGCCTTTTTCTTTATGAATTCAAAAGCAGCTTCAACAGTCATATTTTCTTTTAAATCTATAAATTCTGTTGTCATAAGTGTTCCAGCTGTATCATCTGGATACTTTAGAAGTTCATTTATAATTTTTCTATTTTCTGGTTTTGTATTTGTTAAAATACGTTTAACAACATTAGATGGCATCTCTTCAATTAAATCAACTGCATCATCCATATAAATCTCATTCATAACATTTTTTATTTCTGTATCTGTTAAACAATTTATCAATTTTTCTTGATCTTCATGTTCTAATTCTACAAAAACTTCTGCAGCCTTTTCTTTTGATAATAATCTATAAATCATTATTATTTTATCTTCATCTACATTTTCTAGAATACTCGGGAAATCAGCACTATTTATATTTTCTAAAAATTCACGTAAATCTTTTATTTTTCTATTTGAAATTAGATTTGTTAATTCTTCAATAGTTTTTTCTAAATCCATGCTAATATACCCCCTATTCTATTTTATGTAAATTCTCCCAAACATGTTTATTATAACTCTATAAAGCAATAAAGTCAATAAAAGTAAAAAAAATACACCTTCATAAAGTAAAGATAATAATTTTTCTTTACTTCATAAAGATGTACTTATATTATTTTTCTTCTTTATTTATTAAAGTATATAGCGTTAAATCTGGTATTTTTACATCCTCATCTGTAACTTCATTCAATTTTATTGTATATAACGTATCTTTACATACATCATCTTCATCCACTATTTGCTTTGAATGAGGAAATCCTGTTTCTAAATTTATATATTCTGTATGATTTGTCTTATATCCTAAAGTATTTGTATTGTATTTAATATAAAATAAATCATTTTCTTTTCCTACACTTATATATGGAAAAACAAATCCAACTAATAAATTTGCAAATTTATTTTGACCTATCATAGTATTATTAGATATAATTTTTAATCCAGTATCATTAATTACTTTTGAATTATCTAATTTAGTAACTGTTTTATTGATTTCAGAAAAATAATAGTGTTCTCCAGTATTATTATTAAACCATTCAATTCCTTGTTCTTTTAACACATTTTCTTGTGTTTCATCTAAAAAATTATAAATTTCATATGTTTCTTTTACAATACCATCTTTATAGTATACTTTTTTTATAATGGTATCATCATATTTTTTTAAATGTTTAGAGCTAGTTTCAAAAATTTCATAATAATAATTATTATATTTTCCAATATTATCAATTTTATTTTTTACTTTATTTAGAAGTAAAAATCTATTTAAAGAAAAAATTATATGAATAATAACTATTATTAAAATTAAAATAAAAATTTTCTTTTTCCACTTCTTCCTATTTTTATGTGGAATAAAATTTGCACTTAAACCTTCTACTAAATCTTTAGTTTCTATTTCTAAAACTTGACAAAGCTTTGCTAAATTTTCTGTATCTGGTACACTTTTTCCAGTTTCCCATGCATAAATTGTTTGTCTAGAAACGCCTATTTTTTCTGCTAATTCCTCTTGAGATAAGCCTTTTGATTTTCTAAAATCAAATAATTTTTCACCATAAAATTCAAACTTTACATTTTTCTCCATTTTCATTTTCTCCTTTGTTTTTTATTTATATAAAAATTATACAAAAATGTTTGATTTATAGCTACCAAGTTAGCTTTTTAATTTTGTAAAGTTTGCTTTACATTTTATATTTTTATTGGTTTTTTATTTGTTTTTTGTAAAACTAAATCACAAATAATATCTGCTGTTTTTTCTACTCCATATAAATCACTATTTATACATAAATCATAATTAGAAGAATCTGTCCAATTGTTTCCTGTATAATATTTGTAGTGATTAGCTCTTAATTTATTAATTCTATTTATTTCTTTTTCTGCCTTATTTTTATCAAATCCATAAATTTCTGTTGCACGTTTTATTTTATCTTCCATAGAACTTGTTATAAAAACTTTTAAAACATTTTTTTGATCTTTTAGAATAAAATCAGCACATCTTCCTATTATTACACAAGATTCGTTACTAGCTATTTCTTTTATTAATTCTGATTCATTTAAAAATAATTCATCATCATTATTTAAACCTGCATAAAAACCATTATTTAAAATATCTAAAGCATTTCTTTTTTGTTCATTATTTTCAATATATTCTTCTGCTAAACCAGTTCTTTCTGCAAGTTTTATAATAAGATCTTTATCATATAATTTTATTCCTAATTTATCTGCAATTAATCTTCCAACATATCTACCACCAGAACCATATTCTCTAGATATTGTAATTACAAATTTTCTATCTAACTTATTATCTGTACTTGTATCATCAATTAAAGCTTGACTTGTATTATGATTTTTATTTAAGTTTTTAACTTCAATTATTAATAATCCACTTGAAATTAAAAAAGCTAATCCATCAGCAAAAGGCCCTGCATAAAGTAATCCCATAAGTCCAAACATAGCTCCTAAAACAATAAATGCTGGAACTAAAAAAATTATTTGTCTTGATAAAGAAAGTACTGCACTTTTTGTGCTTTTACCAATTGCTTGAAAGAAAATTCCAGCTGGAATTTGAATACCATTGCATATACATAAAACAAGATATGTTCTAAATGCTATACAAGCAAAATCTATATAATTTGATGGTAAAGCATCTCCTCCTTCGCCACTTCCAAAAATCATAATTAATTTATCTGGAATAGTTTGGAATAATACAAATGCAAATGTACTAACTGTTACACTTGTAATTAAAACCATTTTTAAAGTTTTCTTAACTCTATCAAATGCTTGAGCACCATAATTATATCCAATTATTGGTTGTGAACCAACAGACAATCCTATTATAATACTATTTAAAATTTGACTTATTTTCATAACAATTCCAAAAACTGTTATTGGCACTTCAGAACCATATTCAGTAGCAGCACCATATTTTCCAAATAAATTATTTTGGACAGACATAACAACAACAAAGCTCATTTCTGTTATAAAACTACTAATTCCCAAAGATAATAATTTGAAAATTACTTTAAAATCTAATTTAAAAATCTCTTTCGTTAATTTTATTGTTTTAAATTTTCTAACATATAAAATATTTAAAACAAATGTTAATAATTGGCTTAATATAGTTGCAATTGCAGCTCCCTGAACTCCCATATGAAAAATAAATATAAAAATTGGGTCTAATATAATATTTAATATTGCACCAGATACCATAGATGTCATTGAATATTTTGGTGAACCATCTGCTCTTATTATACCATTTAGTGTAATTCCACAAATTGCAAATGGAAGTCCTAAAACTATAATATATCCATAATTTAAAGCATATTCCCTTAAAGCATCTGTGCAACCAAATATATTTAATAATTGTGGTAAAAATATGAAACTACTAATAGCAAATATTAATGAAAATATGATTGAAATTAATATACCATTTGCTACACCTTTAGCAGCATCTTTTTCTTTTTTTTCTCCTAATTTTAAACTTAAATATGCTGATGTACCATCACCAATCATAAGCGAAAAAGCAAGTGATAAAATTACTAATGGAAACACTACATTTGTTGCACCATTTCCTAGATATCCCACACCTCTACCAATAAATATTTGGTCTACTATGTTATATAATGAATTTACTAACATAGAAATAATTGATGGTATTGCAAATTTAAGTATTAATTTTCCTATTTTTTCTGTACCTAATATGTTCTCTTCTTTTTCCAAAATAAAACCTCCATTATTGCCATTCACAAGTTGCTGGTGGTTTACTTGTTACATCGTAAATTATGAATTCTATTTTATCTCCATATTTTTCTGTAATTTCAGCTACGGTTTTTTCTAACATTTCTTTTGAAACTTCTTTTCCAATTTCTCCAGGTCTTCCTGTCATAAAATCATTCGTAACAAAAGTTCTTATTGCAACTGAATATTTTTTATTAATTCCTACTGGAAGTAAAACTGCAAAAGTTTGATTTACTTTAGCTTTTTCTAAATTTGTAGTAACTATTTTGTCTAATTCACGAAGTAATTCCACGCTTTCATCACATATTCTCATGTCAAAACAATCTGGAGCCTTTTCTAAATTTGTTTTATTTAATATGTAACCAACTCTATTTATTGTATTTATTGAATCTGTAACTTCTTTTGCCTTACTTGTAACTAATTTCCAATCAAAATCTAATCCATTTCCACACATTAAACAAAGATTTCTATAACTTCTAGCATCACCTTGAACACCTACTGATTTAATTGGAAGAATATATCCTTTTTCAAGAGTTCCATTTAAAATTGAATTTAATTTTTCCACTTCTTCAGAAGTAATAATTACTTCTTCTTTTTTATCATGACAAAGCAATCTAATAGCAAGTCCTGGTCCTGGGAATGGTTGTCTTGATGCAATTGATTCTTCTAATCCTAATTTTCTAGCAACTTTTCTAACTTCATCTTTATGCCAATCACTATTTGTTTCTACTATTAATCCTTTTTTTCTAGCTTCTCTAACTATTTCAACATCATTATGATGTGTTTTTATTTTATGTGCAAAACCACTTATATCTGGATTTCCACTTTCTATTAAATCTGGCCTTAATGTTCCTTGAGCGATAAAAGTATTTTTTGGGTCTAATCCTAATCTTTCTATTACATTATTTGCAATTTTTATAAATATTTCTCCAATAATTTGTCTTTTAGTTTCTGGATCTACAGTATCTACTAATGGTCCAATTTTTTTACCATCAACTTCTACTACTGTATTAAAGAAATAATCTTTTGCATTCTCTCTAATTAAATTTTTTAATCCTAATTGTTTTAAATTTTCGCAAATTATATCGCTTTCATTTTTTCTCATAAAACCAGAATCTATATGTATAGCATAAATATTATCTGGATTTAAAGCTTTTACAAGTAATGCTGCTGTAACAGCAGAATCAACTCCACCACTTACTAAAACAACTATTTTATTATCTTTAACCTTTTCTTGTATCATTTTTATTGAAGTTTGAATTCTATCTTCCAATGCATAAAATTCTTTATAACATGCAACTTTTCTTATAAAGTTTTCTAGCATTTTCATTCCTTCTTCAGTTAAATCAACTTCTGGATGGAATTGAACTCCATACATTCTTTTTTCTACATTACCAATACCTGCTATTGCCTCACCAGATTTTGCTATAACTTCAAAACCTTCTGGACAAACTTTTACTGTATCTCCATGACTCATAAGAACTTGTTGAGTTTCTGCTAATCCATCAAAAATTGGTACTTTTGTATTTATTGTAACTTCATTTTGTCCATATTCTTTTTTTACATTACTATCTACTATTCCTCCAAAATAATCAGACATAAGTTGCATTCCATAACAAATTCCTAAAACTGGTATTCCAAGTTCAAAAATGTTTTTATCAAATTTTAATCTTTGTCCATCTGCAACATTATTTGGTCCACCTGATAAAATAACTGAACCATAATCTTTTAAATCTTCACTTTTTACATTAATAGGAAATATATCAGATTTTACACCTAATTCTCTAACTCTCCTATCGATAACTTTAGTATATTGGCCACCACAATCCAATATTGCTAATTTTTCCATAAAAACCTCCCTTTAATTATTTTCTAAATCTTTATAAAATTCTGCATCACGCTTTTGTACCTCTTCACTAAAGAATCCCCATGAAATTATATCTCTATATTTATAGCCTTCTTTTGTTAAAGTATATATATTATTTTCTTTTTTAACAAGACCTTTTGAAATTAATTTTTCTAATTCATCTAAAAAAATATAATCATATTTATTTCCATATTTTTTATGTAACTCATCTAAATCAAATTTATATAAATTTAATGTTAATTTTCTTCTAATTCTTTCTTCATCATCTAAATGATATACTTTTTTAGTTTTTAAAGTGTTATTATTTACATTTTCAATATATTCATTTATTTGAGAAATATCTGGTGAGCTACTTCCTCCAATAATATAATCAGCTGTACTTGTATAACTTCTTGCTCCTGCACCAATTCCTAAAACTGGATATGATGCAAATTGATAATCTTGCTGAATATATCCGCCATTTTCTCTTATGAATCTAACATTTGTATCTTGTTTAAATCCAGCATTTAAAATAATTTCTCTTGCCTCTTCATACCATTCATAAAAAGTTGTTTCTGGATTTTTCTTATAATTTTTATCCTTACCAAATTTTGAATCTGGTCTTATTCTTAAATGATATACACTTATAGTATTTGGTTTTAAAGAAGTAAGTATTTTTACAGATTCTAAAAAATCTTGTTTTGTTTGTCCAATAAAACCTGCTATTAAATCTGTACTAATATTTTTTACTTTTGAATCTTTTAATATTTTTATTGCCTTATAGTTAACATCTTCTTTGTAAAAACGTCCAAAGTTATTTATATCTCTACCTTTAAAAGATTGTATTCCAATATTTATTCTAGTGATTCCGCTTTTTACTAAAAATTTTATTTCTTCTTCTCCAGCATTTACAATCGAATCCGGAGAAGCTTCTATACAAAATTCTTCACACTCATTTCTCCATGTTGGAAATAAATTATCTAATGTTGAAACTAATTTATTAATATTTTCTTTTTCTATAAGCATAGGTGTTCCACCACCTAAAAATATAGTTTTTATTTTTCTTTTATTTATTATTTCTGCATATGATTCTATTTGTTTACACATTGCATCTATGTATTTATTTTGAATATTAATTTCATTGTTAGCTACCGAATATAAATTGCAAAAACCGCATTTATATTTGCAAAATGGATAATGAAGATATAAATTTATTATTTCATTTGTATATTTATTTTCTTCATTCCATATATCAAATATATCTATTTTTTCTTCTCTTTGAGCAGATCTTGTAGGATATGCATAAACATAAGGTGGTATATCTTTTTTTTCTAAATTTTCATAAATATCATATTTTTTAGAATTCATAAAAAGTTCTCCTTATTCTATAACAGAAATTTTAAATTTAACTGGATAATCTGCATCTGTACAACAAACATTTACTTCTCCATGTTTCTCCCAATAAAGATCTGCATCATATTTTATGCAAGTTATCCATGGAAGTAATGCAGACATTGCACCTATACAAATACCTCCTGGTAGTCCTTGGTCATCCATAATCCATTTTTGCCCTTTATGATAACACATTTCACATCTAGGATCTACATTACTAATAACTTCTATTTGGATCTTCTTGTTCATTTTTAAATTTCCACCTACTTTCTTCTATTCTAATAGGAATTTTATTTTTATTTATTACTACAACTTTGTTCATGCCAAAATGTTTCACAGACTCAGCAGCAGCTTGTGCAGCAGTTTTTATTGCTTGCTTTATACTACTTCCATTTGCAATTTCTGCTGAATATGAACCAGCAAATACATCTCCTGCACCATCTGAACAAATTTCTTTAGAAGGTTCTTCTGGACGATATGTATATAAAATACCATCTGATGTAAATACTCTTCCACCTTTTGCACCATCTTTTTCTATAATTGTTTTTAAATTAGGATATTTTTTAAATAAAGAAGTTATCATTATTGGTGATAAATTGCAATTTTCTAATAACTTTTCAATTTCTTCTTTAGTTCCAAAAAAAGTATCTACTCGTTTAAGAAGTGCATCCACTTTATCTTTTCTTACATCAAGATGTATTAATTTAGAATCTAATAATATATGGTTTGCTTTTCTACAAGAATCTAATACAGCTTTTTGAAATATTGGATTACCTGTTCCTAATAAAAGAGTATCTGTTTCAAACTCTGGAACATCTGGATCCCAATCATTATAATTTCCATAATCTTTTGAAACTACTGCTAACTCAGAATCTACACACTCAAAACATTGTCTAAAAGATTTTCCTCCTTTTATTATTATAACATCAAATTGAGGATTTTTTTCTTCTCTATATTTTTTAGCATCATCTATTATTCCTAAATTTTCTGGTTCTTCCCCAACACAAGTTATAATTCTTGTAGGAGTAATGAGTTCTGCCGCATATCCAGAATATATAGAAGCACCATTTAAAAATTTTCTACTTCTCTTTCCTTTAAAATTTACTGTATCTATATTAGAACATGCACCTATTACTAATTTTTCCATATAACCTCCTATAAATATGGTTCAAATTTGTGAGATTTAAAACTTTTTTTAACCTTATCTATAGTATCTCCTATTATTTCGGTGTTTTCTTCAAACTCGTTTAAATTTTTAATGTAATTTACATATCCTATATCTTTTGTAGATTGATTCATTATTTTTGCTGTTGCTAAATCTGTTGCTACACAATTATTTCCAATTATAACTGTTTTTAAATGTGCATTATTTCCATGCCAAGGACCATTTCCTTCCATTCCATCAAAGCCATCTAATATGCATAAATTAGGTTGTATATTGCAATATAAATTATATAAATTTTTTCTTACAATTTGACTCCCTAAATTTATATTTTTTGCTGAACTTGAAAAAACTGGTAATAAATTTCTAATTTTCATAAAAAAATATCCCAATCTATCATCTCTATCATAAAGTTGTCTTTTATAATTTTTCTTAATATTTTCTGGAACATTCTCACTTAAACCATGGAATTTTTGTCTATCATCTGGATGAATAATTCCAACCAGATTTTTCATAGATAATGAAAGTCCTATATTTGCATGAGTTTTTGGAACTGTTAATGAAATAATATAATCTGCCGTAGCATATAGTTTGCTTATCCTAGCTATAATTTTTTTCTGAACTAAATCATCAAATTCAATGTTTATCCATTCTTTTTCATCATAATCTATTGTTAAAACTTTTACATTATACTTTGATTCTAGATTTTTTATATTGTATCTATCTATAAAATCGGTAGATACATGTGAACCCTCTGCAATATATATTTCATTATTTGGAAATTTACATCTAAAGAATTTTGTAACTAATTCTAAAGTTTCTGGTGTGGTTGAAGCAAGTATTGTGTTAGCAGATAAAAAATTAGGTTTTATTACAATTTTTCCAGAAATATTAGGAATTTTATTTTCCATTTTCTTTAAAGCATCTAATAAAATTTCTTTTCTATCGTTTCCTTTTACAATAGCAACAGAATATTTATACATATTATAAACTCCTAATTATATCTATAATCTCTGTTAAGTCTGTAACTGTATAATCTTGATTAAAATTTTTTTCTTTATTTTCTCTATTTATTAATATTGAAGTTATTCCAACAGTTTTAGGACCTATTATATCTTTTTCCTCATCACCTACATAAAAAATTTCTTGTGGCTTACAATTAAATTTTTCTAACATTATTTCAAAGCCCTTTTTATTTGGTTTTCTATATCCAACATTTTCCGAAGTAAGTTTCAAATTTATATATTTTTTAAATTCTTCAATATCTTTTAAAGAAAATTCATCATCCATACCATATGCAACATCTGTATATACTGCACATAATATATGATTTTCATAACAATATTCTAACAACTTTTCTGCATCTTCATAAAGATTTGTTTCTCTTTGAAAAAAAGTATAAAAAGCTTTTTTGGATTCATAAATTTTACTTTTAGATTCATTCCATTTTTCAAAAATTTCTCCAAAAATAATATCAGATGTAACTTCTTTTTCTCTTGGATTTACTCTGGTGTTATATTTTTCTAAAACTTCTTTTGCTAAATTAAATCTATTCTCATTAAATTCTAAATTATTTTCTTCACACATATATTTAATTGCATCATAATAAGAAGCACTCCAATTTAAAGGTTTATTATAATTTACTAAAGTACCACCTATATCAAAACCAATTGCTTTTATACTCAATCTAAAACCTCCAATATTAATAAAATAATTAATATAACTAGTATACCATAAAATACCAGTAAAATCAATCTTTTTTGCACACAAATGGTAATTTTTGAATAACTTTTATAAAAAAAATATGAATAATTTGAAATACTAAAATTAAAGTAGATTTTTTGTTTCTACTTTTTACTAACATTTTCAAATTATTCATATTTCTTTTTATTTATGATTTATATTATTTTAATCTTTATTTTCATTATCCTCATTTTCTTCATCTATTTTTTCTGATTTTGTAGATAGTATATTAAAGAACACTACAACAAGTAATAATATAGTTAATAAAACAATTATAATTAAAATTATTTGAAAACTTTTTTGATTTAATACATTTTCTAAAGATCTATGATTTGTTGATGTTGAATTCACATTTTGTATACTATATGGATTTGGCTTGGTACTAGTATTAAAATCCATCAAAATAACATCCGCATAAACTACTTGATTCAAAAAAATCAAAAATAAAAAAAATACACTTATTAATACCTTTTTTTTCATAACTTTCTCCTTTTTATTCTACTTTTTCAATACCTAAATTATTATATTTTTTTATTCCTATAAATAATATTATAGCAGATATAATTGTAATTGAAAACAACCCAATTGGATTAAATATAAATTTATTATATCCAAAAAATGTTGGAAATGCACCTATAAATAAAGCTAGTGTTAATAATCCAAAAGCCATGCCTTTATTATTATTTAAAATATTACTTAAAGCAGTTAAAGTTATTGGCATAGTCATATTGAAAAATAATATGGCTAAAATTCCTAAAATACTATTATTAAATGAAAATATAAAACAAATTGCTGAAAACACTAATGAAATTACAGATATTTTTAAAAATCCTATTTTATCACCAATAATTCCACCTAACATTTTTCCAAACACTACTGCTAAAATAGAAATTAAAGCTAAAATAAATTTACTTTTCCATTCAAAAGATAATATTAATCCAACATAGCTTCTAATTACAACAGTTGTTATTAAACATACAATTATTAATATTTCATTTAAGTTTACATTTGGAATAATCATAGTTTCATTCTTAACTTTTTCTTTAATTTGTTCGTATAAACTAATTAAAAATATTGCTGATATTATTAAAATCAAAATAATCAAATAATATTTATTAAAATTAATTGAAACTGATTTTCCGCCTAAAAAAATTCCCATAGCACCTGTTGAAACAAAAATGCCAGATAAAGTAGCCTTTTTATTACTTATATTTAATACATCAATTCCACCACCTACATGGAACATAGAATTGCCTAATCCAGCAATTATAGTTGCACAAATTGGGTTACTTGAAATAAAAAATGAGATTGCTATAAGTATACATCCAATTGCTGAAACAATTGCATTTTTATTAATTTTATCTGCGATTATTCCTACTGGTAATTGCACAGCAAAAGCAAAAAAATTATATATTATTGTAGCTGTAAATAAAATTAATTTATTATCAATTTTATTTGATAATAGATTGACTATTAAAATGCAACATGATAAATCTACAATAAAATGAATTATACTATATATTAATACAATTTTTAGTTCTAATTTTTTCATTGATTTTTCTCCAATATTTTATAAAAATTACATTTTTGTATTTTAAATTAATCTACCTGTTATTTTATTATTATTTCTATAATACTTGTACTTGAACGCTTGTTTTCTTCAAATGTTATTTTATATGAATTATTTTCATTAATGCTATCTTTTATTAAATTCAAACTTTCTAAATAATTTTCATCACTTTCTAAACAACTAACTACAACGTATTTACTATTATTATTTTCATTATCTTTTAATAAATTCTCATCTATATTAAATTTATTTTTATAAACAACTATATCTGGAATAAGTACTTCCTTTACATTATCTGAATTATTATAAAGGTCAATTATATTATCTATTAATTGTTTTACATTTGAAGCAGATTGATTTCCACCAAAACTATAATAACTCTCATTTATTTTCTCAATTTCTTCTGTTGATAAAGTACTAAAAATTATTCTTTTATTTTTATTTTCTTCAATTGTTAAATTATTTATATAATTATCTCCTCCTGTATATAAATCATAAGTATCTTTAACAACATATGATGATTTCTTATCTTCTTTTAATATTTTTAATAATGTATTTAATTCTTCTGTTGTTTTATAATTTTTTCCATCATATGTTAAAATAATATTTGAATTTTTATTTTCATTTAAATTTATTATTTCATTTATAAAATTATCTTTATCCTCAATATATGAATCACCAGTATAGTGAATATAAGTAGTATCTTTTAAAACATTTTTATTAAATATTTCTACATTTGTAAAATATATGTTTATAACAAAAATAACTAAAATCCCTATTATAAATATAATATTTGACATCTTTTTCTTTTTTAAAAATCTAAATATAATTGCAAAAATCAGTATTAAATTTGGAATCCAAAAAGCAAATCTAGTATTTCTATTTCTTAAGAATCCATGTATTATCATAATAAATATTATAATACCAACAAAAATCATATTAAAAACAAATTGTTTTAATACCTTATTCTTTTGATTATTATCATCTTTTTCAATATTTTCATTATGATTTTTTATAGAATTAAAAATAATTAGTAATATTCCTAATATAACTACTAAAATCACTGCCATAAAAGTTAATGGTAACAATTCAATTACATAGTGATCTGTAAAATCCAATGATACTACATCAGCAAAAGCAAATTGTTCATAACTTATAACTAATATTGCAAAAATCATAAAAATCTTAATTACTTTTTTCATTTTATTTTTCCTTTCTATATTAAAAAACTTATTATAACTCCTGTTGAAAATGATATTACATTATTTACAATTGATAAAATTAATGGTGATTTTTTATAATTTTGTAGAAAAAACTTATATAATATATATTCAACTATTACAGCAATAATCTCTAAAATTGCAACTCCTATATTATAAATTGTATTACTATTTAAATATAGTAAATAATTTGCTATAAAAACTACTACTGGATTTGTACACATATTTACTGCTACAACTAATTTTATATCATTAGTGCTTTTTATTCCTAATAATATTGAAACCGTTAATTCAATAATTATTGTTAATAATAATGATATTATTAAATTTTCAATCATTTCTTTTTTCTCCATATTAAAATTAGTTACTATATTTTTCTAAAAATAAATTCTATTAATAATAAAATTAATTATATATATTTATATTTTTCATAATAAACTTATTATCAATTTAGAAATATTTTCAACACTTCTCCACGTATCTGCTGGTACTTGTGTAGGTTGAATTTCTACATCAAATTCTTCTTCTAAAGCAGTAATTAATTCTATAAAAGCTAAAGAATCTAAAATTTCATTTTCTAACAAATCAATATTTTTATTTTCTTTTAAATCTTTGTAGCCAGTTAAATTTTCAATTATTTTTATAATTTTTTCTTCCATTATTTTGTTCCTTTTATATTTCTTCTAATAATTCTTTCTCATTTAATTTTCCGTTCTCATTTATTGGAAATTCTTTAATTATTTTTATTTTTGGACACATATATTGGGGAATTTTTTGTAATAAATCCATTTCTATTTCTTTTTCTGTTTTATTTATATTTTCTTTTAAAATAACAAAAGCAATTATCTTTAAAACTTTATTATTTTTCTTTTTAGATACTACTACATTTTTTTCAATATAACCTAAACTATATAAATTATTTTCAATATCTGAAAGCTCAATTCTATATCCTTTAAATTTTATTTGTTTATCTTTTCTATTTTTATAATATAATATTCCATTATCAATATAGCCTAAATCTCCAGTCAAATATGCTTTTTTACCATTATATATTATAAAATTATTATTTTGTAAATTATTTATATATCCATCTGCAACACTTTCTCCAACAATTAAAATTTCTCCTATTTCTCCATCTGGAAGTTGTTTTTTATTTTCATCTAAAATGTATATTTCAACATCTTCTTTTGGTATTCCAATTGGTATTTCTTCATAATTTAACATTTTTTTATTTATTTCAATACTAGTTACCGCAAAGGTAGTTTCTGTTGGGCCATAACAATTTATTATTCGTATATTTCCAAACCTTGAATATAATTTATCTACTGTTGACTTTAATAATTTTTCTCCACAAAATAATATTGTATGTAAATTAGGTAATAAATTTCTTTCAAATCTTTTATCTAGTAATAATAAATCAGCAAATGTTGGTGTTATAATTGCAATATTGCAATTACTTAGTTTTAAATTTTCAAACATTTCTTTTAAATTAATATTTTGATTACTTAATACAACTTGTTCACTACCACTTACTAAACTTAAATACAAATCTGCAACAGTTAAATCAAAAGAAAAATTTGCTTGATTAAGTATAATTTCTTTCTTTATGTTAGTTATTCTTTTTAACCAATTAATGCAAGAATCTATATTTTTATACGTTACTTTAACTCCTTTTGGTATCCCTGTACTACCAGAAGTAAAAATTATATAATAAATGTCATCTGGTTTTAAATATATTTGATTTATCTCTTCAAAATTATCTTTGTTCATTATTTCAAAAATTTCTTTTTTTGAAATATCTTTTCCTATAATTAGAGCTGGATTAATTTGTTCTTCTATTTTTTCTAGTCTTTCAAGTGGAATATTTTCATCAACTGGAACATATGTAATCCCAGCAAAAGAACAAGCTAAAAAAGTTGCCTTCATATAAACTTCTTTATGTCCTAAAACTATAACCGTTTTTTTCTCTTTATTTTTTTCTAACAAAAAATTATATATATTACATACAAATTTATATAATTCTTTATATGTATAACTTTTTTGATTTATAGTATAAGCTTTATCATCAGATTTTTTCCTTAAAATTTCTAATATATCATCTAAAATCATATTTTCTCCCTAATTTCTTCTTTAGGTATTAAAGAATAATCATACATAACTTTTGAATGATTATTTAATATTAATTCTTTTTTTAATTGTTTCTTAGTTTTTTTATCATAAATTATTCTATATACTTTACTATTTCTATAAAATACACCATTCTCATCTTTTGCATAATGACTATCTTCTTCTACAATTTTATACTTTTCATCTAGAGGTTTTATACTTCTAATTTCGCCATACAAAAAAGTATCATCTAACCATACTCTTATTTGAACTGGATACTCTGTATTATTTTTAAATCTATAATCTAATGCTTTATAACTAATTGATGTTCCAGTACCAAAAGGAACTCTTCTTTTTACATCTGGAAATAATGCATCTGAATGATGATGTAATTCTGTAACTGTAAGTGGTGTATGTAAAACTAACCAATGAATCATATTAGCCATTTGGCAAAGTCCACCACCAATACCCTTTTTCATTTTACCATTACTTATAACTAATCCTTCCAAATATCCCTTTTTCTTAGTAGCATTTCCTACTAAATTCCAAAATGAAAATTCTTCACCTGGATTTATAATAATTCCATCTATTTTTTCACTTGCTATAAGCAAATTTTTTACTTTATTTTTTTGTAATTGCATATCTACGCCAAGTAGTTTTCTTAATAAAAGTTTTGTATCACCTTTCCAAATATACTCAAAATTTTCTTTATTCCTTTTTCTAGCAAATTTTTTTCCTGCAATAAAATCCTTTATATCTTTTTTTCTTGCTTCTTTAAACAAAGATATTTTATAGAAAAATGGTCCATATTCACAAAGTAATTTTCTTTTCATTTTGATTTTCCCTTTTAATTCTCTTTTTAAATAAATTTTATAATTATAATAATATATTAGCATATTAATTATTTCTTTACAATATAATTTTATATTCAACTTTAAATCATAATTATAGACAAAAAACAATAAAAATACATATTTTTCGATTTCACTCATTTATATACAATATAAAAAAACGATACTAAAAAGTATCGTTTTTCTTTGGTGGCTTCAAGTGGAATCGAACCACTGACACGGGGATTTTCAGTCCCCTGCTCTACCAACTGAGCTATGAAGCCTTATATAAAAAATATCTAGTTATTGGACTAGATATTTTGGCGACCTGGAACGGGCTCGAACCGTCGACCTCCGCCGTGACAGGGCGGCATTCTAACCAACTGAACTACCAGGCCAAAAAAAGTGGTGGTCGCTATAGGGTTCGAACCTATGACCTCCTGCTTGTAAGGCAGATGCTCTCCCAGCTGAGCTAAGCGACCATTATCTAAGTTAACTCACTAACGTGATTTATTTTACTATATTCACAAAATTTTGTCAACACCTTTATTGTTTTTTTTAGAAAAATAATTGGTAAGTTTTTATTCTTACCACGTGTTTTATTGTAACACAGCTCATTTTGTTTTGCAAGTGTTTTATAAAATTTTTTTAAATATTTGAAAAAATTATTATTTTTAAAAACTTTTAACACAAAAAATAATAATGTATAAAAATTATATTAATAATTTAACATAAATCATCAAGTTTTGCAATCTTTCTAATAAAAATAAATGGGGGAGTTATAAAACCTCCCCCGGTGTGTGTGTGCAGTTACAAAAACGAAAAGAATTATAAAACTTTTTTGAGAAAAGCCATCATTCTCTCCTTAAAAGGAACTTTTTCTTCGTTCATATCTTCAGGCTGAGTGTTAGCTTCCTCTTTCGTAAAATCCATACCCTCATATGCCTTTTCCAGGTTTTCAGAATTCACCGCATAAGTCTGGTTGTCCAGCAATTTATGAATGCGAAATTCAAAACTCTTGGCATATTCATTCCAGTCTTCTGGCTCAGTTTCATGCATCAGTAATGACCGAATAATATCACTGGAGGCATATGCCACAAAGCTAAAACTCTCCTCCTTGCTGTAACGTCCTATTGGGCTAATTCTGATTTCTCCATCAGGGTGTTCTCCACAAAGGAAACCTCTAAGAGAATATCCCGGATATTCCAGTTGGAACCTTGCACGAAGGGCTCTAAAGAATTCTATCCTAGGGTCGAACTCTTCCATTTCATCAGTCCACCTTCCTTCCTTGTACTTACTGAACGGACAGTTTTCCACGGGACACTCGGTACATTCTTCTTCATAGGGCTGGTAACCACTAGAATGGTAATGAGTACGGCAAGAGAGTATCCGTAAGTAACGACGAACCTCCTCCTTGCGACCAAGAATGTCAACAGGCTGGTAATAACCACCACCAATCATTGAACCTCCGCCCCAATAATAACCAACCATCCAATTGGCAGATGTAACATAATCGTGTGCAGAAACCTTTCCAGATGCAATTTCATCGAAATCATCCGGATGGATGTCAATAAAATATGGACTTCTGTAATGTTTCAACAGCATTGGTGCTCCAGATTTTGGTGCCTGGATGTAATAGAACCTTCCTTCAGTAGATGGATGGATGTGATCCACAGTTATATGTTGATCAATAATCCGGCTCACCTCTTCTGCGAATCTGTTTAAATTCTTGTTTTCTGTCATTTTTTTCTCTCCTTTTCTTTTTTCAATGTACACCTTTACATATTACTCCTAAATACTTATTTACAAATTAGTCAACCCATAAGGTGCAAAAAGAGTAAAACTAATAAGTAAACCTATAATTATTATAACATAATTTTACATAAAACTCAATATTATGTAACTCATTACTTTGGCATATTATGATATTCTGCAAATGATGATGAAAATTTTAATGAAACAAGAAAAATCGGTGATAATTCAGTAATATCAATGGATTTAGATGAAAAATAATAATTATTGCCAAAACAAAAAAGAGGCTTTTGACCTCTTTTTGTGGTGGGCAGGGATGGATTCGAACCATCGTACGCTCTCGCGGCCAGATTTACAGTCTGGTGCCATTAACCACTCGACCACCTACCCATTTGTGCCCTTTCGAGCACGTTATTTATTATAATGTTATTTTAGTTTATTGTCAAGAGTTTTTAAGATTATTTTTTTATATCTTAAAAAATAACAATTTTTGCAGTAAATTTTGAAATATTAAAGTTTCTAAAATCTAATTTTTCATTTTCAAGCTCTGTATATATATTTGAAATATAAGTTACTACTCTATTTTTTATATTTTCTTCCTCTTCTGTTTCTGTCTCTGATTCTCTTATTCTAATTATTTGACTTATTGCATCTGTACCCGTATTATCCATTAAATATTCTAAATCTATTTTTCCAGTTGCAAAATATCTATCAATATTTTTTCTAGCAATTATATTATCAATATTTGCAAAATTAATGCAAACATAAACAAAAAGAGTTATTACAAAATATACTTTTAAAAGTTTTATCGGTTTGTCTAAAACATATATAACAGTTGGAATTAATAGAATACTTTCCGTAAATAAAGCAACATAAACTAATAATCTTAAAAGTGTATATCCAAATGTACTTTCATATAATCTCATTCTATATGCTGATGAAAGAAGTATTATAAAAGTACAAGCTATCATAAGTAAACACATAATATTTATAAATTTATCATTTTTATTAAATTTAGCTATTAATATTACTATTAAATTAATAACTGAAACAATCATTAATTGAAAAAAGCCTTTTCTTGCATATTGTGCATAATTTTCTATATTTACTTTCATAAATAAAGATTTTATTTGAATAATGCAAAATACAATATATATAATATTCAAAGTAACCAAAATCATTTTTATTGTTGTGTTTTCAAATTCTTTATTTTTTTGTTCTTCTAAGGCTTTCTCATCTGACTCATATCTATTTATTAAATTATCAAAAAAACAACTTAAATATAAAAATACTAATATTGTAATAAGAATTTTTAAAAATATTTGTGCAATTTTAACATTTGATATTACATTTAAACAGTGAATAAATATATCTACAAAAAATCCTCCAAAAATTTCATCAGCTGAAGATAATAAAATTATTATTAAAATTACTATTGGTATGGTTATTAAAATTCCTTTTAAAATATTTGATTTTTTAGATGTATTTTTCATCTTTAATTTTATTTTTATAAATTCAATAAATTTTTGCATTGTTAGTTGAAAATAAGCAATTGGATTGAATATAAGTTCTGTTATTCTTTCTATAAAATCTTCTATTTTTAAATCTTTTTCAATTAAGTCAATAACCATTATTAAAACAAGTATTGGTATAACAAATATGTTTATATTATTAAAAAATTTATTATTATATATGAAATATGTACTTGAAAGTAATGTAATTGGTATTATTAACAATTTTGCTTTTTCAAATTTTACTCTTTTATTTTTTTCTAAAATTTTTATTAAAAAATATGATAAAGGCACTACAAATAATAACATAGAAAGTCCTACACTTTTTTCTACAAATAGTATAACACTCCATATACTAAATAATAGTGCACCAACAAATATACTACTCATTATTTTATTTCCCTTCTTTATATTCCAATATGTCTCCTGGCATACAATTTAATGCTTTGCAAATTTGATCTAAAGTAGAAAATCTAATTGCCTTTCCTTTATTAGTTTTTAAAATAGATAAATTTGCTTGCGTTATTCCTATCTTTTCTGCTAATTCTTGAGAAGATATTTTTCTTTTTGCCATCATAACATCTAAATTTACAATTATCATAAATTTACCCTCCTAATTCTTCTCATAAATTAAATTGTTAAATCGTTTTCATTTTTATATTCTAAAGCCTTATTAAATAATTCTGACAAAATAAATAAAGCTATTGTAACACCAATAAATAGAATAACTAAAAATGCTAAAGCTAATGAAAATTGTATATTTGCTCTTACAATTAATAACTCATATAAAAAATCTAATATCCAAAAAATAGATGCCACTCCAGCTATTTTTCCAGATTTACTTAATCTTTTCACAGTATTTTCGCAAAATGGATTTTCTTGTTTTAAACTATCAAATAACCCAATAAACTGATATATTATTAATAATAAACAAATTGCATTTGGATAAAACATTATTATATTTGGATTAATTTGAATATTTGTTTTATTTATAATTATTGGAAAAATTATTAAAATTACAATACCAAATACTAAAACTACTTGTAAAAGAATTTTTAAAATATTTCCAATTCCCTTTTTCCCGAAAATTTCCACTATTATTTCCTCTTTTCTTTTATTTTTTATAAAATTATAATTATAAATCTTATGAAAAAAATATATCATGTTATTTTTTGTTTGTCAATATTTTTTTATCGTTTTTCGATATTTTTAATCTGCTATATATTCTATCATTTTTACATATCCTTTTATATTATCAATATCTTCAACTTTTGTATCTAAAGTAATCCAACACATTTCATGAAGAACATATCCATAATTAGATTGTAAATGCATTGAATATCCTAAAAAAGTTTCTGTATTTTTATTAACATTTAATTTTATTGGATAAGAAAAATTATCTACATTAATTTCACAAATTATATATCCATTTCCAGATAAATCTACATTTGAATAAGCAATACTTGAATCATCTATTCTATAAGTGTCATTTATATATTTACCAGCTTCTTTTTTTATTTCATCTTTTGGATATACTAATATTGTTTTAGCAGAAATTTGTTCTAAATCATTATTTGAAGTAACTTTATCTCCAACAACATTAATACAATCTCCTTGTTTTATATCACATAATTTCATTTCATTATTTGTTAAATAATTTGTTATTTTTGTTTCTTCATCTATAAAAATTAAATTTGTTGAAAGTGTTTCAATTGGACCACATTCAATTGTAGAATTGTTAATATTTAAAACTTTTCCAGAATATTCAACTGGTAGCATATTATTATCACTATTAGATTTATTTATGATATTTACATCATTTATAAGACTTGTATTATTTGCATTATTCATACTATCTGTAAAATATTCACTCGTATTATCAATGCCTTGATTAATTAATTCTTGATCATTTTCATAAAGTGCATAAAACAGAAACAAAATAATACTAATTAATAAAAACAAAAGTATTAAAATTCCTAATATTTTTATTTTTCTATTTTTTGTTACTAAACTAATTCCACAAAAAACTACTCCTACAATAAATATGGCTATTGCAATGTTTATTAAAATCATAATCTATTCTCTCCTATCTATATTTTGGTTTATAATTTCTTTAATAAAATTTTATAAAATTAATTTATAACCATACTTTATTTTTGTCAATATTTTAATAAATAACATTTAAAAGTTAATAACATTTTTTTATAAATTCTCTTGACATATTTATCTCAATCGTTTATAATAATTCTTGTCGTAGAAATAAAATAATGCGCCCTTAGCTCAGTTGGTCAGAGCAACCGGCTCATAACCGGTTGGTCCAAGGTTCGAATCCTTGAGGGCGCACCAAAAAACTCCAGTTTATTCTGGAGTTTTTTATTTAACCAATATATTTTTTTAATAAAAAAAAAGAATGCTTGGCAATTTGCCTTGCACTCTTTTTTTTGAACAACTTAGTAAATCCTGTTAAAGTCATTATGGAAATTGTGATTTCCAATTGACAGTACTTCTATGCCTTCACGCTCCAGTGCTCTATCTCCATATACATTAGCTGGTGCATAAAAAAACTTTGCACCGCCTTCGAAGAGTAATCTGGTAGGATCCCAGCCTTTACAGGCTGCTTCAACAGACTCCATACACTCTGGTACTTGTGCTACCATTTCATCTGAAACATTAGATATGGAAGCAAATTCACCAGGTTCATTAATGATTGACCATATTGAAGTTTGATCGAACCTACCATTATCTTCTTCAAAAAAGCGATTTAAGACAACAGCTGCAACCGCTACCTTTCCTTCAAAACATTCTCCCCTTGCCTCTTGGTAAACCAGTCTTGCTATATATAATTTGTCTTGCCAACATAAATCATAATAGTAAGATTCACCAGGCTCATAGGCAGATATACGTGGAAGTTGTTCTGTCTCTGTCTCTGTTTCAGTTTCAGTTTCCGTCTCAGACTCAGTTTCCGTCTCAATCTCCGTTTCTGTTTCATCTTCCGCTTCTACCACCATAATGGGGGTTTCCACAAAAATATGCGAATCTCCTTCTGAGATTGGCGAAAAATAGTAATCCACCATGGAAAAAGCAGCTGTAATTATAAAGCAAAAAATTAATGCTTCTAAAAAATACCTTTTTGCCCATTTTTTTCTTTTTAGCTGCTGCCTTTTTTGAATGCAATGCCGATGTCTTGGACAGTTCAAACAATTTCTTTTAAAAACTCTTACAAACCGCCTATCGCTTACACTGCAATTTCTGAAAATCTTTTCCATACTCTCCCTCTCCTTGTCTTATGTATTTTTGTTTGTTGTTCCATCAGAAACTAATATTAGCTTTCTGATATTACTTCAAAAAATTGAAGCACTCTATATATTATATCAAAAAAATCAATAAATATCAAATATTAACCACTTTTGTTTACATAATTTTTACTTTTTAATAATCTAACCATTAATTCTGCTTTAAAGAAAAAAGCCGAGACATCTCTTTTTACAGAAATGCCTCGGCTAATCCTTTTTAGTAAGTCATCTCACTAGGGAAGGATTTCCCTACACACAAACATGTTCTTTAAAATTCATTTCAAAACTTCTTGCATGTTGCAAATCAGCAAAAATAAACGTAAAATCAATTGTTGGTGCTCCAAAATCATCAATATCATTAGCAATATTAACTATTCTCGCACCTGATTCTTTCGCCCATTTTGCAATTTGCGCACAAACATGTAACTCTTGCTTCATTCCAAGTCCTACAATTCTTTCCCGTTCAGTAAGGAAAAATCTTTCTGCATCATCAATAACGTCCATTTTTATTGCCAGACTTTTAGATATAGGTGTTTTTACAAAAACTTGATGTTTCAGTTGCTTTACCACCATAGCCTCGTTTACCCGAATTCTTTCATTTCCTTTTTTCATGTTTGTCCCCTCTCTCCTTTTAAATTATTTTTCTGTCACCCTTGTAAGTACCAAAGGAGCAGTTATAAAAAAATTGCCTACCTTTCTATTATAATAAATTTTTTCCAATTAGTCAATTTTTTATATATTTTTTAAAGGTTTATTTATGATTTTATTAACTTATTTTTTATGTATGAAAAGTATTTTTAGTTTTTCTTTTAATTTACCTAATTTTGTGGTATTATATAAATATTAATTAAAAAGGAAGATATTATGAATTCAAAAACTTTAGAAAAATTGGAATTTAATAAAATTTGTAACATTATTAAAAGCTTTGCAATTACTTACATTGGCAAAAATTATTTAGAAAATTTAAAACCTTTAAGTTTAAAAAATGAAATTACAAAAGCTTTATCACAAACTACAGAAGCTTCTATTCTTTTATATAGAAAAGGCTCTATTCCAATATCTGAAATTGAAAATACAATAGAACATATAAAAAAATTAAGTAGTAATTTATTTTTAAATACTAAACAATTACTAGATTTAGCAAATATATTAAAAATATCTTCTAACTTAAAAAATTACTTTTTTTCTACAGAAATTGATATGTCTGAATTTATAAATTTAGAAGGATTATTCAATAATTTATATGTAAATCCATCAATTGAAAAAGCTATCTTTTCAGCTATTATTGATGAAAATACTATTTCAGATGATGCTTCAAAAGAATTAAGCACTATAAGAAAAAATATTAAAAATAAAGAACAAGAAATACGTTCAAAACTAAATTCTTTTCTTCATTCAAAATATATACAAGAACCTGTAATTACAATGCGTTCTGAACGTTTCGTTATTCCTGTCAAAAATGAATATCGCTCAGAAATAAAGGGTTTTATTCATGATATATCTTCAAGTGGTTCTACTGTATTTATTGAACCTATAATAATTTTTGATTTAAATAATGATTTAAATAATTTAAAAAATGAAGAAAATATAGAAATTGAAAAAATATTGCAAAAATTGTCTTCACTATTTTTTAGTATAATTCCAAATATTGAAAATGATGTTAATTTAATAGGACTTATAGATTTTATATTTGCAAAAGCTAAATATTCAAATTCTTTAGATTTAGTAGAGCCAATCATAACAGAAGAAAAAGAGCTTAATTTAAAACAAGCTTGGCACCCTTTAATTGATAAAAAAAATGTAGTAAAAAATGACATTATTATAGGTAAAAATTATAATAGCTTAATTATTACAGGTCCTAATACTGGTGGAAAAACTGTTACTTTAAAAACAGCTGGACTTTTAAGTTTAATGGCTCTAAGTGGTCTTCACATTCCAGCTAAAGAAG
Source organism: uncultured Clostridia bacterium (assembly GCA_947627185.1). Lineage (GTDB taxonomy): Bacteria > Bacillota > Clostridia > TANB77 > CAG-508 > Scatovivens. Next base: position 27,573 of record CANQVF010000002.1, on the reverse strand, counting down.
GTAGTAAAATTTATGTTTTTGACAATATTTTTGCTGATATTGGTGATGAGCAAAGTATTTTAGATTCTTTAAGTACTTTTTCTTCTCATATTACTAATATTGCTAAAATATTGAATGAAGTAACTGAAAATAGTCTTGTATTATTGGATGAGTTAGGTTCTGGAACAGATCCTATTGAAGGTTCTAGTTTAGCTATAAGTATTCTTCAAAAACTTAATTCAATAAATTGTTTAACTTTATCAACAACTCATTATCCAGAAATAAAACACTTTGCTTTAACTACAAAAGGATTTGAAAATGCTAGTGTTGAATTTGATTTAAATACTTTATCACCAACTTATAAGTTATTACTTGGTGTTCCTGGAACTAGCAATGCCTTTGCAATTAGTAAAAAACTTGGAATTTCAGAAGAAATAATTTTAAAAGCTAAAGAATATATCGATTCCGATAAAATAAGTATTGAAGAATTGCTTACAAATATTTATGAAGATAAGAAAAAAATCGAACATGAAAAAGAAGAAATTTTAAAAAATTCTGAAGAAGTAAAAAAATTAAAAAATTCATTAGAATTCGATTTTTCAAAATTAAAAGAAGAACAAAAAGACATTATAAATAATGCTAAAACCGAAGCAAAAAAAATATTACTTTCTGCTAAAGAAGATGCAAATGAAATTATAAAAGAAATAGAAAAATCTTCTGATAATAGAAAAACAAATAAATTAAGAAATAAATTAAATGATAAAATTAATGAATTAAATATTATTTCAGAAACTTCTAATAATTCTAGAAAATTAGAATTATCTGATCTTTCTATTGGAATGGAGGTTTTTGTATATAAAATAAATCAATATGGAAAAATTTTATCTATTTCTAAAGATGGTAAAATTCAAGTTGAATTAGGTCTTGGAAAAATGTTTTTTACAATAGATGAATTAGAGCTATCAAAAAATTCATCTTTTAATAAAAAAGAAAAAAAATTTTCATCTTCTAGAAAAGAATTCACTGTAAAATCTATTTCTCCAGAAATTAATGTTATTGGACAAAATGTTGATGAAGCTTGTTTTACAATAGATAAATATTTAGATAATTGCTATTTAAGTGGTTTATCAAATATTAGAATTGTTCATGGAAAAGGAACTGGTGCTTTAAGAGAAGGAATCCATAAATTTTTAAAATCTCATCCACATGTAAAATCTTTTAGAGTTGGTACTTTTGGAGAAGGTGAAATGGGTGTTACTATTGTGGAATTAAAATAAAAATTCTAATATTATATAATTTTCTTAAAATATAATGTTATATAATAAAAATATGTCCAGAATTATAAAATTCTGGACAATTTTTATTATATGATTTATTAATATTTTTATATTTTTCTAAATACTCCTGATACTTTTCCTAGTATTTCGCAAGTTGGAACTATTATAGGATCCATTGTAGAATTTTCTGGTTGTAATCTTATATGATCTTTTTCTTTATAAAAAGTTTTAACTGTTGCTTCTTCTCCAATTAGTGCTACTACTATTTCTCCATTATTTGCTGTATTTTGTTTTCTAACTAAAATATAATCTCCATCTAAAATACCAGCTTCTATCATACTTTCACCTCTAACAGTAAGCATAAAGCTTTCCCCTGTTCCAACAAAATCTAGTGGAATTGGAAAAGTATCTGTAACATTTTCAACAGCTAAAATTGGTTCACCTGCAGTTATTTTTCCTATAACTGGTACATCAACCATTTCTTTACTAGAATAAGCTTGTTTATCAAAAGAAGTTTTTTCTCCTTCATTTGCTCCACCTTTTAATAATTTTAAAGTTCTACCTTTTTGACTTTCCTTTTTTATATATCCTTTTTTCTCTAAAGAAGCTATATATCCATGAACAGTTGCTGTTGATTTTAGGTCTACTGCTTTTCCTATTTCTCTTACAGAAGGTGGATAACCATTTATGCTTATTTGTTTTTCAATGAATTTTAAAATTGCTTTTTCTCTTTTATTTAAGCTATTTGGATCTTTTTTTCTCATTTTATAACCCCATTTCTTTTACAGAACTTTCGTTCTTTTTTTATTACAGAAATGTTATCACAAAACATTTGATTTGTCAAACAAAAGTTTTATTTTTACATTATTTCTTTTTTCTTTAAGTCTTTTATTTCTTTTCAAATTCTTTTATTTCAGCACTTGTAAACTGTTTATATAAAATTTCTGGACTAATATTTATTAACATTTTACTCATACCATTCAAATTCCCATTCAAGAATTTTAACAGTATCTCCTTCCTTAACTCCTTTTTCCTTAAGAGCAGTTTCTATTCCAAGTTTCTTTAGCATTTTTTCCATATATGCATAAGATTCATTATCACCAATATTTACTCTTCCCATTAATCTTTCTACCGCTGGTCCCTGAACAATATATTCATTATTAATAACATCAATTGTAAATTGTTCTTCATCATCATCTAATGTATAAACTACTCTATCCTCAACATCAACAATATCTTCTTTCGGTAAAGTTTTTATTATTTCTGCAACATAATTAAATAATTCGTTTAAGCCTTCTCCTGTAACTGCTGAGATTTTAAAAATTTTAATATCTTTTTCTTTTGCTAGTTTTTCTAAAGCTTTATAATTTTCATCATTTTGCATGCTATCTATTTTATTTGCAACAATTATTTGCTTTCTTCCTGCTAATTTCTCACTATATTTTTTTAATTCTTCATTTATTTTATTGAAATCATCTACTGGATTTCTTCCTTCAACTCCTGCAACATCTATCACATGAAGCAAAAGCCTTGTTCTTTCTACATGGCGTAAAAACTGAATTCCAAGTCCAACACCTTCACTAGCACCTTCAATAATTCCTGGTATATCTGCTAAAACGAAAGTATCTCCATGTTCTGTTTTTACAACTCCTAAATTGGGATCTATTGTTGTAAAATGATAATCTGCAATTTTAGGTGTTGCCTTTGTTACTCTTGAAAGTATTGTAGATTTTCCAACATTTGGAAAGCCAACTAAACCAACATCTGCTAAAAGTTTTAATTCTAAAATTAATTCTTTTTCTTTACCTTTTTCACCATCAATTGCAAATCTAGGAGCTTGTCTTGTAGAAGTAGCAAAATGAGAATTTCCTTTTCCACCTCTACCACCTTTTAAAACTAATTCTTTTTGTCCTAGTTCTGATAAATCTACTATAACTTTATTTGTTTGAGCATCTTTTACTATTGTTCCTAAAGGCACTTTTATATAACAGTCTTGTCCATTTTTTCCAAATTTATGTCCACCACTCCCATTTTGTCCATTTTCTGCTTTAAATTTTTTAGTATATCTAAAATCAATTAAAGTGTTAGAATCTGCATCAACTATGAAATATATGTCTCCGCCTTTTCCACCATCTCCACCATCTGGTCCACCAGCTGCAACATATTTTTCTCTTCTAAAAGTAGCAGCACCATTTCCGCCATCTCCTGATTTAATTATTATTTTTGCATAATCAACAAACATTTTATTTTCTCTTTCTCTATTATTTTAATTTTACTACTTAAATATATTTTTCACTCATAATAAACATGTCATTTATTATATATTTTTAACACTCTATAAATATTAATCCACTACTAAACCAACTTTTTTATAAACTTCTTTTAAAAGTTTATTAGTTTTTTCTATTGCTTTTTTATCGCCTTCTTCGTAAATAGCTTTTAATTTATCTGGATTTTCTAATAATTCATTATATTTTTTTTGAAGTGGTTCTAGTCTTTGAACAACAGCTTCAGCTACTGCTGTTTTAAAAACACCATAGCCTTGACCTTCAAATTCTTTTTCAATATCTGCCATAGATGTATTTTTAATAATTCCATATATACTCATAAGATTACTTACACCTGGTTTATTGTCTACATCATACTTAACACAATTTTCTGAGTCTGTAACTGCTTTTTTAAATTTTTTCCTAATTTCATCTGGTGAATCTGTTAAAAGAATTTTATCCATTGGATCAACAGCACTTTTACTCATTTTTGAAATTGGATTTTGAAGTCCCATTATCCTTGCACCAACTTTTCCTATGTATACTTCTGGAATTTTAAAAGTATTTCCATATATAGAATTAAATCTTTCTGCAATATCTCTAGTTATTTCTAAATGTTGTTTTTGATCATCTCCAACTGGAACTAAATCAGCATTATACGCTAAAATATCTGCAGCCATTAATACTGGATAAGTAAATAATCCACTATTTATATTATCTGCATGTTTTATTGCTTTATCTTTAAATTGTGTCATACGATTAAGTTCTCCCATATATGTATAACAATTTAAAACCCATGAAAGAGCTGGATGTGCTGGTATATGTGATTGAATAAAAATTGTATTTTTATCTGGATCTAATCCTGCTGCAACATATAATGCAATTAATTTTAAAGTATTTTCTCTTAAAGTTTCTGGATCATTTCTAATTGTTAAAGTATGTAAGTCTGCAATCATATAATAACAATCATACTTATCTTGCATCTCTACCCAATTATTCAATGCTCCTAAATAATTTCCAAGTGTTAATGAACCTGTTGCTTGTATTCCACTTAATATAGTTTTCTTTTCCATAATAATTCCTTTCAACAAATTAATTTTTATCAAAAATATTATAATTTAAAATTCCCAAAAAATCAATGTTTTTAAAGATTTTGAATTTATTTTATAAAGAAAAAACGCATCTGCAATAGCAAATGCGCAAAAAAGTTAACTTTTTTGTAAATACCAAAGACCGAATTTTTTATTAGGTTGGAATAGTCTCTCAAAGCTGAAGCCTACCTTTTCAGCTACTCTTTTTGAAAGACTATTTGTTTCTTTAATTCTCAAAAACGGATTGACATTTTTTTCTTTTGCATATTTTACAATTTGCTCTAAAGATTCGGTAGCATATCCTCTGCCTCTAAATGGATAATCTATTGAATAACAGATTTCCCCTGTCTCTAGGCTTATAGATATTTCTCCGACTTTTACTTTAGAACCAATCATATAAATGCAAAAAAATTTATGATTTTTGAAAAATCCTAGATCTTTTGAGATTTCCAACCTTAACCGCTTTGTCTCCATAGAAAAAGCACCTCCATCTTTGTGATACTTTAATTATACAATTTTTGTAAAATTATGTCAACTTTACTTTAATATTCTTAACGTGTTGAATATGGTAATTAGAGTAACACCTACATCAGCAAATACAGCTTCCCACATTTCTGATATTCCAGCTACACTTAAAATAAGTACTACTATTTTTATTAATAAAGCAAATAATAAATTTTGTTTTATTATTTTATTTGTTCTTTTTGAGATTTCAATTGCTGTTTCTATTTTATTTAAATCATCTGTCATAATAACTACATCTGATGCTTCAATAGCAGAGCTGGCCCCAATTCCACCCATTGAAATTCCTATATCTGAAATTGCAAGTACAGGTGAATCATTAATTCCATCCCCTACAAAAGCTACCTTTTCTCTACTATTTTGTTTTATTAGTTTTTCTAGTTCATTGTATTTATCTTGTGGTAACATTTCTGTTTTTACTTCATCTAGTTTAAGTTCATTTCCTATTTTTAAGCCAATATCTTTATTATCTCCAGTAAACATTTTTGTTAATATTCTCAAATTTCTTAAGTTTCTTATTGTTTCTTTAGCTTCTGGTTTTAAAATATCATTAAGAAGTATATACCCTATAACTTTATCTTCTACTTTTACATATATAACTGTTCCAATTTCATCTACTTTTTTTGTTTCAACTAAATCATAATTACCTATTTTTACTGTTTTATTATTAATTTTATAAATTAAACCTTTTCCTGAAACTTCTTCAAAATCTAATATATTACTATTATTTATTTGTTTACCGTATTCTTTTAAAATAGCATTTCCTATTGGATGATTTGAATTTATTTCTCCAAAAGCTGCATATTCTAATACTTGTTCTTTAGTATATTCATCTGAATATGTTTCTATTTTTTCTACGCCAAATTCTCCTTTTGTAAGTGTTCCTGTTTTATCAAAAACAATTTGATTAACATCTTTTAATGCATCTAAATAATTACTTCCTTTTATTAATATTCCATTTTTAGAAGCTTTACCTATTCCTGTAAAATAACTTAATGGAACAGAAATAACTATTGCACATGGGCAAGAAACTACTAAAAATATTAAAGCTCTATAAATACCTTCTTGATAAGGTAATTTAAATATTAATGGTAAAAAAATACCAACTATTAATGCAAGTACTATTACTATTGGTGTATATATTCTAGAAGCTTTATTTACAAAAGTTTCTGTTTTAGCTTTTTTATCTGTTGCATTTTCTACTAAATCTAAAATTTTCCTTACAGTACTATTCTCGTATTTTTCAGTTACTTTTACTTCTATTAAGCCTTTTTCATTTATACTTCCAGAAATAACTTTATCATTTTCTTTTACATCTCTTAATTTACTTTCTCCAGTAAGAGAAGCTGTATTTAAAGATGCTGTTCCAGAAATTACTATTCCATCTAATGGTATTTTTTCACCTTGTTTTACTATAATAACATCATTTATATTCACCTCTTCTGGCTTTACTTTATGTTCGTGATTTTCATGTTTTAAATTAGCATATTCAGGTTTTATATCCATTAAATTTGCAATAGATTTTCTTGTATTGTTAATTGCTTTTTCTTCTAATAATTTTCCAATTTCATAAAGAATTATAACCATTAATCCTTCTGATTGTTTACCTATAAAATAAGCTCCTATACAAGAAATTGTAATTAATAAATTTTCATCTATTATTTTACTTTTTAATAACTTTATTGAATTTTTAGTTGTTCTATAAAGTAAAATTGCATAAGCAAGTATTGTAAAAAATAAATTTAAATATTTTGGCATTGGAATTAAATTTATTAAAACTACAATTATAGTTCCAATTAAAAGTCTAATAAAATTGTAGTTTATTTGCTTTTTTTCAGCATATTCATCTATATCTAAAACTTCAACTTCTGGTTCCAATTCAGAAATAATTTTTACTATTTCTGGTTTTACATTTTCAATTTCAGATTCAAAACTTAATCTTAAAGTATTGAAATTAACTACAACATTTTTAAAATTTTTATTTTCGGACAATTTATTTTGAATTTTATTTGCACAACTCGCACAATCTAATCCTTTTAAAATAAAATTATACTTCTTCAATGTGTTCACGTCCTTTCTCAAATATTTCTTTAACATGATCATCATCTAAAGAGTAATACACTACTTTTCCTTCTTTTCTATATTTAACTAGTTTTGATTGTTTTAAAACTCTTAATTGATGTGAAATAGCAGATGGTGTTGAATTTGTAATACATGCAATATCTCCTACACACAATTCTTCTTCTAATAAAGCACAAATTATTTTCATTCTTGTTGAATCTCCAAAAACTTTAAAAAGCTCTGCTAAATCAAAAATTAGCTCATCATTTGGAAGTGTTTCTTTTACTTTTAAAACTTTCTCTTCATCTACAATTTGAATATCTTCATTTAAAATTTCTTCATTCATAATAAACTCCTTTGTATATTATATTTGAATATGTGAATAATTGTTCATATATTCATTATATACAAATAATATTTTATTGTCAATAGAATACTAAATTAATTTTATTATTTATAATTATTTTTATTATTTCTCACAGTATTTATATCTTTTTAATTGTGACTTGGTGTCGCAATCTTCTTTTTGAAAAAAACATAAGAAGATTGCTCCATTCGCCCTTCGCTTTGCTTCGGTTAATCGCTTACGCGTCACTTATTAAAAAGATATAAATACTGTGAGAAATTAATTTAATCTTTAAAAAATAATAAATATTTACTCTTTATTCTAATTGCTATAAAAAAAGAAAGTAACTTAAAAAGCTACTTTCTAAAAATTTATATAAACAAAAACATATATTAATAATTATCTCCTTTACCTTCAGGTAAAGCTGGATAATCTAATACAATTCTTATTTGCATAATATATCTAAGTGTTCTAACAAATTTACTATTTTTAATTCTTTGCCATAATGAAGGTTTTGCTTCAAATCTAGTTTCTTCAAAATATGTATTTAATTCTGCCATTGAATTATCTGTTTCAGTATTAGTTTCTACAGAAGCTTCTTCTTGAACAGTTTCTTCTGCATTTTCTGGTGTTTCTAAAATAGTATTTGAAACAACATTTTCTTCTTCTTTACTTTCAACTAATCCTAAAGCATCTTCCACTGGTGCTGGAATATATTTTAGTGCTTCTGCAACTTCTATTCCAATATAACTTAAAGCTTTTGATCTATCTTCAATTCTTTCCATATCTATTTCAATATGTAAATTGCCTTCTAGATTATTTGCTTTTGCTTCTATTAATTTAACAGCGTTTTGATATTCTTCTGTTGTTTGGTCTTTAGCTTTTCCTATTATAGTTAATGCTTCTGCAACATCTGCTGGATATTTTGTTTCTATTTTTTTAACTATTTCTTTCCAATTTTTAGCTTTTGCTTGAACAGCTGTTGTTGCATCTCTTAAAATACTAGCTAATTTAATATTTTTTTCTCTTTGTCTAATTAAATCTTCAATTTTTTTAGTATTTTCTTCAAATTGATTTGTTGCATATTCAACTAAATCATAAGCTGCTTTATAAACACTGCTTGGAAAATTCTTTTTATTAGGATATTCTAGTAAATATGTTTTTATTGATTCTACTAAATCTTTAAAATAAGAATCATCTTCTAATTGAACTATTTGTTTTTTACTATTTGGATTTATTAATTTTTGAATTTTATCAATATTGGATAATATTTTTTCTTCCGTGATTACCATTTTCACGTTTACTATGCCTGCCTTGTGGAAAAATGACATTGTAAACTACCTCCTTCGTATCAATCTAATCAAATACTAGAATTATTATATCTCCTTTTCCGTAAAACTACAAGAGTTTTTTCGACTTTTTTCTATTACATTTTCATTACAAACAAGCCGTTTTTTGTAACATTTTGTAACATTATTTTACTTCCAAAACTGTTTTTATTTCCTCAAATCTTTTTACTTTTAATGTAGTAGTTTTTATTAATTCCTCTTCAGTTAAAATCATTTCTTTTATGTATTTATATGTAGGCATTTTTCTATTTACTTCTTTTACTTTATCCCATAAAACTTTTCTAATTTCTTCTATTTCATTTACTCCGTAAGTTTCTTTTACAGTTTCTTTATCATAAACTATTTTTACACCTAATTTTACAGCATTTTCATCATCTTTATCTGGTCTTGCAAATACAAAAGATTCTTTTACACCAGGTATTTTATCAATTAATGTTTCTATTTCTTCAGGATAAACATTTTTTCCATTTTTTAATACTATAACACTTTTTTTACGTCCTGTTAAGAATATAAATCCTTCACTATCTATATATCCTAAATCTCCTGTAAGTAGCCATCCATCATCTGTAACTCCTTTTTCTTCATAGTTATAATATCCTAGCATAACACTTGGTCCTTTTACTGCAAGCTCTCCTATTCCAAATTCATTTGGTTCAACAATTTTTGCTTCCAAACTTGGAAAAGCTTTTCCTATTGAACCTAATTTAGTACAAGTTTTATGTTCAGCTGCAACAACTGGTGATGCCTCACTTAAACCATATCCTTGATATGTATCAATTCCTAGTTCATTAAATCCTTTTTCTACTTCTTTATCAAAAGCTGCAGCTCCTGCAACAAATAATCTTAATTTTCCTCCAAAATTATCATGTATTTCTTTAAATAATTTTCTTCTAATATCAATTCCAAAAAATTTTGTTATTTTACTTAATTTTTTTCCAAATTTTACTGTTCCTAATTTTCCTTTTTCTTCTATAGATTTCATTACTTTTTTATACATATTTTCAAAAAGTACTGGAACAGAAATCATAACACTAACTTTATAATCTTTTAGATTTTCAGCAATATGTCTAATTCCTTCACAAAATGTAATAGATGCACCTGTACTTACTGGATATAAAAATCCTACTGTACATTCAAAAACATGATGTAATGGTAAAAAAGAAAGAAAAGTATCATCTTGTGTTACATCAAAAACTGAACCAATATCATAAAGATTTGCACAAATATTTTTATGTGATAATTGAACTGCTTTAGATGCAGCAGTTGTTCCAGAAGTGAATAATAATATTGACATAGCATCATCATCTATTTCAGCATCTAAAAATGTTCTAGCACCATTTTTTAATAAATCTTTTCCTAGCTTTACTAATTCTTTTTGTGAATATATTTCTCCATTTTTTTCTTCATTATCCATTGAAATATAAAATTTAATTTTTCCAATTCCTTTAAGTGCTGCTTTTTTCATTATTTCATCATATTTTGAAGAGTAAAAAATTGCTTCAATTTCAGAACGTTCAATTAAACTAAAAATTTCATTTTCTGGTAAAGCTTTATCAAGTGGTACTACAACACCTGTACCGCAAACTATTGATAAATAAGCTTCTTCCCATTCATATCTGTTTTCTGATATAACTCCTATTCTTTTATCTTTAAGTCCTATACTAACTAATGCTGTTCCTAATGCATTTATTTCATCAATATATTCATCATAAGTCATTGTTTTCATAACATCTGGTGTTTTAAACTTAAATGCAACTGATGTTCCATATTCTTTTTTTGTATTATCAATCATTTCTTTAATATTATTAAATTTTTTTGCTTCAAAAATTCTTTCACAACCTTTATAAATTCTTTCTCCCATTTTATTTTTTTTCCCTTTCTATACTAATTTTATTAAATAAAGTTTTTTCATATTCTGAATAAATTTTTTGTATATCTATTTCTTCTAAGCCTACTTTTCTTTTATATATTAAAGTTGAACAAGTTAATGAAAAAATCTCAGAAGCTAATATTTCTGAATCACATTCAACTATATCTCCATTATCAACTCCTTCTTGGACAATATCTTTAATAACATCAATATATTCGATAACTTTTTCTTTACAAAAAACATTTCTAGTTTCATTTCCCCATGTTTGACTCATTACAATTGTTAATAAATTTTCATATTTCTTAACAGCTTTTAATTGTATTAATGAAACAGCTTTTATTTTATCTAAAACATTATCACATTTTGAAATTTTAATAGCTATACTATTTTTTAATAATTTCATTCCTTCTTCAACAAGGAAATTAAAAATTTCTTCTTTGCTATTAAAATGATAATATAATGTTCCTTTTGCAACACCTACTGTTGCTGTTATTTCTTCTATGCTTGTAGCATCATATCCTTTTTCAGAAAACAGTTTTAATGATGTTTCAAAAATTTTTCTTTTTGTTTTATTCATAAATTTCACCTATAAAATTAAAAATACAAAATCTTAATTAACAAGATTTTGTATTATTATATAAAATTCTACAAGATTTTGCAAGAATTTACTTAAAGTTAAATTTTAGTAATATCAACTGGTGTTAAATCTTCTTCCCCAGTTTCATCTTCAATAGCTTTGTATAAAGCATTTACAGTGTCTAATGATGTAAAACATGGTATTTTACATTCAACTGCCATTCTTCTTATTTTAAATCCATCTCTATTTGCCTCTTTTCCTTTTGTTGGAGTATTTATAACAAAATTAATTTTTCCTGTTTCAATTAAATCAATTATGCTATTTTTTCCTTCCCATAGTTTTTCAATTACTGTTGATTCCACTCCATGTTTTTTTAAGAAAGTTGCTGTTCCAGATGTTGCATAAATTGAAAATCCTTTTTTCTTAAATTTCTCAGCAATAGGAAGCATCTCTTCTTTATCTTTATCTCTTACTGTTATTAAAATTGAACCAGTTGTTGATACATTAGTTCCAGTTGCTATAAAAGCTTTTAAAACTGCATCTTCAAATTTTTTAGCTACCCCTAAAACCTCTCCAGTTGATTTCATTTCAGGGCCCAAACTAGTATCTGCATTTTTTATTTTTTCAAAAGAAAATACTGGCATTTTAACACATATATATTCACTCTTTTTATATAATCCAGTTCCATAACCTAAATCTTTTAATTTTTTGCCTAATATAACTTTTGTTGCAATATCTATCATTGGAAGATTTGTAACTTTACTAATATATGGCACTGTTCTACTTGAACGAGGATTTACTTCTATAATGTAAACTTTTCCTTCACTTATTATAAATTGTATATTTAAAATTCCAATTACATTCAATTCTTTTGCAATTTTTGTTGTATATTCTATAATTGTTTTTTCATGTTCCTTTTCTACATTTTGTGTTGGATAAACTGAAATACTATCTCCAGAATGAACACCTGCTCTTTCTAAATGTTCCATTATTCCAGGTATTAAAACATCATCACCATCACAAATTGCATCAACTTCTACTTCTCTTCCCATTATATATTTATCTACTAATATTGGATGCTCTTGTGCTATCATATTTATTTCATTTACATATTCTGTTATTTCTTTATCATCATAAGCAATTGCCATTCCTTGTCCACCAAGAACATAAGATGGTCTTACCAAAACAGGATATCCTAAATTATTTGCTACTTTAATTGCTTCATCTACTGTGTAAATTGTTCCACCTTGTGGCCTTAAAATTCCACAATTATTTAATGCCTCATCAAATTCTTTTCTATCTTCTGCTCTATCCATATCAACTTCCTGTGTTCCCATAATATGTACACCCATATCTGATAAAGCCTTTGTTAATTTTATTGCTGTTTGACCACCAAATTGAACTATTGCTCCATAAGGTTTTTCAACATTTATAATATTTTCAACATCTTCTGGAGTTAAAGGTTCAAAATATAATCTATCTGCAATATCAAAATCTGTACTTACAGTTTCTGGATTATTATTTACAATTATAGTTTCATACCCTTGCTTTTTTAAAGCCCAAACTCCGTGAACACTGCAATAATCAAATTCTATACCTTGTCCAATTCTTATTGGACCAGAACCTAAAACTACTACTTTTTTCTTATTAGATTCTTTAACTTCATTTTCATCATCATAACTTGAATAATAATAAGGTGTTTTTGCTTCAAATTCTGCACTACAAGTATCAACCATTTTAAAATTAGCAACTATATCATATTTCATTCTTAATTCTTTTATTTCTTTTTCAGTTTTTCCAGAAAGCTTTGCAATTACCTTATCTGTAAATCCTAATTTTTTTGCTTTTTCAAGCATCTTAGAATTCATCTTATTAAGTTCTAATTCTCTTTCCATTTTAACCAATTTATAAACTATACCAATGAAAAATCTATCAATTTTAGTGATTTCATGTATTTTTTCCACTGAAATTTCTTTTCTAATAGCCTCTGCTATAACAAAAATTCTTTCATTATCTACATATGCTAATTTTTCTTCTAGTTCATTTTTTTCTAATTTTTTTAATTTATCTAAACTTAAATAATCTACATTTTCTTCTAATGAACGTACAGCTTTCATCAACCCTGCTTCTAGATTTGGAGCAATAGCCATAACTTCACCTGTAGCTTTCATTTGAGTTCCTAAAACTCTATTTGCAGTAAGAAATTTTTTAAATGGCCATTTTGGTATTTTTACTACTACATAATCAAGTACTGGTTCAAAGCAAGCATAAGTTTTTCCTGTTACTTCATTTCTTATTTCATCTAATGTATAACCAATCGCTATTTTAGTTGCAACTTTTGCTATTGGATAGCCAGTTGCTTTAGAAGCTAATGCAGATGAACGACTTACTCTAGGATTTACTTCTATTACTGCATATTCAAAACTATTTGGATTTAATGCAAATTGAACATTACATCCACCTTCAATTTTTAATGCAGAAATAATTTTAATAGCTGATGTTCTAAGCATTTGGTATTCCTTATCAGACAAAGTTTGTGATGGTGCAACAACTATACTATCACCTGTATGCACACCAACAGGATCTATATTTTCCATATTACAAATTGTAATACAATTTCCTTTACTATCTCTCATTACTTCATATTCTATTTCTTTCCAACCAGCAATACACTTTTCAACTAATATTTCATTTACTCTTGACATTCTTATACCAGAACCAGCAATTTCTTCAAGTTCTTCCATTGTTGTGGCAATACCACCACCAGTACCTCCTAAAGTATATGCTGGTCTTATTATAACTGGTAATCCAATCTCTTTAGCAAATTCTACTGCACCTTCAACAGTATGAACTACTTTACTTGCTATACAAGGCTCATTTATGGATTCCATCATGTCTTTAAAGCATTGTCTATCTTCTGCATTTCTAATTCCATCAACACCTGTTCCTAATAATTTTACATTTTTTTCTTTTAGAAAACCTGATTCTGCAAGTTCCATTGCTAAATTAAGTCCAGTTTGTCCACCTAAATTTGGAAGTATGCTATCTGGTTTTTCAATTTCTATTATTTTTTTAACAGTTTCCACAGTTAATGGTTCAATATAAATCTTATCAGCCATATTTTTATCTGTCATAATTGTTGCTGGATTTGAATTAACTAAAACAACTTCTATTCCTTCTTTTTTTAGTTCTCTACAAGCTTGTGTTCCAGCATAGTCAAATTCTGCTGCTTGGCCAATTATTATTGGTCCTGAACCTATAACTAAAACTTTTTTTATATTTTTATTTCTTGGCATCTTTTTTCTCCTTTATTAAATCTATAAATTCATCAAATATATATGCTGTATCTTCTGGTCCTGGACAAGCCTCTGGATGAAATTGAACTGTAAAAATATCTTTATTTTTGTATCTTAGTCCTTCTACTGTTCCATCATTTAAATTTATATGAGAAACTTCTGCTATTTTAGGATTTATACTTTCTTCAACTACATAATATCCATGATTTTGTGATGTAATATGTACTCTGTCTTCTTTTAAATCCTTTACTGGATGATTTGGTCCTCTATGCCCATATTTTAGTTTAGCTGTTTTAGCACCATTTGCAAGTGCCATAAGTTGATGTCCTAAACATATTCCAAGTATTGGTATATCTGATTCATATAATTTTTTTAATACATTTATTTGAAATGTGCACTCTACCGGATTTCCTGGTCCATTTGAAAGCATTATTCCATCTGGTTTTACTGATATTACTTTTTCAGCAGAAGTGTTAGCTGGAAATATAGTAACTTCTGCTCCCCTTTTTAGAAGTGAATTTACAATATTATGCTTCATTCCGTAATCCATTAATGCTATTCTAATTGGTTTTCTTTTACCATAAATTTTAATCTCTTTTGAAGTTACTTTATCTACAATTTTTCCTATATCGTAATTTTTGATATTTTCCATAATTTCATCTATATTGCTAATATTTGAAGTAAGATAACCTCTCATTGTTCCAGCATCTCTTAACATTTTAGTTAACTTTCTTGTATTAACTTCTGTAAGACCTGGTATTTTATAATCTCTTAAAAATTTATCTAAATTTAATTTAGATCTAAAATTGCTTTCAAATTCTGCTAATTCATGAATAAATACAGCTTTTGCAAAAATTCCATCTGATTCATAATCTTCTGGTATAATACCATAATTTCCAATAAGTGGATATGTCATAACTATACCTTGCCCTGCATAAGAAGGATCTGTAAAAGTTTCTATATATCCTGCCATTCCAGTATTAAATACTACTTCACAAGCTGTATCTATATTATAACCAATTCTTTCTCCTTCAAAAATTTCACCATTTTCTAGTACTAAATACCCTACCATTTTTTATTCCTTTCTTACATACTCTCTTATATTTTTTTCTTTTGAATTTTATAGCAAATTTAATTTTAGATAACATTTTTCTAAAAAAAAACACTAAATAAAATTTAGTGTTTTAAAAAAATATTATTAAATTTAAAATTGAAAATATAAATAAAACTATTAGACAAATAGCTAAAATTTTTGATTTTTTTGTTTTTTCAGTTAATTTATCTAAAAATATCATTTTATTTTCCTTTCCATACATATACACTTTTATAATTCTACAATATTTTTTTATAAAAATCAACAACTTTATAATATTTTATTTTTTATTGTATAAATACTAAGAAATGTGGAATTATTGATATTATTGCATGTAAATTTAAAAATAATAAAAATGACACTAATATTCTATTTTGTATCTTTTTTTCTAATGTAAAATAATCATTTTTAAATAATAAAGGTATAAGCATTATAATTGGAATAAAATATCTTCCTTGAACTCCCTCTATATTTTCCCTTTGCAAAGCTGTCCATTGAACATACAAACTTGAAAATATTAATCCAATTATTAATAAAAAAATAATTCCAATAAAAATTTTTGAATTTTTTTCAATTTTTTCTTCTTTTTTATTATCACAAAACATAAATATTATAAGTAAAAAAGCTGTAATATATTTATAAATAGATGCAACACTTACACCTTTATAATAAGATAAATCACCTAATATATTGCTAATCCAATTAGCTAAATACATATTCATCGTTCTAAAAATAGTTAATATAAAATTCAAAGGATGCATTAAAACAAATTTAACTTGTTCTTTAGAATTTACACCTACATTTGTTTCCACTAAAAATCTAGATGCATATCCTGTCCATAATAAATTTATTAATAAAGCTAATAAAACAAAAGATGTAATTAATAAATATTTTTTCTTTTTACTTGTAAATTGTTCTTTTGGAAGTATATACATTAATAAACAAATTGGTGTATATACTATTTTCATTAATGCAATTAAAATACTAAATATTGCTAATATAAAATAATTTTTCTTAGTAAGTACAATCTTTTTATCTTTTAAATAAAATATATATGATACTAAAAATACACATAATGCAATAGTGGTTGCATCTGGTGATATAGATATTGCTTCCTGCAAAACTATTGGTAAAGAAGCTATTAATACTAATAAGTTTTTATTAAATGGCATTATTTTTATAGAAAAATACATCAAAGCAACATAAACAGCAAAATTAAACAATCTACTAAATAAAAATATTATTAGCCATTTATTTGTAAATATTCTAGCTACAAAAATTCCTATTGCTTGAGGTAAATAACATATAAAAGAATATAATGATGTATTAGGAAAAGAATACCATTGCATATCATTACTTATTGTGGATGCTTTAGCTCTTTCAAGCCAAATTCCATAATTATCTTTTTCAAAAGAATAGCAAAAATCTAATAAATTATTAGGTAATTCATTACCTACCAATCCTTCATCAGAAAATTTTGATACTAAATGTCCTAAAGATATGTCATAACTTTTTTCAAAATGATTTGCCTCATCTGGAATAGTATTAGGTGGAAATATAAATAAATATATTAAACCAATCGGTATAATTAAAAACAAAAAGACATTTTCTAATTTTATTTGTTTTATATCTATATTTTTTAGTATGAAAAAATATATAATAGATACTACAATTAGAAAAGCTGTTAATTTCAATATTGTGTCTATTTCAAAATTACTTTCTGCTATACCATTAGAATAAATTTGTGAAAAAAATATGAATATAGTTAATATAAAAAGTGCTATAAATATTAACATATATGATACATTTTCTTTTAAGAACTTTTTCATTTTTCTATTCCTCTCAAAAATAATTAATTTATAATAATTTTATAATATTTTTTTTATTAAAACAAGATATAAAAATTTTCTACATAAAAAAATACATGTAAACATTTTTTATGTTTTCATGTATTTTTTATAATATTTAAAATATTAATTATTATTGTAATTGTTTCATTACTTCTTCAGCAAAATTTTCTTCTTTTTTCTCAATTCCTTCTCCTGTTTCAAATCTAGCAAATTTTACCATTTCAGCACCTTTACTTTTTATTAAATCTCCAACTTTCATGCTTGAATCTTTAACAAATTCTTGATCTAATAAACAAATTTCAGAATAAAATTTTCCTATTCTACCTTGAACCATTTTTTCAGCTATTTCTGCTGGTTTTCCTTCATTCATAGCTTGTGCTTTTAAAATTTCCATTTCTTTTGCTACTCTTTCTTGTGGAACTGATTCTCTATTTAAATATTCTGGTTTAGCAGCAGCAATTTGCATACATACATCTTTTGCTAAATCGCTATCTCCTGATTTAAAATCAACTAATACAGCTATTTTTCCAGCGCCATGTATATAACTTTCAACTAATCCATCAGATTCAAATCTTTCAAATCTTCTAATTGACATATTTTCACCAATTGTAGCTATTTTTTCTGTTAAAACTTCTTTTACTGTTTTTTCTGTATTTTTATATTTAACTTCTAATAAAGCATCTAAATTTGCTGGATTTGAGTTTGCAACTATTTCTGCTACATCACTTACAAAGTTAACAAATTCATCATTTTTAGCAACAAAATCTGTTTCTGCATTAACTTCAACTATAGCTCCAACTTTCTTATCTTCTGAAACATAAGTTGTAACTAAACCTTCTGCTGCTATTCTTCCTGATTTTTTAGCTGCTTTTGCAATTCCTCTTTCTCTTAATAATTCAGCTGCTTTTTCCATATCTCCATCTGTTTCTGTTAAAACTTTTTTGCAGTCCATCATTCCTGCTCCAGTTTTTTCTCTTAGTTGTTTTACTAATTCTGCAGTAATCATATTAGATACCCCCTATTTTTATTTTAAAATTAGGGCGTGTTTACTTACTTTAGTAATAGCGCCCTTTATAAAAATTATTTTTCTTCTTTTTCTTCAGATGTTTCTTCTTGTTCTTCTGCAACTACTTCTTCAATATCTGTAGCTTCTTCTTCATCTGATGTCATTTCTTCAGAAATTTCTGCATCTTCACCTTGTCTACCTTCTATAACAGCATTTGCCATAACATCTGCTATTAATTTAACAGCTCTTATAGCATCATCATTTCCTGGTATAGCATAATCAACATCTTCTGGATTGCAGTTTGTATCTACTAAACCAACTACTGGTATTCCTAATTTTCTAGCTTCTAAAATAGCTATTCTTTCTTTTTTAGGATCAACTACAAACATAACTCCTGGCATTTCTTTCATATCTTTAATTCCACCAAGATTTTTTTCTAGTTTTTCCATTTCATTTTTAAGTCCCATAACTTCTTTTTTAGGTAATACATCAAATGTACCATCTTCAGACATAGTTTCTAAATCTCTAAGTCTTTGGATTCTTCCTTGAATTGTTTTAAAGTTTGTTAGCATTCCACCTAACCATCTTTGATCAACATAATACATGTTGCATTTTTGAGCAGCTTCTTTAATGCATTCTTGAGCTTGTTTTTTTGTTCCTACAAAAAGAACTGTTTTTCCTTCTTCTGCTCTATCTTTAATAAACTTATAAGCTTCATCTAATTTTTTTGAAGTTTTTTGTAAGTCTATTATATGGATTCCATTTCTAGCTTGAAAAATATATTCAGCCATTTTAGGATCCCATCTTCTTGTTTGATGTCCAAAATGAACACCTGCTTCAAGTAATTGTTTCATTGCAACTACTGCCATTTTTTATTCCTCCTTTTTGTTTTTCCTCCATAGATTTCATCATTTTAAATAACTTTTTTTAAAAAGCACAATTTAAAACTCCACCTATGTGCGTTATTTAATAACTATGACATTATAACAAGTTTTCTTTTTAAAATCAATAGTTTTACTACATTTTTTTATAAATTTTCCACATTTTTTGTAAATTAGTTTTAAAATATTTTCTAAAATATTTTAAAACTAATTTATTTTTTATCATAATTTATTTTTAATTATACTCTATTTTTTTAATCATAAATTTCTAATTGTTGCTTAAATAAATTATTATCTGTGCTTGTTAATAAATCTAAAGCTTTATCTTTTTTTATAATATCTTTAATTTTCCATAAACCTAATCCAGAATTTCCTTTTGATTTTTTTGTTGAGTAACCTTTATCAAAAATTTTGTTAGTGTCTATTTCTTCATCAGAATACGTATTTTCAACAACTATTATATTTTTATTCTTTTCTTTCATAAATTGCACATTTACTATTTTTTCTATACAACTACCAGTAGCTTCAATTGCATTATCTAATAATATTCCTAAAATTCTAGATATTACATATGCTTTTTCTGTAAAAACTTTTAAACTTAATAATATATCAATATTCATTGTAATATCATTTTCTTTTGCAATAGTATATTTATTTAATAAAACAGCATATATTGCTGGATTATCTATCACTTGGTAATTCAATAATTCTACTGTATTCATATGATGACAATCTTTTAATACAGAATTAAAATATTTTTCTAAAGCATTAATATCTTTTACATCTATATATCCATTTATTGCTTGCATAATATTATTAAAATCATGCTTAAAACATCTAACATCATCATTTACTGCTAATAAATTTTTATTTGTTTCTTCTAATTTGCTAATACTTATTTCTGCTTTAATCTCTTTATGTTTATTCATAAAAGAAAAAACATTAATTAAAATAATTATTATACAAATTGAAGTATTGTAGAAAACAAATCTATATTGTTGTATTTCAAAAAAATGCCATATCTCCACAATTTCAATAATAGCAAGAAAAATACCTATAAGTGAAATAACAATATTTACAACATCCTTCACTGTAATATTTTTGCTAACAGTGTCTACATTTTTTTCAATTTTTAACATAAAAAAACTCCTTTGATTATTTTATTTATTTTTTAAATAAGCTTTTCTAAATTATCATATAAATTTTTCTTTGTGTAAAAAATTGATGAAAATTGATTTATTTAATTTTTTAAAAATCTTGTAAGTATATTCATTTCAAACTTTTTTCACTACATAAACTTATAAAATTTCTTTTATTGATTTATAATATAATTGCTTTCACTTTTATAAAGCGTTTGAAAAGTTATTCTAACGGGGTGGCTATACTATGTTCCTATGATGAATAACATCGATGCAGAGTTCTACTGTTACTTGGAAACTTTTTTATGCGATTGGAGGTTAAACAAAATGAAAACAAAAAAGAAATTAGTTTCTGTGATTCTGGCGGTAGTATTGTGCTTTTCTTTCTCGCTTAATGCTTTCGCATTCGAGGCAGAAAAAGCGCCTACTCCTGAAAAACATGTCGTAACTCTCAACATTGCACCCGGCGGAAGTTCTACTGTAAGTCCGATGATGTGGGATAACAAATCCTACACAGTAGGTCCACTTGTAACAACTTATACTGGTCAATTTGTAATTCCTGATCGGTATTTTGCATATGAGGTAACAGTATCTGGATCTAATGAAGGATATTCAGTTTCTCTCATGTATAATCCAGAAATTGTCATTGCTTCTATATACAATGTTGCTGATGGATCAACTCACAAAAATGATTGGATTGATGTTGATGCCGGTCATTCATATCTTTTTAGAATAGTAAATAGCTCACTTTATTCATCAATTAATGCTACTATAACTTACTATTCTTGGAAGTAAACTTTTTTCTCTGTATCGATAATAAAAAGCTTTTAAAGTAAAAGTAAAGCTCAATCCTCAGGATTGAGCTTTTTCAAGATTTATATTAATAATCCAACTATTTGTAATTTTTTTTGTTTGATTATTTTTCATTAAATAGATTTCATCAATATTTATAATTATACTTTCTATATTTTTCTTAGTATTTGAATTATTTATTTCAATCATATTTATTTCATTATTTTTATTAATTTTTTTATTCATATAATTCATATTAAATTTATCACTTTTAAAATTATTTCCTATATTGCTATAAATAATCTCATCATCCTGATTTTTTATAATCATTTCTTTTAAATATGCATTATCAAATTCCTCATTGCTCAATATATTAAAAACTAAATAAATTGAATTATCAGAAAATAAAACATAATCAACTTTCATTGATATACCATCTTTTTCTATATAATCCATATCTACTTTTTGTAAATCACCATTTTCAAGTATTTCTTCAATATTTGGAGAAGTATTAGCAAAAAGATTAGTAACTAAATCTCCTATTTGTTCCGCAAAAACACAGCTAGATAAAACAACCAAACATAAACAAGCTGCCACAATTTGTTTTGGAAAATTAAAAATATTAATATTTTTAACTTTTGTCTTTTTACTATATTCAATTTTCATTTTATTTTCTAAGTTTTTCTTAAATTCATCATCTAGCTGTATATTATTAATTTTACTTTTTATATTTTTTATATCATTTTCAAAATCTTTCGCCACTCTCTTCACCTCCAATTTGCAACATTTTCTTTAATTTATCTCTAGCTCTTTTCAATCTAGTTTTAACATTTGCTTCACTTATATTTAGAATACTACTAATTTCACAAATTTTAAAATCTTTTATATAAAACAACTCAAATACAATTCTATACTTTTCTTTTAAACTATCTATACAATCTAATAAATTATTTTCACTATCACTAAAGTTATCTGGTATTATTTCATTTTCTAAATAAACATTTTTACTATTTTTCTTTGATTTTATTGCATTACGACATAAATTTATAGTTACTCTAATAATCCAACATTTTTCATGATTATCATCTTTAAAATCATTATTCTTTATGTAATTAATATAGTGAAGAAAAACTTCTTGCACTAAATCTTCTGCATCTTCTCTATTTTTCAAATAACCTAATGCAATATGATAAATTGTATCAGAATATTTATTAATTAAATTTTGGAAATCAAATTTTATATTCATTTTTAATACCTTTTGAAAAATTATTAATTTTTTTTAAAATTTTTGTCACCTTTTTGTATTCTAAATTGTTTTATTAATATAAGGAGAAAAAAAATGTACAAAGCAATAATTTATAGTAATAATTTAGAAATAATTAAAAAGACATGTAACATACTTTTTAATAAATTTGATAATATCAAACTATTAGGAATTGTTAATAGCATAGAAGAGTTTAACAGTTTATCTAATAACTGTAAAATAAATCTTATTATAATATCAGATTTAGATTTTAAAAATCCTACTCTTCAAAATCTATTAAAAAGAATTGAAAATAAAATTGTATTTTGTAATGGTAATAAAAAGTTTAATAATTCAAAATATACTTTATATTTACCTTTAAATTCTGAAAATTCGTATATTCATCAACAGTTAAAAAAATTTATATCAAAGGTAAATAATAGATTAATTCGTAAAAAAGTTTATAAAGTTCTAGAAAAACTTAATTTTGATTTTAAATTAAATGGAACAAATTATCTTTTAGAAGCTATTGTTTATTCTTATTTAAATAAAGAAAAATATTTATATGAAAATTTAAAACAAGAAATTTATCCATATGTTGCTAAAATATATCATGTAGAGCCAGATAATGTAAAATGGTCAATCGTTCGTTCTGTAAATATAATTAAAAATCATATAAATTATACCGAATTTAATTCTATTTTTTGCGATAAAATAACACCTAAATCATTAATATCAGAAATTGTTAATCGTATTTAAAAAATATAGTTTTATTTTCGAAAATTATTATAATATTTTAAAAAATTTTTTATTTAAATTGTATTCAAATGTTAACATAAGTTTATAAAAAGCTGTAACAATAGGCTTTTTTAACTTATGTTAATAAAGAAAAAAATATTTATAAAATAATTATTTTATAAATATTTTTTTCTTAAAATTTTTGTTAAATCTTTTCTTTGAATAATTTTATTAATTTCTACCTCTTTATTAATAAATTTATATCCAAATGTTTCTTTTATAAATTCGTTTGATTCTTCATCTACACCAAATATAATTGTATATCCATTTAATATATCAACACAATTTATAAAAACGAAATTAACATTTTTTTCTTTTTTTACTTCTTTCATAATATCAATAATGTTAGATTTTTTGTTTTTTAAAAATTCTTTTAAATTTGCAACTTCTAATTGTGCAACTATTGTTTTAAAATCTGGAAAAGTATTTGGTATTTCACATTCCATTTCTTCTCTTAAATTTTCATCTTTTATAATTGATTTTTTTATAAATATTTCTTTTATTTTTTCATCTGAAATATCTTCACAAATACTTTTTAACCAATTACAAATTTCAATGTCTCTTTTATTTGTAATGTTTGCTTTTAAGTTTATACTGTTTGAAATAATTCCATAAAACAATAAAATTGCAGATTCTCTTGATGGTAAAAATCCAGAATTTTTATATCTTTCAGCAACAATTGTTGCTGCTGCTCCTAATCTATCTATTTGAAGTCTTTGAATATTTTTATAGCTTTGAAGCCATCTACTTAACCCATGATGGTCGATAATTTCTATAACTTTTTCTTCTTTTACAATACTATGCAGTTGCTCTTTTCCATTTAAATCAACAACAATAAAATCACTGTCTTTTGAAATTTCTTTAACTTTTAAAGTATTCAAACTTATTCCAAACATTTCACAAACAATTAAAACTTCCTTTTTTGGTTTTCCCCATATAAAATAATTTGTTTTTTCTCCAATTTTATTTAATAATTCAGAATAAGCATACATACAAGATACTCCATCTAAATCTGGTTGATTATATGATGTTATAACTTTCATTATTTATTCCTTTCTTGTTTTATTATAAAAATTAATAATATTATTATAAAATTTTAAAAATAAAAATTCAATATAAATTTAAATCAAATTAATTATTACAAAAATTTTTATAATTATTTTGATAAAATATAATTTATAATATATAATAGAACATATTTTTAAAGTGAGGTATTAATTATGGAAGAGAAAAAAAATATTAAAATTAATTTATCAACTTTTTTTCTAATATTAGCTATAATTGCAATTATAATAATGGCATTTTTTATTTATAAGCTTAATAATGAAAAAACATTAACAAATGAAAAATATGAAAATCTACAAAACCAAATAAATGAATTAAATAAAACTTTGCAAGAACAACAAAGTAATTCATTAGAAGAAGCCATAGATTCAAATAATTCATCAGAAAAAGATATAAATTCTAATAATTTAAATGAAAATACTAATTCTTCAGAATTTGATAGTTCTACAGAATATGAAATAACTGGTAAGTATTACCAAGAAAGTGCTGATGGAGATGAACCTTTTTATACATTTTCTAACAATAATAAAGTAACTTATGGATCATTATTTATGTGTAATGGTACATATACTATAAATAACAATACTATAAAAATTAATTTTACTGATGCAATAGATCCAGATGGAAATGCAATTGAAGTTGCGGATTGTAATGTAAGTGAATTCGTTGAATTAACAATAATTGATAATAATAAATTAAAAGATAATTCTAATGGATTCATTTATTCAAAAAAATAAGATAATTGCAATAACTAAAAAAGTTAAATCTAGGTATTTGGACATATACCTAGATTTTTTGTTTATGTTAATTTTTCTCTATTCAATTGTTGCTATAAGTGCTTTATTTTTTTATCGTTCCTCTTCTTCAAAATTTTCTACTCTTTTTTGCTTAAATGATTCACAATTTTTTATTTTGGATGTTTCTTCTTTTATTCTTGAAAGACATAATTTTCTTAATGGAACATATTCTAAACTATATTGGTTATTTCTAAATTTATTTATTAGTTCTTGATTCTCTTCATAATATTGTCTTATTTTTGATTGATTTATTCTAATTTTTTCTTCTTCTGACTTTTGGTTATGTTTTTCATATAATTTAATATTTGGCCATTTAATGCCACTATATTTTATATCATTATAATTTGTTTGTGCCATCATAAAATGAATTACATCAAATCTCGAATATGAAAAAGTACCATCATTATTGTTTACAATCACTGCAACTTCTAGCAAATCTGGATTTATTGTTTCACTTGTAAATCCATCAACCTCATTGTTTTCATTTACCACATTTTCACTGTCAAAGGTCAAATAAACTCCTTCTCCTAAATATTCCCTTATATTTTTTGAATTCATAATTTTTGAGTATAATTCATTGTCAGAAAGTGGCATTTGATTATTTTTTATTTTATTATACACAATATTAAAATCAATAAAAAGTGCAATTGCCCCATTAAAACCTTCTGAAAAAAATACTTTTTTTCTATCATCACCAATTAATCTAGAATTTCTTCCACAAGAAGGAACTATACCTTCAGTATAAACTTTTTTTATTGTATAAATAGATGTTGATCTAAAACACTTCATAAGCTATCTCCTACTTATAAACTATCGCAAAATAATTATTATAGTAATTTTATATTATACAGTATTTTACATAAAATTGCAAATTTTGTTGAATTTTAAACATGTAGTCTATTTATTTTTAATGATATTATAATTTTTAAAATAATTCAAAACTAATTTCAAGAGGGTGGTAAATGTGGGTGGTAAAAAGGGTGGTAATTTTGAAAATATATTCAATAATTTTGAATAATTTTAAAATGTAAAAAAACAAATCAACTCTTAAAATACAGTAATATAAATACTTTCAAATAATGTTAAATAATTTTAAATACAAAAAACCTGAGATTTCTCTCAGGTTTTAGTGCAGTTGATGTAGTTATCTACAAGCTATTAATCTTTACCAGAGTATCTAGAAGATATATCATACCACCGTAACTGCTGATTCGATTCTTTAAACCCTTTCCACAGTAAAATATTAAAGATTACTGAAATGATTAGTAAAATGCTCAATACAATAATTGCTATAGTTAATACTGTTATTAAGGTCATACTTATTCCTCCTTAAAATAATTATTTTATAATAAATGTCTATATATCAACCTGTAAAACAGGATAAAAAGGAAATTAATATAAATATAATATCATATTTTATTAATTTTTTCAACTTCTTTGCAATTTTTCTATAAAAAACTTGATACATAAATACTAATAGAATTTAGAATTTTGACTTTGCCATAATTTCTAACCCCTATGAGTTTTGACCATTATCATAAAACTCGTGGGATAACATAGTACGTACTGAAAAAACTAATAAAAAAATACCATCCTTTTTCAGAATGGTATCTATATAATCTGCTCTATTAGTTCGAACAGATACATTGTTGGTGCAGATGGCCGGAATCGAACCGGCACGGATTATTCGTCCGCAGGATTTTAAGTTATGCTATCATTTTATTATTTAGTGATAGATAATGATATTTAATACTATCATATTTGTACCAAATTGCAATCATTTCAAGCAATTTGATTACTTTTTATTGTAACAATAATGATTTTAAATATATAAAATTCTAATTAAACTTTTTTAAGTTTTGTTAGAAAATTGTTAGAAATATTTTGAACAGTATAAAACTTCCTTTATTCAAAATAAATTTTGCCTATACTAAGCACAAAAGCAAATATGCTTTTGTGAAATAGCAATATGAAAATTGTTATCAATTTTTGTATTGCTATTTTTTAACTAAATTGGCATATTTAGTTAAAACCTAAAAAATATCAAAGTATATTTTTTAGGTAAACGGGTGTAGGGTGTCCCTACCACACTGACACTTTTTTTGCTGAAGGCAATAAAAGTGTTGTAGTGTGTTACAACACATCCTAAAATAAGCAAATATTTTTATATGGATAGGTGTTATTCTTAGCCAATCAAGGAGACTAACTATATGAATGTCAATAGTTTTTCTTAAAAAATTTAAAAAAATTAGTACATTGAAAAGTGCATGACAA
>CANQVF010000001.1 GCA_947627185.1 uncultured Clostridia bacterium | reverse complement strand
AATTGGTTATAACAATATAGAGTACTCGAAATATATATTTTTCAAAAAAGTGTGACATATGTTTGACTAACCTTCAACTAAAGAATGTGAAGATTGTTATAAATATTGAATCAATAAAAAGTATATGATATAATTTGTTTTAATATTGAAATGAAAAGGAGAAAACAATGTTTGTAGAAAATAAATTTTTAGTAGGGTTAAGTGATATAAATCCATTAAAAGAATTAACAAATACTTTTTTACTAAGAATTTTAGAAGATGTTGGTTCAATGCATTCTGAGATAGCAGGTTATGGTATTACAGATATGAAAAAAACAAGAAGATCATGGATATTATTATCTTGGAAAGTAAAAGTAATAAAAAGACCATTAGTAAACGATACTTTAAATGTAAAAACATGGTCTTGGAGTATAGATAAATTTTATGCTTATCGTGATTTCGAAGTTAAAAATCAATATGATGAAATAGTAGCTATTGCAACTTCAAAATGGATATTTATGGATATAGATAAAAGAAAAATTGTTAAAGTAGGAGAAGAGGTAAATGAAAAATATCAATTAGAACCAGATTTTAGAGTTTTTAAAGAATATAATTATGAAAAATTAGTTTCACCTCAAGATTATATAAATAAAACAAATTTTAAAATAACTAGAAATTTAATTGATGTAAATAAACATCTTCATAATATTTATTATTTAGATATTGCAAAAGAGGCTTTACCAGAAGAAATAGCTTTTTCTAATGAATTAAATGATTTTGAAATTATGTATAAAAAAGAAATAAAATTAGGAGAAACTGTGAAGGCAATGTATTCAAAAGATTCAGATTATCATTATGTAACAATAATGAATGAAGATGAAACAGTAATTCATGCCATTATAAAATTAAAATAAATTTAAAGCTTAAAATTATTGAAGGAATAAAAATGGAAAATAAAACAGAGAAAACCAAAAAATTTATTAAAAAAAATTTAAAATGGATAATAGTATTTTTATGTTTATTATATTTTATAGAAATAACAGGAGATGTATATGAAAAAGAAATTATGACTAAAGATATAATTGGATATAAAATAATATCATCTTTTATGTCAGATTATATAACACCAATTGCTAAATGTATAACTATTTTTGGAAGTGCCCTTACATTAATTTTATGTAGTATAATACTATTAATAGTTATAAAAAATAAAAAAATTGGATTTTCTATTTTCTTGAATTTAGGAATAATTGGACTGTTAAATCAAATTTTGAAAATGATTATACAGCGTCCAAGACCATCAGAATTAAGATTAACAGATGCTTCTGGATATAGTTTTCCATCAGGGCATTCCATGGCAAGTACAGCTTTTTATGGCTTTTTAATTTATTTAATATATAAAAAAATTAAAAACAAAAAAATAAGAATTGCTTCTATTATTATATTAACCTTATTAATTATATTAATAGGAATTAGTAGAATTTATTTAGGAGTTCATTATACAAGTGATGTTTTAGCAGGATTTTTAGTTTCAATTTCTTATTTAATGATTTACACAAATATTATTGATGATTTTATTGGAACTAACAATAAAGATTAAAATAAAAAGTAATAAATATTTTTATATTTATTACTTTTTTATTTTAATCAAATAATAGTATTTAAATAGTTATTTTTATTGACAATAATAGTTAAAAATGATAAATTACTATTTAATAGAACTTATGTTCGTAAAGGAGAAAACTTTGGAAAGAAAAATTTTACATGTAGATGTTAATAATGCTTTTTTATCCTGGACAGCTGTTTATATGCTAAAGAATGGATATAGTATAGATATAAGAAAAATTCCATCAATAATTGGTGGAGATGAAGAAAGGCGTTCAGGAATAGTTTTAGCAAAAAGTCCAATTGCTAAAAAGTTTGGAATAGTCACAGGAGAACCAATTTATTTTGCCAAGAAAAAATGCAATAAATTAGAAGTTTTTCCAGTAAATTTTGAAATATTTAATAAATATTCTAACGACTTATTTAATTTATTATCGCAATATACAGATAAAATAGAAAGATTTAGTATTGATGAATGTTTTTTAGATTTAACACATTATTTAAATGGAAAAAAATTAATAGATGTTGCTTATGAAATAAACAGAAGAATAGAAGAAGAACTCAAATTTACAGTAAATGTTGGAGTATCAAGTAATAAATTATTAGCAAAAATGGCATCTGATTTTGAAAAACCAAATAAAGTTCACACTTTATATGAATATGAAATAGAAGATAAAATGTGGCCTCTTCCAGTTTCAGAACTTTTTATGATAGGAAGAAAAACAGTTCCTAAATTATATAATCTTGGAATTAGAACAATAGGAGATTTAGCAAAAATAGATAAAGATTTTTTAGTTAAACGTTTTGGAAAATTTGGAACAATGATGTGGAACTATGCAAATGGTATTGATGAGTCAGAAGTTATAGAAAAGGTTGATGATCCAAAAAGTATTGGAAATTCTGTTACATTACCAACAGATGTTACAAATTTAGAAGAAATAGAAAAAATTATAGTAGCACTTAGTGAACAAGTTTCCTTTAGACTTAGAAAACATAATCTAATTGCTAAAACAGTAAATGTTCAACTTAGAACTAAAGATTTTAAAGATTATTCTCATCAAAAACCATTAAAATTTCCAACATCTTCAACAAAAGAAATTATCCAAACGGCTAAAGAAATTCTTTTTGAAATGTATAAAAAAGAACCAATAAGATTAGTTGGAGTTAGAGTAGATAATTTAGAAAATAAGGATGAAATACAATTATCATTTTTTAATAATAATGAAAAACAAGATAAAATAGATGATGTATTAGATAATATAAAAAATAAATATGGGTACAATTCAGTAACAAGAGCAGGAAAATTAGATGTAGAAAACATAGTAAAAGGAAAAGAAAAAAAGATGAAAGATTAACGATGAAAGATTAACTTTGCACAAAATTTTAATATTTTCTTGTAAATATAGTTTATTAAATATATAATAAACTAAAATAAATCAAATTAAATTACTTTATAAGATATTAATTAAATCATAAATTTTAATATATATTTTTTAAGATATATAAGAGGAGAGAGTAAAAAATATGATTAATCAAGAAGAAAATCCAGAATTTTTAAATGATTTTTTAGCATATAGCTTAACTATATTAAATAAATCTCAAAATTCTGTGAAAGAATATAACTACGATATTGCACACTTTTTGAAATTTATTAAATTTAAATACAAATTAACAGATGTAACTGATGAAGAATCTATTAAAACAATAAAAATACATGATTTTGATATAGAAACATTAAAAATTGTTACACTTCAAGATATACATGCATTTTTACAATATTTAAAAACTTGTTATCAAAGTAAACCAACTACACTTGCAAGAAAAGCATCTACAATAAGAATATTTTTTAAATATATGTGTAATAAAACAAAAAGAATTCCAAATAATCCAGCTCAAGATTTAGAAAATCCAAAACTTGGTCAAAGATTACCTAAGTATTTAACATTAGAACAAAGTAAAAGTTTATTAGAAACCGTTTCTAATCCAGAAAATAATAGTGGACATGGAAATCATGATAATACAGAAAGAAATTTTGCAATGATAACTATTTTATTAAATTGTGGAGTTCGTTTATCTGAATTAATAGGAATAAACATTAGCGATATAGATTTTGAAAATAATAAAATGAATGTTATTGGTAAAGGAAATAAAGAAAGAACAATATATTTAAATAATGCATGTATGAAAGCAATTAATTCTTATTTGGCGGTAAGACCAAAAGATGGTGTAAAATTTAATTCACGTGATGCTTTATTTTTAAGTGAACAAAAACAAAGAATTAGTAGAAGAACGGTTCAGTATATAGTAAAAGAAGAATTAAAATTAGCTGGAATAGAAAAGGCAGATAAGTATTCTGTACACAAGTTAAGGCATACTGCAGCAACTCTTATGTATAAATATGGAAATGTTGATATAAGAGCCCTACAAGAATTATTAGGTCATGAATCAATTTCAACAACACAAATATATACTCATGTAGATAATGAACAAATAAGAAATGCAGTTGAAAATAATCCTTTAGCAAATATGTAAGAAATATAATTTTGAAAGGAAGTAAAATATGAAAAATATAGTTAATATCAATGAATATTTAGTATGGAGAGGAGATATACCAATAAATAAAGATTATCCTTTTAATGAAGTAGATAGTATGGTTTTAGCAAGATTTTCTTACTTAATATTCAGTAAAATAGAAATGAATAAAAAAGAAACAATAGGCTCAATTTCAAATAAAATGAAGGATTTTAAAAATGAAGAATTTTTATATAATGGTGATAAAGAATTAATTACTAATTTAGGTAAAAGTTCTAGATTTAATGACCTAATTGTAACTGATTACATAGAAAACGTAGATGAAGAAATTGAAAAGCAATTTGGTGCAATTACAATTCATTTACCAAAACATGAAATGTATATTTCTTATTTAGGAACAGATTTTACTATAAATGGTTGGAAAGAAGATTTTAATATGGCATTTATGGATAATGTTCCATGTCAAATTGCAGGAAAAGAATATTTAGAAAAGATTGCAAATAAATATAATTATAAAAATATAAGAATAGGGGGGCATTCAAAAGGAGGAAATGTAGCAATATATTCTGCTATAACAGTTTCTAAAAAAATTCAAAACAGAATAATAAAAGTTTATAATTATGATGGACCTGGTTTTAGCAAAAATATTATTAATAAATATGAAAATGATGATATCATAAATAAAATTGAAACATACATCCCACAAGATTCAATAATTGGACGAGTATTAAATCATAAAGAAAAGATGACAATTGCTTTAAGTTATGAAAAAGGAATATTGCAACATGACATTTTTTCTTGGCAAGTATCAAAAAATGATTTAGTAAAATCAGAAAAATATTCAAGTGAAAGTGAAAATATAGATCAAGCTTTAACAAATTGGCTTGAAAGTACAACAAATGAGCAAAGAAAAGTTTTTGTTAATGTTATATTTGAATTGTTTTATTCTACAAATGCAACAACTTTTATGGAAATATCTAAAAATTTAAAAACATCACTTCCTTTAATATTAGCAAAATATAAAGAAATTTCTTCAGAAGATAAAAAAGATGTTGCAGATATGATTAAATTATTAATTACATGCTATGTTGATAATATAAAAAATCAAGAAATTAATAAATTAAGTAATATTAAAACAAAGTATATAACTAAAACAAAAAGAAAAGTAAAAGAAATAGATGAAAAATATTTTATGAAATTAAGAAAAAACAAGAATAATATAATTGAAGAAAATAAAAATTAAAAGAACTTTTAAAGTTCTTTTTTTATATCATAAAAAATATATATTAAAAAATAACTTGTATACATAAAATAAATTAGAAAAAATATTGAAAAAAAGCCTAAATTTTGGTATAATGTTGTAAGTATAGTTTTTCTAAAACTATTTGAAATAGACGATTATGTTATATAGAAAGGAGATGGAAAATAACTTTTAATTTTTTTTACTATTAAAATTGAATAAGGAGATGATACCAATGCACCACGAACAGTTTTAAGTAATTTGTTGCTAATAACTTTTTTCAACTCAAAAACATGGAGGTAAGTATTAATGACATATTTATCGATAACCTTATTTGTAGCAATTGCTGCAATATGCTATGCCATTAGGAATTACGCGTACCTCAACAAATTACCCGAAGGAACTTCAGAAATGATTCAAATTGCATTCGTGAAGGTGCAAATACATTTTTGAAGAAATTGTATAAAATAGTAATTCCTGTTGCGATAGTACTTGCACTTGTATTAACATTAATGCTGGATTATTCAGTAGGAA
Organism: uncultured Clostridia bacterium; assembly: GCA_947627185.1. Lineage (GTDB taxonomy): Bacteria > Bacillota > Clostridia > TANB77 > CAG-508 > Scatovivens. The sequence goes on along the minus strand of CANQVF010000001.1, from coordinate 210,988 downwards.
TTGCACTTATAATTGGTAGTTTAATGAGTGCAAGTGCTGGAATATTTGGCATGCAAGGAGCTACTCGTGCAAACGTGCGTGTAGCAGAAAAGGCGAGGAGCACCAAAAATATATTTAAAACTTTAAAAGTAGCAGTTTGTGGAGGAAGTATTAATGGCCTTTCAACAATGGGTTTCGCATTACTTGGATTGGTAATTGTATCAATTCTTTTTCATGACAAGCTATTTGATATTAGTGAAACCAGTAATTTTATCGGGATAGGCTATATACAAATTTCACAGATTCTTACTGCTTATGCCTTAGGGTGCTCTGTAATTGCGATTTTCGCACGTATTGCTGGAGGCATATATACCAAAGGCTCTGATACGGCGGCTGATCTTGTAGGAAAAACGGAGGAAAAAATTCCAGAAGATGATCCAAGAAATGCGGCTGTAATCGCTGATTGTGTTGGAGACAACGTGGGAGACACAGCAGGATTAGGATCGGATTTGCTTGAAAGCTTTATGGGAACAATAGTTTCAACAATTGTTCTGCTAATTCATACTGTTGTGAGCTTTGTTGCAAAGAATATGAATTTTAGTCAGAATATTTTCGAGAAATTATATATATTCCCAATTGTTTTCGTAACCATTGGATTATTTTCCTGCATGATTGCACTTAATATCTTTCTTGGTAAAAAAGTTAATGATGAAGCAAATAATATTGATCCGCATGCAGAGTTGAATTGGTTTACTTGGACAGCTGCAGGGCTCACAGCAATCTTTAATGCGTTTTTCACCATCATATTTTTTAAAGGAGAAAATTTTGGTGATTTACCTTTTAGATTTGGCTCTGTTTCATTAATCATTTCACCTCTACTGGGAATTATTGCAGGCATTATAATTGGTGTAGTCACTGAATTATATACAAGTGATAAACACTTTGCAACTAAAAAAATTGTTAAAATCGCACCTAAAGGAGCATCTTTGGTTATAAATCAAGGTATGGCAGGAGCAATGAAATCTGTACTTCCAACAGTAATAGTTCTTGTATTTATCGTGATTTTCCCATATGCTTGTGCGGGTTATATTGGAATTGCAATGTCTGCAGTTGGAATGTTATCATTTGTTGCATCAACTGTTACTGTTGATTCATATGGACCAATTGCCGATAATGCAGGTGGTATTACTGAAATGGCAAAGCTGGGGGATGATGTGAGAGAAATCACGGATACCCTGGATGCTGTGGGAAATACTACAGCTGCTATTGGAAAGGGCCTGGCAATAGGTGCAGCCTCTTCAACTACAATTGGTATGATGATTGCATATGTTTATATTTTCAATCCGCCAACAGCTAATATTACTTTAAATGTAATCAACCCATTTGTATTTTCTGGAGCATTAATTGGTTCTGCAATTACCTACTTCTTTTCTGGAATGTTAATCGAAGCAGTAGCAAATCTTGCAGATAAAATGGTTCAAGAAGTACGTAGACAATTTGCAGAAATTTTTGGACTTCGTGAAGGTACTGCATTGCCTGATTATAACAAATGTGTTGGAATTGCAGCTGTAGATGCGATAGCAGAAATGAAGTTACCTGCTATAATTGCAATTATATTACCAGTTGTAAGTGGTTTCATTATGGGTGCCGAATTTGTTGGTGGCATACTAATTGGTTCAATTTTGTCATCAATAATGCTTGCAGTATTTTGCGGAAACTCTGGCGGAGCCTGGGATAATGCAAAGAAAATGGTTGAAGCATTGGGACGGAAAGGATATCCAGAACATATTGCCACAGTTGTAGGTGATACAGTAGGAGATTCTCTTAAGGATACTGTTGGTCCAAGTCTTGATATATTCATCAAAATCATGTCCACAGTTGCCATTCTGTTTGCTCCAATCTTTTCAAACTATAACTTAATCAGTCTAATCAGCAAACTGTAAATTGCTGTTAAAATGCATGAGAGCTCTTTGGAGAATTTTCCAAAGAGCTCTCATTAAGTTTTAAAATATAAATTAAAAAATTTGATTATTATTTATTGATATGATAATATAATAAAATAAAAATATAATAATGAGGTTAAAAAATATGACAAAATTTTTATACTGGATTGTAGAAGTAATTTCCAATATACATACATTTATTATGAAAATAAATGATTCTTATGAATATGAATTCACAGATAAAGAATTACATTTTATAATTATTGGATTATTAGGTATAGCATTAATTTTTATAATATATCCAATTTTTAAATATCTTGCAAAAAGAAACCATATTTTAACTTTAACAGGAATATATGTTTTTACCTTAATTGTAGTTATAACATTTGCTATTGAAATAGGACAAAAAATTACTCATACAGGAAATATGGAATTTGCAGATGTATTGTTTGGTATTACAGGTTTTGTTTCAATGTACCTGTGTTTAGCAGTATTTATAGGAATTTTTAAATTAATAGTTAAATTGTTAAAAAAAGATAAGGAAAAAGAATAAATTTTTTATTATATATATTATATAAAGGAAAAATAAGAATATTTATGGAAAAGTGTGAAAATAAAAAAAGAAAATCAAATATAGAATTATTAAGAATTGTATCAATATTAATGATAATAAGTTTCCATTATGCTTTTAAAAGTGGATATACAGTAAATAGTTTAAATTATAATACCATTGTTGTTAAATCATTTTATTTTTTAGGAGAATTGGGAGTAAATTTATTTGTTTTAATAACTGGATATTTTATGGTAAACGGAAAATTTTCTTCTAAAAAACTAATAAAATTAATATTAGAAGTTAATTTTTATTATATATTTACATTTATATTATCATATTTTTTTGAACATAAATCTTTCGAAACACTAAAATCTTTTAAAAATACTTTTTTAATCTTTTTCGGAGTTATTTTTTCAAGATATTGGTTTGCAACAGCTTATATTCTATTATATATGATAAGTCCATATTTAAATATTATAATAAATAATTTAAAACAAGATGATTATAAAAAGATGTTGATACTATTTTTGATATTATGGAGTGTAATACCTACTATCTTTGGAGTATTTTCAGATCCAGAAAATTTATTATTTTATAATAGATTAATTTGGTTTGTAGTATTATATTTTATTGGTGCATATATAAAACTATATCAAATAAAAATATTTGATAAAATATCAAAATCAGTATTAATTACTGTAATAACTGCATTAATTATGTTTGCAAGTATTTTTGCCTTCTACAAAATAAAAACAACTTTTAGAACATTTGCAGATATCGAAATATCATATTTTTGGCCACCAAACACAATATTTATGATAATATTGAGTATTGCAATATTTGAAATTTTTCTTAAAATAAAATTAGAATATAATAAATTTATAAATCTTATTGCATCAACAACTCTAGGAATATATATGTTACATGATGGACCATTAAGAGTTTATATTATTTCAATACTGTTTAAAGCAAATGAAAAATTAAATGGTAGTCATCCAATTACTTCTATTTTTATATCAACAATTATTATATTTGCAGTAGGTATAATAATTGACTTAATAAGACAATTTATAGAGAAATTTACAGTTAATAAATTCTTAGAGTCAAAATGTTTTGAAAAAATAAAAAAATGTAGTAATAATGCTATAAATAATATATCTAAAATAATATAAGTAAAAATGGGGGAAAAATGAAAGAAATTAATAAAAGAGTGTTTGTTATAGTTTTAATATCTACAATATTAGTAAATGTGCTATTAGGTTTTTTCTTCAATAATGTAATTTTAAATATTAAAAATTTAGCAGACACAAATTTTGAAAATTCCAAAGAAATTATTGAAAATAATGAAGAAATATCTGATGTAGAGGGTTATGGAGCATTATTATATAGTTTTTCAGGAATGTTAGGAATATTTGGAAATTTTATAATAATTATGTTTGAAATTTTTATATGTATAATTATTAATTTTCCAATAATATTTTATTTAATATCATATCTTATTCATAGAAAAAAAGAAAGTAAAAAAAGAATTATTATTAGCTTAGTTTTAACGGTAGTTGCTATTGTATTACAAATTTTTAGTATAGTAATGATGGTAGGAATTTTTGGATATTTTGTAAAAGAAAATATATTATTACTAACTACTTTAATAATAGAAATAGTAACTGTAATGAGTATTTTATTTTATTATGTAATTAATATAAAAAATATAAAGAATCTATTAAAAACATATAGTGTAAACAAGTAAAAAATTATAGGAATCAAAAATGGAAGAAAAAGTATATGAATTTTTAAAAACAATTCCAAAAGGAAAAGTAGTAACTTATGGCCAAATAGCAGAATATCTAGGAAATAAGAAATTAGCACGAATTGTTGGAAATATTCTTCACAATAATCCAGATGAAAATGAATATCCTTGCTATAAAGTTGTTAATAGTAAAGGAAATTTATCAAAAAAATTTGCTTTTGGCGGAATAGAAAAACAAAAAGAAAAATTGGAACAAGATGGAATAGTTGTTATTAATTATAAAGTTGATTTATATAAATATAAATTATAAAATTGAGGTAAAATAAATGTTAAATGTTGAATTTATTAGAGAAAATAAAGAAAATCCTAAACTTAATAAATATTTTTTAGTTAAATATTTTTAAGAGATGAATGTTTGTCTATTTATAAAGCAGATGATTAGTTGATAATTGTCTGCTTTTATGTTATTATTTTAAAAATATTAAAATTTTCAATAAATTTTCAATGTTTAAATAATATAATGTCATAAGATAGGAGAAGAAAATTTTATGAAAATACTAATTATAGAAGATGAATATAGTTTAGCAGATGCAATATCAGAAACATTAAAAAAAGAAAATTTTATGACTAATATTATTACAGATGGAGAAGAAGGAGAAAATGAGGCACTTACAGGTATTTATGATTTAATTTTGTTAGATATAATGTTACCAAATAAAGATGGCTTCAAAATATTAGATAGTCTGCAAAAAGCAAAAATAGAAACGCCTGTTATTATATTAACTGCAAAATCAGAAATTTATGATAAATTAAATGGACTAGAAAATGGAGCAGATGACTATATTACAAAACCTTTCCATATAAAAGAATTAGTAGCTAGAATTAAAGTCGTTTTAAAAAGAAAGACAGATGTAAATGATTTAAGTATTATAAAATATGAAGATTTATCTTTAAATTTAAGAAATGGAAAAATCTCTTGTCGAAATAATGAGATAACAATTAATGGTAAGGAATTAGAACTACTTGAAATACTTATGATTAATAAAAATCAAGCAGTAAGTAGAGAAATATTAGCAGATAAAATTTGGGGATATAATTGTGATGCAGAATATAATAATGTGGAAGTATATATATCATTTTTAAGAAAAAAATTAAAATTATTGAAATCAAAGGTTGAAATAAAAACAGTAAGAGGAATTGGATATATTTTGGAGGTTACAAAATGATTGAAAAATTAAGAAAAAGAATTTTCTATCTTGTTTTTATATCTATATCAATTATAGTTTTAGGAGTAATTACTTTATTTGCAATTCTTAATTATCATAATACAATAAATACAGCAGTAATGATGATAAATAGAATGTCACAAATAGGCTTAATTAGAGAAGAATTTGATAAACCTCCAAGACAAGAAAATATTGAAAAGCAAAGAGAAATTGAAGGAGTATATCATGTTATAGTTAGAGATGGCAGTATTGATAGTAGTATAACAGATGTTGATGAAAAAATAGAAGAGTATGCTTTGGAGATAAGCAAGAAAAATGTAAGAGATGATTCTGGTATCAAAGATAATTATATATATAATTTAAGAAAAAGAGGAGAAAATACTTTTGAAATAACATTTATGGAAAATGAAGATGCAATAACACATGCAAATTCAATATTATTAGTTTCAGTTGTGCTTTGCTTTTTATCTTTAATAGCTATATTCATAGGTGCAAAAAAAATATCAAAAACTATTGTAAAACCAGTAAGAGAAACTTTTGAAAAACAAAAACAGTTTATATCAGATGCTTCACACGAATTAAAAACACCACTTGCAGTTATAGAGGCAAATGCAGATGTATTAGAAAATGAATTTCAAGACAATAAATGGATAAAATATATTCAAAGTGAAATTGAAAGTATGAATAAACTAATTAACGAATTATTAATGTTGGCTAAAATTGAAAATATAGATAGTATTAGAGAATTAAAGCAAATTAATTTATCAAAAGAATTAGAAATCATTATTTCAATGTTTGAAAGTATGGCTTATGAAAAAGAAATAACGATTGATAGTAATATTAAAGAAGATGTGATGTTAAAGGCTAATAAAGAAGATATTGAACATATTGTATCGACTTTAGTGGATAATGCAATAAAACATACTGAATTAAAAAAGCAAGTAATAGTAGAACTGAATAAAGAAAAAAATGACATTATTATTCAAGTGAAAAATTATGGTAATCCTATTCCAGAAGAAGAAAGAGAAAAAATATTTGAAAGATTTTATAGAATAGATAAATCAAGAAACAGACAAGAAAAACGATATGGTTTAGGCTTAGCTATAGCAAAATCTACGGTAGAAAAATATAATGGAAAAATAGAAGTTTCATATAAAGATCACTTTACAATTTTTAAAGTAAGTATTCCAGTTTAAAGGCAGTGTTTAAAGGCATTGCCTTTATTTTTTTTAAAAAATTTAAAATATTTAATCATTTTCAATATTTTTTCAATGTTTATATTATATAGTAACAAATAAGAAGTTTAGGAGGTTTTGAATATGAATAAAGAAACAAAAATACAACTTATTATAATTATAATTTTAATTATTATATTAGTACCACTTGTTATTATAACTATAAATACAATTAACAATAAAAGATTTAATCCAGAATTTGATAAGAACTTTGAAAATAGAAAATTCGGAAATCCAAATGAAGAACAAGAAGAAAAAGAAACAACAGCTAGTGATGTAGAATCTGGAGAAATAGTAACTCAAAAAGAGATAAATTTGAGTGATTATAGTTCCAATATAACTATAGAAGAAGCAGGGGAATATACCTTAAAAGGAAATTTTAGTAATTCTGTATTAATAAATAGTACATCAGATGTTACATTGATTTTAGACAATGTAACAATACAAAATGATATAACAGCAGCAATTGCAAACATAGGAAAAGGCAATTTAAATATAAAATTAAAAGATGGCTCAACTAATACTTTAACTGATGGAGGATCAAGTGAATATGATTCTTGTATTTATTCGCTAGGTAGTCTTACTATTGAGGGAAATGGAACATTAAATGTATATGGAAAACAATCAGAAGGAGAAGGCATAGCAACAGAGACCAATAATATAACAATAAATGGTGGAACTATAAATATTGAAAGTAATGATGATGGAATAAATGCCGGAGGAGATGGAGGCTTAATTACAATTAACAATGGAGATATTTATATAAAGGCAAATGGAGATGGAATTGACTCTAACCAAGATTTAATAATTAATGGTGGCAATATCTATACAATAGGATCAACAATTGGTGGAAATGCAGCAATAGATACAGATAAAGGTTACCAAATAAATGGAGGAACAGTTATTGCAATAGGTTCTGACATGATGGAAAAGCCTGAATCAAATTCAAAACAAAACTCATTAACATTTAATATGAATAGTTCTATAAAAAGTGGAACAACTATTGACATAAAAAATGAAAGTGATGAAATAATTGCAACTTTTGAAGCAAAAGAGGATTTTAAAACATTAATATTTAGTAGTAAAGATTTATCAAATGGAACTTATTATTTATATCAAAATGAAGAAAAAACAGATTTTAGTGCAACACTTTAATTGGAGGTAAATGATGAAAAGGAAAATATTACTTATTATTTTTATTATTATATTAATTGTAGGAAGTTTTATCATTGGTAGGCAAGTAGGATTAAATGTAGAAGATGATAAAACACAAATTATTACTAGAGAAGAAACTGTATCAAATCATGATATAAAAAAGACATTAACAGCATCTGGAACAGTTGAAGCAAAAACAACAGAAAAGTTGGAATTAGAAGAGGCCAAATATTTCAAAGCAATGTGTGTAGAAAATGATGATACAGTAAAGGCAGGAGAAAATATACTAGAATATACAAATGGAAGCTATCTTACAGCACCTTATGATTGCGTTGTAATAAGTTCTGATATTCCAGAAACTGGAAATAAATGTACTTCATCAAATTATATAGAAGTTTCAAATTTAGATACATTAATAACAACAATCTCAATAAATGAGAATGAGATAAATTCTGTAGCTGTTGGGCAAGAAGTAGAAATAACATTAACTGCTGATGAGAGTAAAACATATACAGGTAAAATTACAAAATTAGATTCAGTTGGAAGTTATCAATCATCTGGAACTACATTTTTAGGTACAGTAGAATTTGAAAATGATGATACAGTAAAACTTCGGAATGAGTACATCTTGCACAGTTATATTAAAAGAAGAAAAGGGAGTAATTAGTGTTCCAATAGATAGTGTTTCAGAAAATAGTGATGGAAAGCAATATGTAAGTAAAATAAATGAAGATGGGGAAACAGAAGAAGTAATAGTTGAAACAGGAATTGCAGATGAAAATTATGTTCAAATTCTATCAGGACTATCATTAAATGACAAAATACAAATAGAAACAGAAGTAACTGAAAGTACAAATAATTCTAATAATAATCAAGGAATGTTTGGAAATTTTGGAGGCCAAATGGGAGGAGAACAAAGAGAATTTAGACAAAATGGAGCAATGCCAGAAGGTGGTGGAGAACCACCAGCTGATAGAGGGCAAATGAAACAAAATGGACAAAATACTACAGAGCCAAAATAAAAACAAAATTAGGAAAGGAAAAAAATATGATAGAACTTAAAAATATTTGTAAGTCCTTCATGCTAGGAGGAGAAGAAATAAAAGCATTAGATGATGTAAGTTTTAATGTGAAAAAAGGTGAGTTCGTTTCTATTATTGGACCTTCTGGATCAGGAAAATCTACATTGATGAATATATTAGGTTTATTGGATGTGCAAGATAAAGGAGAATACATTTTAGATAATATAACAATAAAAAATGCAAATGACAACACTTTATCTGAAACAAGGAATAAAAAGATAGGTTTTATTTTTCAGAACTTTAATTTACTTCCTAAATTAAATGCAATAGAAAATATACAAATTCCTTTAATGTATAGAGGCATAAAACATGAAGAATCAAAAAAGATAGCTTATGAGTATTTAGAAAAAGTAGGATTAAAAGGTAGAGAAAAGCATTTACCTTCACAATTATCAGGAGGACAACAACAAAGAGTGGCAGTAGCAAGAGCTATTGCTCGGAAAACCAGAAATAATATTAGCAGATGAGCCAACAGGTGCTTTAGATTCTAAAACAAGTGCTGAATTAATGAGTTTACTGCAAAAATTAAATGAAGAAGGTCAAACAATAATATTAATTACACATGACATAAATGTAGCTAAAAGGGCAAGTAGAATGGTAAGAATAGCTGATGGAAAATTATACGAAGGAGAGGAGGTATAAGTTTGGAAAAAACAAGAAGTATATTTAAAGAAGCTTTGAAAAATATTGTTAGCAATAAGTTGAGATCTAGTCTTACAATGCTTGGTCTTATTATTGGAATTATGTCAGTTATCCTTTTAGTAGGTATTGGAACAGGAGCAACAGCAAATGTTACATCTAGTGTTCAATCTTTAGGAACAGGAACACTAACAGTTTCAATAAATTCAGAAAGTGATACTACTCTCGAATATGAACAAATAGATGATTTTAAAAAGATAAATAATGTAGAATTGGTTAGCCCATACAAAAATGTATCAGGAACAGTAAGCAAAGGAACGTTGACTTCAAGAGGAGCAAATATTCTAGCTACAGTACCTGAATATATAAATGTAATAAATCTAAAAATAGAAGCAGGAAGATTATTATCAAATATAGATATAGAAAATATGAACAAAGTATGTTTAATTGGAAATAGTTTGACAGATACATTGTTTGAGAATACAAAAATAAAAGATATTGTTGGGCAAACAATTAGTATTAATGGAGATAAATATACAGTAATAGGAGTTTTAACAAAAACAGGTAGTTCAATGGGAAATAATGTAGATAACAATATTATTATTCCATTTACAACAGCAAAATATTTAGGAAGTGATACAAGTATTAATAATTTGTATATAAAAGTACAAGATGAAAAGCTTATTGATATGACAACAAGACAAATAGAAAATTATTTAGAAAGAAATTTATCTATAGAATCAGATTATTATAGTGTAACTTCACAAGACAGTATGTTAGATACAATGTCAGATATTACTTCTACTCTTTCATTATTACTTGGAGGTATTGCAAGTATATCACTAATTGTTGGCGGAATAGGTGTAATGAATGTTATGTTAGTTTCCGTAACAGAAAGAACGAAAGAAATAGGAATAAGAAAGGCATTAGGGGCAAAAAGAAGAGATATATTAGTACAGTTTTTGGTAGAATCGTTAATTTTATGTATTTTAGGTGGAACAATAGGTGTTCTTTTAGGAATAGGAGTAGGAACAATATTACAAACATTTGGATTTAACTTTAATAGTAGTTCAGTTATAATAATTATTTCATTTATTGCTAGTAGCTTAATAGGATTAATATTTGGAATATTCCCTGCATATAAAGCAGCAAAACTAAATCCAATTGAAGCGCTACGAACTGATTAAGGAGGAAATTGTAATGAAGAAAAAAATAAAGATAGGAATTAGTATTTTATTATTAATAATGATAAGTGTTCATGTTTCTTATGCTATAGGTAATCAAAACGAAAGAGAGTTCTTTAAAGTAAATAAAGAAGAAATTTCTCCAGAGGAAATTTTAGAAATGACATTTGATATCTCTAGTTTAGAATATGATAAATTTAAAATATTACTGAAATCAAATGTTAATTCAGAAGATATTTATGCAGAAAATCAAGGAATATCAATAGATAATAACGAAAATGCTATTGGTATTGATATAGATAAAGAAAATATAGGTTTAACTCAAATTAAGCTATATTATCCAATACCTAAGGAAATGGCAATTGGAACAAAATTACAGTTTACTGCTCAAATAATAGTAAATAATGAGATAAAAGAAGAAAACGAAGCAACCAATACTACTCAAGAAAATACAATTGCCAATGAATTAGAAATAAATAATAGTACTCCAAATTTAGAAAATGAAATTAATAGTCAAGAAGAAGTTGTTGCTGTGGAGATTACCAAAACGATTACAGTAGTAGAAAAAAAGGCAGAAGATGATAAAAATAAAGAACAAAGCAAAGATAAAAATCAAAATAATCTAAATGAAAATGGTAATGAACAAGATGACAAATCTAAAATTCCTAACACAGAAAAAAATAATTTTAATCAAAAGAAAAACAATAATCAAACTGAAAAAATGCCTAATAGCAATATGAATAATCAAAAAATTAGTAATAATGCAAATATGAGTTCTAATTTATCTAATTCAAATATAAATAATGAAAATCAAGCAATCTATAAAGGATCAAATAACAATTATTTATCAAAATTAGAAATTGATGGTATAGAACTAAATACATCATTTAATAAAGAAAATGAAAATTATTTTATAGATACTAGTAATACAAATACTATAAATATTGTTGCAATTGCAGAAGATAGTACAGCCAAAATAAATATAGCAGGAAATGATACTATACAGAATGGAAATAATAAAATCCTAATATCAGTAACAGCTGAAAATGGAGATGTTCGTTATTATAGAATTTTTGTAAATTGTGAGGAGGGAACAGATGAAACATAAGAAAATAATTATTGCTTTAAGTATAATCATATTAATTGTAATTATTGTAGTTTGTTTTATTGTTTTTTCTAAAAAAAGTAATTCAGAAGACTTTGCTATGCAAAGACCAAATATGGAATGGCAGGATAGTTCAAAAACTGGTCAATTAGAAAATAGAACACGAAAAAATCAAACATCAACTTTAAATGAAAATTCAGAAGTTACATCTGCTATTTCCGAAAATGTAGAATTACATGCTACTTATTATTTAAGTGAGGTTTGTGTAGAAGAAAAACAATATGTAGAAAAAGGTGCAAATATTCTAAAATATACTAATGGAACATATTTAACAGCACCTTATGATTGTTATATTGTAGAATTAAATCTTCCAGAAGTAGAAGGTAAATGCTTAAATAGTCATTATGTGCAAATAGAAAGTAAAAATATGTTATCTGTTTCAATGAAAGTTGATGAAACTCAAATAAATAATGTAAATATAGGAAAAGAAGCAACTATTGAAGTTACAGCAATAGACAAAAAATATACTGGATATATTACAAATATAGGAAGTGTTGCATCTAACGGAAAATTTGATATAACAATAGAATTTGAAAATGATGGGAATGTAATGATAGGTATGACAGCAGATGTTGAAATAAGTATATAGAAATATTTCTATTTATTAAGTTTTAAATATTTTTATGTTTAAATACTATTGATAATATTAATTAAATAAAAAACAAAATTGGAGGTAGAAAATGAAAAATAAAATATTACCATTTGTTATAGGTATTTTAATAGGAGCAATTATTACAACAACAGGATTTTTAATTTATGAAAAAACAAATATTAATAATAGAATGCCTAACAGAGAAAGAGCTGGAGAAATGATGAATCACGAAGATGGAGAAATGCCACCAGATAGACCTGATGGAGAAAGAGAAATGAAATCTAATAAGTAAAAATAGTATATCAAATAGTGTATAAATGTGCTAATTGTAGTGAAACAATTAGCATGAATAATCCCCTTTTATTTTAAAGAAGACATTAATTAATTTATTAATATCTTCTTTATTTTTTATTTTAAATAATATATAATCATTTTAATAAAATGAGCTATAAGCAATAATTTGAAAGTGAGATTGAAACTTATGAAAGAAAATAAACTCGAAAATTTAATATGGATTATATTTGCAAGTATTGGAACAATTTTTGTTATAATTGGATTAATTGTATTTGTTGTAAATATATTTAATTATAAGAATAAAGTTGATACAGTAGGAACTATTACAGAAATATCATTTTATTATAGCGATGATAAACATAATAGAAATTACGAAGTATATGTTTCATATATTGTTGATGGAAAAGAATATGAATCAAAGCTAAATGGTTATTCTTCGAGTTTTTATGAAGGAAAAGAAATCAATATATATTATGACAAAGATAATCCAAGCAAAATAGGTGTAAAATCTTTAGATTTATTGTTTTTGATTTTTCCTGGAATAGGATTAATTTTTTTAATAATAGGAGGAACAGGAATATTAATAAAAATTAATAAGAAAAAATCAGAAATAACCTTAAAAGAAAATGGAAAAGTAATATATGCGAATTATCTTGAAACAGTTTTAAATACTTCATATAGAGTAAATGGAAAATACCCATATAATATTATTTGTGAATGGAACAATACATTAGATAGTAAGAAATATTTATTTAAAAGTAAAAACATTTGGATAAATCCAGAAAGCATAATAAAAGAAAAGGATATAAAGCAATTTCCTGTATATATTGACAACAATAATAAAAAGAAATATGTCATTGATATAGATATTTTGACAGAGAATATAGTGGATTTGAGATAAAAGAGTATATACAAATGAAGAATTAGCAGAATTTTTCAAATGAAAGATACTTTGGAATAAGGAGATGTTTTACATGGAAGTTTGGGATTTATATGATGAAAATAAAAAATTAGTTCAAACACTTGATTATTTTTTTGATGAAATAAATATATAAAGTAAAAAATAATAATTAATAAGGAGTTTGTTATATGAAAAATTATAACGAGTTATTTAGCGAAAGATTTCATAGAAGTCAAGAAATCGATGAAGAATTTTCAAAAATTTTTAATGAAGAGGGTCTATTAGAAGCAATTAATTATTTGAAAAGCATAGGAGCAACTACTCTTGATACGGATAATTATCAAATAAAATATAGAATTAGTGAATGGACAAAAAATAAAATATCTAATGAAGAAAAAGAAAAATTTATAAATGAATTATTAAATTTAAAAGATTATATAAAGAAAATTGATATAAGCCAAAATAATAATTTTAATTTACCTGAACTTTCTATTGAAACAATTGATGGTGATATTCGTGCAATTCAATTTTCATCTATTGTACCAAATTGTAAAGAAAAATTACCTTTTATTGAAACTGATGAAAGACATGGAAAATGTTATGAAATAGCACAGGAAATTTCATTAAATTTAGGAATAAGCAATAATATTGTAACAGGCTATATTTATGGATATACTGATAAATCAAAATTTTTACATAGTTGGGTTGAAACAATAATAAAAGGTGAAGAATATGTTATTGATGGAACATTAAATTCTTTAATAAATAAGCAGGGATATTATTTAATGCAACATGCCAAACCAATAACTAAAATTAACAATCGAACATTTGCAAATGATATAAAAAATTACCTAGAAAAAATAGAAACATTTCCTATAGAAGTATACTATGTGTTTAGAGATGAAATAATTAAAGATTTGCAAAAAAATAATGAAATGTTTGAAAGATAAAAATAGCATTGATAACATTAAAAATAAATTGTGATTGTGGAAATGTAACAGTAGGTAAATAATAAATTACAATAAGCATGTGCAGATAATTGTTTGCAATTATCTGTCTTTTATTATATAATTATCAAATAAAATTAATAATTTGAGATTAAAATTGCTAAGAAAAAATAATTATATATTTTATGATAAAGAAAGTAGGAATACATGAAAAATTTTAATAAATACTTTAAATATATTTTTATAGTAGATATTCTTTTAATCCCAATTTGTATTACAATATTAATTTATTATGCTTTTACAGGAAAAACATATCTAAATGTAAATAGAAAAAATGAACAAGAAATTATAAAATTACTAGAAAATGAAGAAATAAAGATAAATGGAAAATTAAAAAAAATAGGAAAAATGCAAGGATTAGGAGATTGGTATTTATATTTAGAGTATTATAATGGAAGTAAAGATGAAGAACTTTTAGATGATAGTGAGGCAGTAGAATTATATAGTTATATTAGTAGTAATGGATATTGTGGTGGAAATAAAGGAAAGATTGCTACTTATTTATTGAAATCATCTTTTATAATTATACCTATTTATATAACGTATATGATTTGTTATAAGATTAAAATGAAAACAGATGAAGCAATAGAAAATGATAAAAAGTGAAAATAAATTTTTATATTTATCATATACATTTGAAGTACAATATGTATATGAAATGAGGAAGATCAAATAATGAAATATAAGATTAGGGAAATAAAAGAAGAAGATAATAAAGAAATTGAAAATGTAATAAAATCTTGTTTAATAGAATTTGGAGCAAACCACGAAGGAACAGCTTGGACTGACCCTTATTTAGGAAGATTTTCAGAAATATATAATACAAAAGGAAATAAATACTGGGTTGCAATAGATGAAAATAATAAAATTGTTGGTGGTGTTGGAATAGGTAAATTAGAAAGTGTAGAAAACACTTGCGAACTTCAAAAAATGTATTGTTTACCAATAGCAAGAGGAACAGGAGTATCACATAAGTTAATAGAAATAGCTTTAGAATATGCAAAAAAATTATACAGTAGATGCTATTTAGAAACATTAGAAAATATGGTGGCAGCGCAAAAATTTTATGAAAAATATGGATTTACAAGAATATATGAATCACTAGTAAAAACAGAGCATTTTGCTTGTGATGTAAGATACATAAAAGAATTAAAATAACAAAGCATTGATAATACAGAGTTTCTAATATAAAATGAAATTGAAATTTTCAATATTGACAAACTATTTTTTCTATAGTAATATGCAAACAATAGTTCTTAAGTATAGTAAAGATAGATGTATTATTAAAAGTAATAATAAGAACTAAATTTTATAAAAAGGATGTGTTCTTATGGAAGAAAAGAAAAATGAAATTATAATATTTGAAAATCAAGATGTTAAACTTGAAGTGAATTTAAAAGAAGACAACGTATGGATTACTGCAAATCAAATGGCTATACTGTTTGATAAAGATGAAACTACTATCAGAAAGCATATTAATAATGTGTTCAAAGATAAAGAATTAGAAAAAGATAACAACACGCAAAAAATGCGCGTTGATGGTGTAAAGCAATTAGTACCATTTTATAATTTAGATGTTATTATATCAGTAGGATATAGAGTAAAGTCAAAAAATGGTGTCATTTTTAGACAATGGGCAAATAAAATTTTAAAAGACTATATGTTAAAAGGTTATGCTGTAAATCAAAAAAGATTAGAATATCTAGAAAAAACAATAAAACTTATAGATATTGCTAATAGAATTGATGAAAGATTAGAAGAAAATGATGCAAAAGAGATTTTAAAAGTAATTGGAAATTATTCAAAAGCTCTTGACTTATTAGATGACTATGATCACAAAACATTAAAGAAGCCAAATGGAAATGTTGACGAAAGAAAAGTTGAATATAATGAATGCTTAAAAGTTATAGATAAATTAAGATTTAATCAAGAAAGCTCTTTATTTGCAGTAGAAAGAGATAAAGGACTAGAATCAATTATAGGTAATATTTATCAAAGTTTTGCTGGACAAGATGTTTATAAAAGTATAGAAGAAAAAGGAGCTAATTTTTTATATTTAATTGTAAAAAATCATGTATTTGCTGATGGAAATAAAAGAATAGCAGCTACTTTATTTATATATTTTTTGAATTTTTATGGTATTTTATACAAAAATGGAAAACAAACAATAGATAATAATACTTTAACTGCGTTAACTTTGTTAATAGCAGAATCAAATCCTAAAGAAAAAGAAATCATTATAGATTTAGTAATGAATTTTTTAAATGATTAAGTAAAGATTATGAATTATGGAGCTTAAAAATGGATAATTTGAAGAATTTAATAATGAAGAAATTATTAAACTTATACAAAATGGAAAAATAACCATAGCAGATATTGTGGATTCAGGAATATCCCCAACTTGTATTATAAAGATATGATGGAAATAGATGATGCAACTTGTAAGGAAATATTTATATTAGCAAAAGAAGTTATGAAATCTTTAAAAGAAATTTATGATGCAGAAAGTGTATATTTATGTACAATATGCGATGGACCAATGAATCACTTCCATATACAATTAATTCCTAGATATTCATTTGAAAAAAGGGGTTCAAAAAATTTTGTAAAGCCAAGATTCAAATATACAGAAGACATAAAGAAACTTCAAGAATTACGAAAAAAATTTAATTGTTGAAAGTACTGGATATAGCAGAATAATAAAAAATTTGATGTTAATAATATAAAATCAGTAGAACTTAATCTTTTAGATTCTCAGGTTGATCTAATTTTAAATTCATTAATGTTTTATAAATATAGTTTAGAGTATGTTGCTGATATGTTTACAGAATCTTATGAGGAAAGACAAAGAGAACTGGCAAAAGTTATATATACATACGAACAAATTAATTTGGAGAAAGCTGAACAATTACATTCTAAAGATAAAAAAAATGACATAAAAGTTTCTCCTACATTAAATATCAAATTAAATTCAACTGCAGAAAAAATACTTAATTTAATAATTAGAGAAAAATATATTACTCAAGCAGAATTGTCTAAATTACTTTGTATTTCAGAAAATTGCATTTATAAAAACTTAAAATCATTAAAAGAAAAAGGAATAATCGAAAGAGTTGGCTCAAATAAAACTGGATATTGGAAAGTTTTGAATTTAAATTAAAAAAGAAAGATAAATAATTTGTTATTGAGGTTAATTTTTTTAGTTAGGAATCTTTTCAATAAAATGCAGTTATAGTTACAAATTTTATAAAAATAGTTGGAAACTATATTAATAATAAATAAAGGCGGTAATAGTAGTTGTGAAAATAAGTGAATTAAATTCTGAGTATGATAAATTGCAATTACAGTATGGTGCAAAGGAATTAACATCTATATATAATGGAGGCTGTACTGACAATCCAGATTTTTGTTTTGTTTTTATGAATCCTACTGGAAAGAATATTGCATCAGATTCAAATTGGAAAGGTAGAAGATCTCCATGGATTGGAACTAAGAATATATGGAAATTGTTTTATAGAATAGGATTACTTGATGAAGGAATATATAATGATATTATGTCAAAAAAACCACAAGAATGGAGCGAAGAGTTTGCAGATATAGTATATGCTAATGTAGAAAAACACAAATATTTTATAACTAATCTAGGAAAATGTACACAAGTAGATGCTAGAGTATTGCCAAACTCAGTTTATAGTGAATATTTAGATTTATTGTGCAAGGAAATAGAAATAATTAATCCTAAAACAATTATAACACTTGGGAATCAGGTAAGTTCTATTGTATTAAATAGGAATATATCAGTATCTCAATGTAGAAAACAAAACTTTTTAAAGAATATAGCAGGTATGGAATATAAAGTATATCCTGTTTATTATCCTATCGGAAATGGGATGATGAATATAGACAAAGCAATTGAAGACCTAAATTTTATTATAAAAACAATTACAAAAAGTTAGAGTGATGTTGAAGATTTTGAAAGATAAGATTCGCAACAATTTGCGTGATAAAAATTTTAAAAAAGAAAATTATATGAAGTAGGAGAGAGAGGGCTTGTTTTCAAAGATTTCGAAAATATAAAAAAATATAATAGATTAAAAAATTTTCAAAATTCTAATATTAAAGTTTCAAAAATTTTAGTATTAGAATTTTTTTCAAAAAAATAAAATATAATTATAAAATTTATAAATCCAAATTTATAAAAATTTAAAATTTTTGATTTCAAATTTGTTTGCATAATTTTTTAAAAACCGAACATTTGTTATTTGAGAAATTTTTTATAAGTTTTAGATAAATTTTAAAATTTTTACATTATAATTATATGTTTTTTAAATATATCTATAATCTTATATAGATTATAGTTTTTTAGCGTCTTAAAATCGTTTTTAAGGCGTTTTTATATTTTATTAAACAAAGTTACATTACTTAAATTATAATTCTAAATATCATTTATTATGATGATCTAAAAAATATCATAAAAATACTGGATTTTCAGCAATTTATAAAAATCTCTAAAAATGGCTAAAAAAACGACGCACGAGAATCGATTTTAAGCCGTTTTTATTTTAAAGTAATATAGTTTGTTGTCTAAAAAATAAGGCTATATTTAGAAAATAGCGATTTTGGAGGTTTTGGATAAAAAATGAAAATAATATAATACAAAAATAAAAAAGTGAAAAAATAATACAGAATTATTTATATAAAAATATGATAAATATAAAAATTGTTGAAATCATTGAAAATAAAGACTTACGAGAATCGATTATAAAGCGATTTAAAATAAAGGTAATGAAGTTATATGTCTAAAATAAGAGTTTAATAGAGGCTGTAATGAAGATATAGCAAGAAGTGTAGGTATTATAGGAATATATATGAAGTCCCACTCCTTTTTGCACAAAACTTTGATTTTGTGCAATGTTTACTAATGGGAGTTATAGCCCACGCTCCCACTAGCCACCTCTTTTACAATTCGGCTATACAATTGTGATAAATTACACCGTGGTAATAATTTATCAAGGACAATCTTTTATGATATATGTATATTATCATTTTTATAAAATTTTGTAAATAGTTGTAACCAATTTGTAATATATTTGTTATTTTCGAAATAATCATCATTTAATCTAAAATAATCATTTAATTTTAATTTTTGTTTTTCAGATAATTTAGTTAAATCAAAATCCTTTTTTTGTATATAATCATTTTCAAATACTTTATCAAATATTTCAGTTAAATCATAATTTATCATAAATTCATCTTTAGGTCTCTTCAATCCCCTACTACAAAAATATATTTGATTATTTTCATTTTTAACACACTTTTTAGTTATATACTTAGTTATATAATTACAACATTTATTAAAATCTTGAATAATTGAAAAACTATTATAACCCAATTCATCAAAATCTTTTGATGATAAATAACCATATTCATTTTTATACAATTCTAAATTTTTAGCCATACCATGAAAATGAAATGCTCCATTCTCATGTTTTTCTGTAATAAATATATACTTAAATTCATTATTTTTTCTTTTTATTTTTTTACATATTTTTTTCATTTTATCTTGTACCTCCTGGAGATGAAATCTATCACACATCTTGGAATTAACAGTACATGTAAAAAAATATTTAAAATCATTACATAAACAAATTTCTTTGATATTTCTCTTAGTTCTACTTAATGACACCCTATCCCTTTCTTCTGGAGTTGTAAAAAAGCCAGGAGTATTTTTAATTTTATTATGTTTTTTTAAATATAAAGTATCATTAAGATTAAGCAAAGACCAATAAGTATCATTATATATTTTTAAAACATTCATAAAACATTACTATATAAGCACTCGCAGGTCTTTATGTGCTTTCTTATGTTCCTAAGTTGTTACTATGTCAAGTAATACGACATAAATAAAAAAATTCCTTCTTTTTTTTTAAATTTTTTATAATCCTTCCGCACTTCGTTTGGAGTACCCTCTAAAACTATTAAAATAAATTTTAAGACGTTTTAGAGGGTTTTGTTGATATTGTCTCAAATGTATCGTAGCTTTCGATTATAGATAGATTGCCTTTAGAAACATTGGTAGCTATTCTAGGAGCGACATACTCGTTAGAGTCTTTATCCCATTTTAATTCCTCTCCATCATTTATTGAATTTATTAATATTGCAGTATGCAATATTGGAAGTGAAATCATATTACAGTCTATTTGATATCTAACATATCTACGAAAAGTGACATTAATCTCTAACCATTCTTGTGCAGTAGTAATAAAAATAACTTTTCTTTTTCTTAATTGAGATATAAAACTTAATATTTCTTTATTAATTCTAGTATTTTTCTCTAATATTGTAAATATTTCATCAAAAAAAACAATAATATTCGGGGTTTCATTTTCTTCTAATTTATCACAATAATTAAGAACATATTTAATTAAATCAGAAATATCAGTAATGAAAATAGTATCTGAAAAAACATTAAAAGAAGTGACATTAGTAATAATAATTGCATTTCTTCTTAATTTTTCATCAATACAAAATTTAACAGCTGAATATGTTTTCCCGTGGCCTTGTTTTCCACAATAACAAAATAACCCAAATGCATTGTCTATCTTTTGGAAGCCCTTACGAATAAAGGTCTTCCAATCAATAGACAAATGCAAATTAAATTTTAAATTAAAAATAACTAATATTAAAAATAAAATTATAAGAATTTGCATAATAAATTACTCCTAAGGCTTAAAATAATTATAAATTTTAACAATTAAAGTATATGTTCTAACAATAGTCATAATAGATAAACTAGCTAAAGCAACTGTAACAACAATTTCAACACATGCTTTAGGTATCATTGCCAATTTAAAAAAGAATATTATATATGTAAATCCATAATTTATAAATTGAATTATAGAACTTAAAAAATCAGTAAAAGAAGGAATTAAAGCTGAAATACCAGCAACTAGAGGAGCCATGACAATATCGCCAATTTTACCAATAAGAGTAAAAATTAAATTCATAAGCATATTAAACATGGAAAACAAGTCCTCCCCTCTATAACATACTAGAAGTTATTACTTCATCATTTAAAGATAAACCACCTAATATATCACCACTTTTAATACTATGAATTATATTATTAACAAATTTAAAAACATAGACACCAAATAAAAAATACCAGGCAGTATTAATTAAATTTCTAATTACACCACTACCAACAATTTTAGAAAGAATATCAGAAGTTAAGACAATTTTTTCATCAGTATGAGGCAAAGGGACTTCAATAGTAGAAGGAGTATCCCAATTTGAAGAATTTAACAAATTACTAAAATTATTAAAAATAGTTGTAAAAAGACCAGTAACCTCAGTATCTGACACATCATCAGAAGAAGAAGTATTAAAAGATATAGTGTCTTCATCATAATCAGTAGAAGTAATAGTATTAGTCATTTCTTCTGTACTTTCTTTAATAGTATTCTGTGTTTGAGCTGAACTCTCTTCAATAGCTTGAATAACACTATCAGTCTGTTGTTGAGAAGAATTAGTTAAAAAATCAGTTAATATATTACTACGATAAGCAATTAAAGTTGAAGGAATAAACAAATCAACAGAATATTCTAATCGAGTTAAATCAGATAAATTATTATTTGAAGTAAAGCGATAAAAATTAGAATATTGAGTTAATTCTAAAATATCGCAAGTAATACCTTGATAATTATTATATTTATTAGTAAACGAAGGACTAAAATCAGTAGAATAAAAAATAATATTCATTGTGTCTGTTTTCCAAGTGCTAGAATTCATCATGTTTTCACCATTAGTGTTAGCACCATACCAAATATAATAATTATATTGAGGATTTTTTAATAAATTAATAATAGAAGTTGTATTACTAGATGTAGTGGAAAGTCTAGTGACAAAATCAGATACAATACTATCATAAGCTATTTTTATAGTATTATTTGGATCACTATAAGTATTATCGCCTTCATAAATAGCGAAACAAGAATTACCAATTAAAATTAAAATAAAAATAATAATTAAAATAGTTAAAAGTACTTTAGGCTTACAAATCAATCTTGTTATATTTCTTATTATACATTTAATAAAATAATTCAAATAATTCATCATACCTTACTCTTACCCTTTGATAACCCTTTTATCATTCTTCGAATTAGATAAAATCCAAATACAACAATAACAACAATTAATATATATGGAATTGCTAATTTAAATACACCCCACAAATTAGTATTTGAAACATAAAAAGCTAATTGAGTTACGGTAGAATTCATAACATTGGGAGTTATATCCTCACAAAATAAGAAATAAGGTTGTTCGTGAGTATAAGTAGTGAAATAAAAATAAGTATCATCAGTAACAGTATAAGTAAATTCACTATTTGGACCAACAGTAGAATAAAAAGAACAAGAAACACCCACATCAGGAACATCTTTCGAAGATATAATTCTTAAACTACCTGTATCATCAGTATAAAATCGATAAGTATGACCTAATCTTAAATAATAATAATAACTATCATAATAATAATTAGAAACAAAAGATGTGGCATCTGAATTAGGAGCAAGACCCTCAACACGAACAGGAGTCAAAGGAGTTGAACCAAAACAAAAACCACTAAGCAATATTATAAATATAATACTAATTATTAATATTTTTTTAGATGAGACCACCAAATACACCACCCTTCTTAAATACACTTGTTACTATATTAAAAACAAATATAAACATTAAAACAATTATAAATACAACTAAAAAAATCTTATCAATATCTTGTCTATATAACCAATCATTACTAACAGATATCTCTTGAAAATAAGTTCTATTATACTGTGAAAAAGATTGTTGACCAGTTCTATAATAAAAACCAGGATATGATATATAAACATCATAATAGTTTAATGTTTGATTTTGAGCAGAACTAACATTGAAAAGCCTTATATAATCATCATAAAAAACAGCATATTTATAATCTTGAGGAATATCTCCAGTATATAAAGTATCCATACTAACTCCTAATCTTTAAATAATATAATTCGAGTAAAATCAAATATTAAACGCATACCGAACTAATGGAAGTATGCATTGTATACCACTAATCAAAATTTGTTCAATTATTTGATACATTTTAAACCTCACATTTTAATTTTTCATTTTCAAAATAAAAAACATATTCATTTATTCTATAAAACAATTTTGTTGATAATTGATAAAATTCTTCTGAAGAATTAACATTAGATATATCAATTAACAATTTATTTATATATTCTCTTTTCTTTTTTATATCCATAAAAAAACACATAAAAACAAAAAAAGTAGGCTCATAGCCTACTTTTTATTAAATTTTAGCCTTTCCTTTACTTAATCCTTTTATCATTCTACGAATTAAATAAAATCCAAATCCAGCCAATACAACTACTGAAATATATGGAATAGCATCACCAAATACTCCCCATAAAGCATCAGCTGATACAGTAGAGGCTAAAGTTCCAACTGCTTCGCTCATAATAAAATCTCCTTTCTTTTAAACATTCAAAACTGGTTGATATTTATCAAAAATATATTGAATTTTCACGTTATTAGTAACATCAAACAATTTTGGACAAGACTGTTTTAATTTATTATACTTATTCTCATCAAGTCTAACAGTGACTAATTGAGTTTTATATTGAGTGCTAAATAATAAATAAGCTAAATAATATTTTTTACCTTGTTTATTAGTACCTTCTAATAATTTTACTAATTCATATTTCTCATTCATAAATAATATTCCTCCTTTCTTTAAAAATACACATAAAAAATACAACATTACAAAATCGCTGAAAGCTTAGAACCAAGCCTATTTCTTTGATTTTGTGCAATGTTGTGTATTTCTTTTTATACTACTTTTATTTTATCTCCCTATGCTCTCTCCTGTTGCTTTTAATCGATTTAAAATAGTTTTCAATTGATTATATATTTCTTATAAAATCAAATTTTTGATTTCATTTTATAATTTGTTTTTTCTTTTATAAATTATTTTTAATTTTGTATTTATAAATTTTTTTCAAAATTTCATTTTTATAAAATTTTATAAATTTTTAATAAAATACAAAAAATTATCTTCTATTTCCCCTATTTTCTTTATTATAAGAAACTTACTATATTTTCAAATGTATCAAATCCGCTTTCACTATTTATATGTCCTGCATTTGGAATACAGATTTGTTCTGTGGCAATAGTATCTGCAAATTCTTTTTCAACTTCATATTTCACATATGGATCATTATCTGAATAGAAACATATTATTTCATTTGCAAATTTTTTTACATCTTTTAGATTATCAAAATACATTGTTTTATTAACCTCATCATATTCTTCATTTATTCCTAAATAATTATTAAATCCACATACAAAAATAAGTTTATTAACTTTAATTTTATTTTCTGTTAAAAATTTAGAAATAAATACAGGTGCTATGCTATGAGCTATTATAGTTGTATTCTCATTTATTAGACCTAATTTTAAATAATATCTTAACAATTTGCTCCAATTATCGTAGTTTTGGTATCCTACACCTATTGGAAATTGTGGTACATATACTTGTTTTCCATCACTAGAAATAAAATCATATAACCAACTAAACCAATTTCCAAATGGACTTCCAAAACTTCCATGTATTATAAAATAATTATCATTCATTTTTTTATCTCCTTCCTATTTTTGAGACTCATTTATATCTATATTAAGTTGTCGCTCTATGTATAAAAATAGATATAATATTTCTATTATATCCATATTTAAAATGATATGTTAAATTAATTATTCGTCTTTTAAATATTTTTCCCAATCCATAAAAGCATGTCCTATTCTTACTACAAAAACTTTATCCATATCTTCATCAATAGTATAAAAAAATATATAATTTCTTACATTAATTTTTCTAATATTTTTATGTCCTGTTAAATTTTCTTCTAAAACAGGCATACTTTCAGCAATATCTGCTAATTTTTTTAATTCTTGTTTAAATAAAAGTTTATACTTATCTGCTATAATATCTCCTGCTAAATCATATTTCAAATATGAAATAATATTTTCTAAGTCTTGTTCAGCAGTTTCTGACATTTCTACTATATATTTTTTCATAGCCTAGTTCCCACCTTTATATATTCTCTATTTTTTTGAAAACCTCATCAAGAGAATATACTTTATTTTCTTTTATATCTTCAAGTCCTTTTTGTAATTTTTCTTTTAAATCTTTCTTACTTTTTATAGTAATACTATCTGGTGCCTCTTTATCTATATATGATAACTTTAAATATTCAACAAAATTAATAACTTGACTTGTAAGTTCTTCTGGGAGTGTTTCAATTTCATTATATAATTTTTGCTTTTCTATAGACATGTTAAATACCTCCAAAATTAATTTATAGTATTATTATAGCATTTTTAATTTTAAAAATCCATAGTTTTTTATTTTTTAAAAATTTGAATGTGCGGACACTTTGATTTTGTGCAATGTTGTATATTTCTTTTTACGATTATAAGTCCATATATTCTACTCTCTCTTGCTAAAATATGAGTTTTTAGTAATATTATTATATTTTTATTCTTAGTGATATTGATTTATTTATTTTTTCATCATGTTTTTGGACATTTTCTTATTTAACTTTATTACATTTCTTTTATAAATTTTGTAAAAATTTGTGTTTTTAATTTTTTACAATTATTATATTTCAATTTTTTATTTGTTTATACTTCCCTATTTTTAATCATTATTAAAAAAATTCTTTGTCAAATCAGAGAAATCATGTATTATTTTATATTTTGATGTTTTTATCATTTTATTTCTATCCATGTGCAAAACTAATAGACCTTTTTCGATAGCAATATCCAATAGTTCTTCATTGTCATCTATAAATAATGCTTCATTTTCTTTTATTTCAAAATCTGTTATTGGATAGTCAAATAATATCTTGTCTTGTTTTCTTTTTCCATATAAAGAAGATATATATATCTTTGTAAAATATTGATCTATATTGTGTTTTCTTAAATAATTAAATGCACAGGGCCAGTTATCTGATAACATAAGCATAGTATATTTTTTTGATAAAATTTCTAAATCCTCTTTTACATTTTTATATAATATATATTTACTATCATCTTCATCATAAACAAAATTATTCACTATATTTTCAAGTTTTTCCTTTGCTATGTTATAATTTATTTTTTGAAATACTGTTTTATAAAAATTCATTATTATTTTGTATTCTTCTTCTAAATTTTTGGCTTTTCCATTTAATAAATGTCTGCTGTTATTTATAGCTTCTTTTAATGTATTTTTATCTATTTTATTTATATCTACATTTTTTAAGAATTCATTTGTCACAAGCCAATCTCCAGAAGCTGGTTCTACTAAAACTTTTCCCATATCTAGTATTAAATACTTTATCATATTTATCTCCTATTTATCATAATTTGAATGTGCGGGCACTTTAATTTTGTGCAATGTTGTGTATTTCTTATACTATATAAATTTTTTAATTTAGTAAAATGGAAACATTCATTTGAAGCCATTGAATCACCTCCACTACTTATATTATATCATATTTTATAAAAAGTAAAAAAGTCTAACATTAAAAATTTAGACTTTTTTACGAACATATTTTCTTTTTTAATATATCTATACATTATTTAAATAGTTTAATTTTAGCATTTTTATCCGCCTATCATAATTGGTACTGAAACAGGTGATATTTCTGGAAACATTAAAGTTCCAATTCCTGCTAATCCTTTTACAGCTATATATGCTATTAGAGATGTACCAGCAACTTTTTTTATATTCTCTAGTATTCCACTTTCTTTACTATTAGAAATTTGTGATTCAATTTGAGATGAAATTTCTGGAATAGATGGTTTAGGAAGCATAATTGAATCAGATGTAGAATCTTCTACATTTAATTCAGGAGTTGTTGGTATTGGTTGAGGTTGTATTTTTGGTTCTGATGACAAATCTTGAACTGGTTTATATTTTGGTACAGGAGCTAATTCTGGTTCTGATTGAGGTATAAATTCATTATTATTTACTTTGCTTGTTGCTTTTTCTTTTTCTAATACAGGAATAGGCTCATATTCTGGCTCAGGATCTATTTCAGGAGAAGGTTCTTTTTTAGGAGATATTATAAGTTGTAAATGCAAAAGTACTTGATATAAAAGCATACTTTTTCCAGCAAGTGATACAGAATTTAGTAGCATTTTTCCTAATTCTTTAGTAGAATCTTTAATATCTTTCTTATTAATAATATTATTCATGTCTTCAGTTAAGTCTATCTGCTTTTTTTGCTCATTCAAAGGTAATGTACTTGTATATTTTTTTAATTCACCTAATGTAGAGATTTTTAAAATTTCTTCTGCTCTTTCTGGATGTAAATATATTTCTTTATTCTTTATAATATTAAATAATAATTTTTGGTTTGTAGAAAATTTTTTGTTAGAGTTTTCTAATGATTTTTTATAAATTTTATTTTTTTCTTTAAAAGCATTTATTCCTGATGTTATCAAAGTACTAATTCCCATTATTCCCATTCCAGTATATAAACCTTTAGGTTGTGTACCATTTGTAACTCTAGATTTAAACATATTATGTTTTATATTTTCTGGTAATGGTATTAATGCCAAGCAAGCTGTTTCTTTATCTAAATTTGATAAAAGCATTCCTATACCAACTACTGAAGCTGTATGCTCAATTTTTTTAACAATGGATTTTAATCCCTTTTTTCTTTTTCCTTTTGATAATTCTTTATTTATATTTACTTTTTTATTTAAAGATTTACTGATTTCACCAATTAATTCTAATTTTTCTTTATTTTTTAATGAATAAATTTCATTCATCATATTTGAATACGGTATTGTTTCAATTGTTTTTCCATTTTTATTAAAAAATTTTTTGATAACTTCAACTTGTTCCGTAATAAAATGATCTTCAATTACTTTACCATCTTTATCTCTAGTTTTTGCTAAATCATCTATAATTTCATTATATTGTTTTGATTGTTCTTCTCTTTTTTGTTTCGCATAAGAAACTTTTGATATTAATTTAGTACCTACTAATGTTACTGCACCTGTTATTGTTCTAATTGGACATGGTAAAAATAGCATAGCATCAAAAAGAATTCTTGAAATACCTAATGTAGCAATAGTTTTTGCTGCTGGTATTGTGAATTTATTTGAAAAATCGCCTAAGATTGTTTTTACTGTTGAAGGAGCACCAGCTTGAATTTCTTTTATAAATTCAGATAATTCTTTTCTAGCTAAATTTTCTTCATTTTCAATTTTACTTAGAGTTTTCTTATCTATAGTTAATTTCAAATGTTTTTTTAATTCTTGATAATTTGATAATTGATTATCAAATTCTATATTATTTTCTTGTAAAATTTGCTTTAGGAGATCAACTTCAAGATTTTTTACATCATTTTTAATCAAATCATTTATTTCATCTTGTTTTTCTTTTGTTAGCTCAAATGCTGGTTCGTTCTTTAGAGCAAAATCCATATTAATCCCCCCTTTCAGATTTTTTATTTTTAAATAAAAATCAAATAGTAGGTTAATACATATTAATTATATCACATTTTGCCTATCTTTTCAATTTATCATAAACTTTCATAATAAGAATTATATAATTTTGAATATATTAAAATTATTGAATTTTGGTATATGCTATAATTTATACAAATATAGGTAGAAAATTGATTATAAAAAATGAGGTACTTACTATTAGTTAGTACCTCATTTTTATATTTTATTAAAAATTTATATTATATTCTTCTATTTTAGATTGTTTATCTATATCTACATCGTTTTATACTTCTTTTTATCATAATTTTTATTTGTATCAATATAAGTTAAGTAATATTTATATTTGTGAAAAAACTTTTCCTAGGCTATCGTTTATTACTAAATTTGCTTTATTGTCATAAGGTGTTTTATCTTTATTAATTAAAACTAAATTTTTACCTTTAAAATAATTTATTAGTCCACTAGCTGGATATACTGTTAATGATGTTCCAGCAACAATTAAAAGATCTGCATTTTGTATAGCATTAATTGATTTTGAAATTATTTCACTATCTAATCCTTCCTCGTACAGTACAACATCTGGTTTTATAGTTCCTCCACAACTGCATTTTGGAATATTTTTGCTATTAAATACATATTCTGCATCATAAAATTTTTTACATTTCATACAATAATTTCTTAAAACACTACCATGTAATTCGTATACATTTCTAGAACCAGCTTTTTGATGTAAACCATCAATATTTTGTGTTATAATAGCCTTTAATTTTCCATTATTTTCAAGCTCAGCTAATTTTATGTGTGTTACATTAGGTTTGTAGCTTAAACTATTCATTTTTGCTTTGTAAAATTTATAAAATTCATCAGTATTATTAATAAAAAATGTATGACTTAGTATTTCTTCAGGTGGATATTTATACTGTTGGTTATATAATCCATCTTTACTTCTAAAATCTGGAATACCACTTTCAGTGGAAACACCAGCACCATCCAAAGAAAACTATATTATTATTTCCTTCTATTAAGTTTTTAAATTTAATAATTTTATCTTCCATTACATCTCCTGAGGTATTATACTTTTTTCTGATTCTTTTTCGTTTCTATTTCTAGTTTCCATTGCATTTTCTTTTTCATTAGCTACAGAATCTTTTTTTGCAATAGGAACAATATCTGATTTTGTTATTTTATGTGTTTTAGTGCTTGATAAAGTGTCTGTATTTTGTTTATTAGATTGAACTTCTGTTTTTTCTATTTGTTCTTTTTGTTGCATATTAAGAAGTGATAAACTCGAAATAACATCTTCTTGTACTTGTATTACTTTATCTAAATTAGGATTGGTTTTTATTATCGCATTTCTATTACTAATTCTATCTAAATTATTTTCTTTAATATAAGTAGTTATTGGCTCTATTAATTCTGAATAACTTTTAATTTTTTCACCTGTGCCATAGATATCTATTCCCTCTTTTTTTAATTGCTCTAAATCTATGCCATCTTGATTATTGGATAAAAGTATTTTCCAGTCATCATCGCTTAAAATGTTACTCCAATTTTCAGAATATAATTTTCTATAAAAATCTGGCTCTATTTTATGTTTCATTTGCAACGAATAAAGATTATTTAACATATCTCTCATTTTTTTAAAATCAATTGCAGGAGTTCTAGATTCAAATGTTTTGTTAAAAGCTAAATCTAGTTCTTTATATCTATCTTCTGAGTTCATTTTATCGTATTGTAGTCTTATTTTTATAACTCTATCAACTAATTCTGGATGCTCTTTTCTAAATTTTTCCAATTTTGGTTTCATTTTTTTAGATTCATCTTTTTCTTTTTTATCAAAAGCTTCAATTTTTGAATCATCATATCTTGATATTTTAAAATATTCCTGAAGATCTTCTAGGCTAACATTATTATTTTCTTGCATTATTTTTAAAAATTCGCTATTTCTCATTTGAATATGTTTATCATATAAACCAGCTTTTACTATTTCTTCTCTTCCAACTATAAGTTCCAATTTTCGAATAAAATTAGCTTCTTGAGTATGAGAAGTAGGTTCCATATACATTCCATATTTATCACAATCTTCTCTTGTAGTTTGTTCAGTAATTCCTTCTTTTAGGAAAGTATTTCCTCCAGTAACACCATATGTATGTTTTGCTTCATGTGCAATTGCATCAATAATCCAATCCATATCAATAGCATTAATTGCTTTATATTTTAAAAATAGATCCATTTGATCTCTTTCGCTACCATCATATTGTTCAGATATTTTAGCTCCACTTTCTTGAACATTTGATTTTTCTAATTGTGCATATACACCATGTTGTGGATTTCTTAAAAAATCGTTTAAATTTACTCCTATTGTTAAACCATCAGTCCCTCCAGCACAGTCCCCTTCTCTATCAGGAGATAACTTTACACCTTGTTTTCCCTTGCATTTTGAAAAACCATATTGACTATATTCGGCTTCATAAATTGCTAAAATATTTTTGGTTAATAAGTTAAAAACATTTTCTGCTATTGGATCTAAATTATTCCCATTTTGAACAATTATATTATTCTCTCTTCTCATATTAAGTATAGAACTAACCAATTCATTTATTACTTTATTATTTTCTTGTACTTTTTTTAAATTATTATCAGCCATATTTATAGTTACTCCTATTTTTCTTAAGTTTTATTTTTTATTAAATATATTTTTAATAAATTTTAGAATTTTACTAATTTTAGATTCGTTTTTTACTGGAATAATATTTAAATTATTTTGAATATTATCGTTTTGCGTATTTATTGTTGTTTTATCATTTGAAAAAATATCTTTATAATTTTCTTTCTTTTTTTCTTCAATTTTATTTAAACAAAATCTATCGTATTTTTGCCATAATTCTTTTTCTTCCGTAGGAGCTAAATATCTTTCATAAATTTCAACTAATAAAGCTTGTGTTTCTATCATTAAATCTTGTTCAAATATTCCTTTTGAATTGTCAAATATAAACTTATATTCTTTATCCATATTATTTATTATATTATTTATAAAAATATCTGGTATTTTACTTTTTTGTTCTTTATCTAAAACTTTAAATATTTCATTTAATTCGGTATAAGCTTTTTTATATCTAATATCTTTTTCTTTGGTCATAAATATCTCCTATTAAGTTTTTGCAAATATGAAAATTTTTAATAATAAAAGCAATTAAAATTAATTTTGTATTCATATTAAAATTCTATCAAAGTTATATTTTTTTGTAAATAATCTATCCTAAACTTTCATAATAAGAATTATATAATTTTGAATAATATCCATTCATCTTTAGAAGTTCTTCATGATTGCCTTCTTCAATAATTTTCCCATTATCTAGAACGATTATTTTATCTACATTTATAATTGTTGATAATCTATGTGCAATAAAAATTGCTGTTTTCTCAGCAGATAATTTTTCAATAGATTTTTGTATTAGCTGTTCTGTATGAGTATCAATATTTGCTGTTGCTTCATCTAATATAAAAATATCTGGGTTATGGGCAAAAATTCTTGCAAAAGCTAATAATTGTTTTTGACCTGCTGAAAAAGATTCTCCCCTCTCTTTAGATATTGTTTCTATTCCATTTGGAAGAGATTCTATAAATTCATCTGCTGATGACAATTTAAGTGCATTTTTTATTTCTAAATCCGATATTTTTTTATTTAATTTTATATTATCTTTAATACTTCTTGCAAATATAAAAGGATCTTGAAGAATTGTTCCTATATGTCTTCTTAATTCACGTTTATTTATATTCTTTATATTTATTCCATCTAAAAGTATTTCTCCTTTTTGAATATCATAAAATCTGTTAACTAAATTTGTAATAGTAGTTTTTCCAGAACCAGTTTTTCCAACTAAAGCAATAGTTTCACCAGGATTTATTGTAAAGGAAATATCTTTTAAAATCCATTTATCTTTTTCATATGCAAACCACACATTTTTAAATTCTAATTTTCCTTTTACATTAGATAACTTTTGTCCACTTTCAAAATCTTCTAAATAATCTTTTTCATCCAATATGTCATATATTTTATTAATAGAAACTACTGCCTCTTGAACAATTTCTACATTATCTATAATTCTAGTTATAGGTTCAAAAAGTGATTTTATATAACTTACAAAAACATATATAGATCCAATTGGAATTGTTATTCCAAACCAATGATTTATTGAACTAGTAATTATTACAGTTATTGCTAAATTTTCAAATAAAGTCATTAATCCAGGAAACATTCCTTCA
Source organism: uncultured Clostridia bacterium (assembly GCA_947627185.1). Taxonomy (GTDB): domain Bacteria; phylum Bacillota; class Clostridia; order TANB77; family CAG-508; genus Scatovivens. Next base: position 177,458 of record CANQVF010000001.1, on the reverse strand, counting down.
TATATAGATGAAGGAAGTCTTACTTTTATAAATTCATTGCTTAATTTTTCAAATTCTTCTTGTTTTTCTTTTTGTATATTAAATATTTTAATTAATTTTGCACCATATATTGATTCTGCTAAAAAAGTATTTAAATTTGTTCTTACAATTTTAGAAGCATCATATATTTTATTTAATATGCATGTTAATATTACTGATGTAATTATAACAAAAGGTAATAACGTGAAAGTTAATAAGCTTAATTTAAAACTAAAATATAACATTAATAAAATAATTCCTAAAATTGATATTATATCTTTAAATAAAGTTGTAATAACTTCTTTAAATAATGCTGAAATATCTTCAACATCATTTGTTATTCTAACAAAAAGTTTACCTGCTGGAGTTTTATCATGAAAAGAAATATTGGCATCCTGAGTATATTTATAAATTTTATTTCTCATTGAAAATAAAATCTCTTCCCCCATTATATTAGTTTTAGTTCTTGTTATAAAATCTAATATATTTTCAAATACAACAATTAATAAATATATTATACCAATTGATGATATTGTTATAAAAGTTTTTTGAGCCAATCCTTTGCTTAAAAAATCATCAATAATTATTTTTACAAGATATGGTTTTGATAACTCTAACAAATTTATAATAACAGAAATTAAAGACACAAATATTATTGTTTTTTTGTGTGGTTTTGCAATTTTCTTTAATCTTGACCAAATTTTACTGTTCATAAACCATATCTCCTTTCTAATACTTTTATAGCAATTCTTCTTTCATAGAAGCCTGTTCTAAATAAAATTTACTATATAATCCGTTATTTTTTAATAAACTTTCATGAGTTCCTTCTTCAATAATTTTTCCGTTATCAAAAACTACTATTTTATCTGCATCTTTAACATCAGAAATTCGATTAGATATAATAATGCAAGTCTTTTCTTTAACTAATTCTTTTATATTTTTTAAAAGGCTTTTTTCAGTTTTATTATCTAATGCTGAAAAAGTATCATCAAAAATTATTATATTACTTCTATTTAAAAATGCTCTAGAAATGACTACTCTTTGTTTTTGACCTCCTGATAAATCTATTCCTCTTTCTCCTATTATTGTATATATTCCATTTTTCATATTATTAATTTCACTTGAAAAAATTGATTTTTCTGTGCTTTCTATTATTTCAGAATCAGAAAATTCATCTTTAAATAAAGTAATATTATCTTTTATTGTTGTAGAAAATAAAAAGTTATCTTGAGTTATATATGAAATATTTTTTCTTAAATTAGACAATTCTATTTCATTTAAATCTTTATTTCCTATAAAAATTTTACCATTTGGAATAGGATATAATCTCAAAATTAAATTCATTAAAGTTGTTTTTCCACTTCCTATTGTACCAATTATTCCTAAAGTTTCACCTTCTTTTATTTCTATAGAAATATTATCTAATACTCTATCAATGTTTCCTGGATAATTAAAACTTAAATTTTTTACTGAAATACCACCAATTATTTTTTCAGTATTTTCATCAATATCTAGTTCTAAATTTTCTTCTTCTAAGTTAAAAACATTTTCTAGCCTATAATATGATATTTGTGCTCTTTTAAATTTTGATATAATTGATGGAAGCCATGAAACTGGTCCATAAAATAAATCTATATATCCTATAAAAGCAACAAAATCTCCTATTGTAATAAAATTATCTAATACTAAATTTGAACCATATATAATTGTTATTCCATAGCAAAATCCAAAACATATATTTACAGCAGTTGATATTAATGTAGAATATAAATCAACAGAGATATTGCTCATTTTTAAAATTTTATTTTTCTTAATAAATTTTTTTAGTTGATTTGTTTCACCAGAATATGCTTTTGTTGTTCTTATTGCATCTGTACTTTCTTGTACATATTCTGATAAATTTGTAAAATATTTCTGAGACTTTTTAAAACTATTTTCTAAATATTTTTTTAAAATAATAATTATATAAGTAGTTATGATTATAGGACATAGTGCAGATATTGTTAAATTTGTATTTATATTTTTCATTGTGTATGTTGCAATAATAAAAACGAAAAGAATTCTAGTACCAGCTGATAATAATTTATACATTAAACCTCTTATTTCACTTATATCTTTTACAAAATATGACATTATTTCTCCATTTTTAATGTTTTGTATACTAGTTAGTTTAATTTTTAAAAAATGATTAAATAATTCATCTTTAAGGTCTTTTTCTAAAATCCTAGTAGTACAAGCTACAAGGAATTTCCAAGTAACTCTTAGTATAAGAGAAATTAAAGTTGTAACAATTAAAATAAATATGTAATTATATATAATGCTTTTATTTTGAGTTATATTATTTAGTAAATCAATTATTTTACCTAAAATTTTAGAAGGAAAAGTAAGAAAGTATACATTAAGTGCAACAAAAATAACTATAAGAACTATTTGTAATGATATTTTTCTTAATATTTTTAACAATATTTTTTTCATAATACTTTTCCCTCCTTTCTATGTAAAATACTAAAAAGAGCTGAAAATTAATAATACAAAATTCAGCTCTTATTTTTTTTATTTTAACGAATTAGAAATGATGTTTATAAACTCTTCATTATTTTTTGTTCTCATCATTTGCATAATTAATTTTTCTGTAAAATCAGCTGTTGAAAGACTTGCACATTTTTTTCTAAGCAAATTTATGTTGTCATATTCTTTTTGAGTTAATAATAATTCATCTCTTCTAGTACCAGATTTATTTACATCAATAGCTGGAAATACTCTTTTTTCAGAAAGACTTCTATCAAGATATACTTCCATATTACCTGTACCTTTAAATTCCTCAAAAATAACTTCATCCATTCTACTTCCTGTTTCTATAAGTGCAGTTCCAAGAACAGTTAAACTTCCTGCGTCTTCTGTGTTTCTTGCAGCACCAAAAAATCTTTTTGGTTTATGAAGAGCAGCTGGATCAAAACCACCTGATAAAGTTCTTCCTGAAGATGGAATAACTAAATTATATGCCCTTGCTAAACGTGTGATGCTATCTAATAAAATTACAACATCCTTGTTTTGAGTAGTAAGTCTTTTTGCCCTTTCTATAACCATTTCTGCAACTTTAACATGATGTTCTGGTTGTTCATCAAAAGTAGAATATATTACTTCACCCTTTATTGAACGTTTCATTTCAGTAACTTCTTCTGGTCTTTCATCAATTAATAAAACAATAAGATATACTTCTGGATTATTAGCAGTTATACTATTAGCAATTTTTTTTAAAATAGTAGTTTTACCAGCTTTAGGTGGTGCTACAATCATACCTCTTTGTCCTTTACCTATAGGTGACATTAAATCCATTAATCTCATTGTATATTCATTAGAAGTAGTTTCTAATTTTAATTTTTCTATTGGATATATAGGAATTAAATCATCAAAATTCTTCCTTTTCATTGCATTTTCAGGATGTTCACCATTAACTTCACCAACATAAATAAGAGCAGGAAATTTTTCACCTTCCTTTGGAGTTCTTTTTATTCCTTTTATCATATCACCAGTATCTAGTTTAAATCTTCTTATTTGAACAGGTGAAACATAAACATCTTTGTTTGTTGATAAGTAATTATCTCCTCTTAAAAATCCATATCCATCTGGTAAAAGTTCTAAAATTCCTTCAACATATTCATCATCATCACTAGTTAATTTATATTCTACAGAATTATTATCACTTTTTAATTCTTCTAAATTCTTTTCGTTATTAGAAGTATTATTTTGTTTATTATAGTTTTCTAATATTTTTTCAATAAGTTCAGATTTTTTTAATTTTGAAATATTAGAAATTCCTTTATCTTTTGCTAAGTTTCTTAAATCAATAAGAGATAAACCTTCTAATTCCATAAAAATTAGCCCCTTTCAATATATATAATTTTATTTTGGATTTTATAATTAAAGAAAAAAATAAAAAGTAATTTAATTTAAAAAATTAAACTACTCAGAATTAATAAGATAAAAAGTTATTTATTGATATCGATATATACAGTTTCGTTTGGCAAATACATATCTAATTTTTCTCTAGCTACTTTTTCTATATAATCTTTTGAATTAACATTGTCTTGAGTAGCTAATAGTTCTTCTTGTTTCTCTTCTAATTCTTCAATTTGAGTAGAGTAATATGAAATATCTTTATTGTAAGAATTTAATTTTAGTTGTTGATTTATAAAAGTAAAAATAAAATATATTATAACTAAAATAATTACTAAATTCAAAATTTTATTAACCTTAATAACATTCATCATATGTATCTCCATTTATTTTTAATCATATTATATTATTCTACAAAAATATTAAAAATCCTTTTTTATAGCCGATTTTAAGCAAAAATAAATGAATTTAAAACAAGATATAGGAATATTTAATATTTTTTTACAAAGTTTTACAAATGTATAAAAAATTATAACATATATATTGCTTATTGTCAAAAAATAAATTATTATGCCAATAAAAGTTCCTAAAAAAAGAAAAAATCTTACTTCCCCACCATTTAATTTTATTATTCCTAAAACGAATAAATAAGTAGCAATTACTATAAAAAGTAAATCTTCAAAAAAAGTAATTTTATCTGATGTTTTAAAGGCTTTTCGTAATACTTTAAAAATATCGAAAATCATACCAATTATAATTCCTATAATAAAGAAGAATATAAATACTTGTTCTTGAGAAAAATTATACATTGTTTTCACTTCTCTTTCTAGTTTATTTGAAAATTTTGCTTAATATATTTTTTCCACTTTTTTTAGGAGATACTTCTGAATTAGAATAAATTAAACTAGTTATTTGTCCATCTACTATAAAATCTGAAGTATCTATACTTAATTTGTTAATTTTTAAATTATCTCCTTTAATTGTAAGTAATCCTAATTGTGTTTCTATAATAATCATTTGATCATCAAAACTAAAAACATCTATTACACCAGTAACACTTAATCTTTCTCTATTTTCTAACATAATATTTTGAAAAACATTACTTGAATTTTTTATATCTTCCATAATTGCCTCCTAAATAATATATATATTATTTATTCAGGAAAATCATCTTTTAGAACTACTTTTATGTATATAAAGCAAAAAAATACAATAGCAAACTAATTTTTAGCTATTGTATTTTTTATAATCTATTTTATTTATTTTCCAAAAAACTTTTTATGAATAGCTTTTACAGCTGAATCTGCATCATTAGAATTAACTAAAACTGATATTTTAATTTCAGAAGTCGTTATCATATGCATATTAATATTATTTTCATATAAAGCTTCAAACATTGTTGCAGCAACACCAGGTTTATTGGCAATTCCAACACCTATTATAGAAACTTTTGCTAAATTTTCACTATGCAATATTTCTTGTATACCTAAAATAGTTTTATTTTCTTCTAAAACTTCTAAAGTTTTTTGTAAATCGTTCATTTTTACAGTAAAAGCTATATCTTTTGTAATATGTTCACCAAAAGATTGAGAAATTATATCAACATTAATTAAATTTTTCGATAAAATTTTAAATAACTCGTAAGTTTTTCCAATTTTATTTTCTAATCCAACTATTGTTATTCTTGATATATAGTTATCTTTAGTAACACCATTTATTACAAGATCTTCTAAATTTTTATCATTTACTAAAGTTCCTAGACTTTCTTTTTCAAAAGTAGATTTTACATATATAGGAACATTATATTTTTTACCTAATTCTACACATCGATTATGAAGAACTTTTGCTCCCATACTAGACATTTCTAACATTTCATCATATGAAATTGATTGCAATTTCTCAACTGTTGAAACAATTCTTGGATCTGATGTATATACACCATCAACATCTGTATAAATATCACATCTTTCAGCTTTTAAACTGGCTGCTAATGCAACAGCAGTAGTATCTGAACCTCCTCTACCAAAAGTTGTAATATTAGCATTTTCATCAATTCCTTGAAAACCAGCAACTATAACAATATTACCAGAATCTAAGTATTCTTCTATAGTTTTATTATTAATATATCTAATTCTACTATTAGAAAATTCACTATTTGTTATTATAGGTATTTGCCAACCTGTTAATGAAACTGCCTTGTAATTTTTTTCTAGTAAAAGCATTGCAAGCTTTGCAATGGTTATTTGTTCTCCTGTTGAAACTAATACATCGTGTTCTCTTTTATTAGGATTTTGGGTTATTTCTGCTTCTTCAGCGATAAGTCTATCTGTTGTTTTTCCTTGTGCTGAAACGACTACTACAAGTTTATTACCTTTTTTTACTTCTCTAATTATATGTTCTGAAACTAGCTCTAATTTTTGAGCATTAGCAACAGAAGTACCGCCAAATTTTTGTACAATAATTCCCATTTTTTGTACCTCTTTTTGTAAAATAAATTATAGCAAATTTTAAATTTAAAAATTACTATGTATGAATAATGTAATAGCCATTTACTATATTATATTTATTTTTTATAATTTAGTGAATGACTATTATAAAAATATGCTATTAAAATTAAAAATAATACATAAGTATAAAGAAGTACTATAAATATTATTTTTTTGCAAATTTTCCGCAATCGCAATCATCATTGTATTTTTTATATCTACCTGTTTTATCACAATCAGCTTTTGTAGTTTTGTAATCACCCTTCCAGTAATAACAATATTGACATTCATTTGTTGCCATATCATTCACCTCCTAAAACTAATCTATATATTCATTATTTAATATTTTTATTGCATTGTTTGTTGTTAAATCATTTAAATATTCTTCTGGAATAATTTTTAAAATTTTTTCTATTGCATTTGGAATTATAGTATATATAGAATTCGCTCTATGTGCATCTGAACCTAATAAACTAACTAAATTATTTTTAAACATTTTTTTTACAGTATATTTAGCACTTAATCCATATTTTCCAAGTATACTAGCATAATTTGATTGAAAATGTATACCCATATCTCGTAATTCATAAAGTAAATTAAAATTTTTTTGTACAACAGAATATCTTTCCGGATGTGCTAATATTAATCTATAATTATTTTCTTTTAATTGATTAATTACATTTTTTAAATTTATAAATTGCTCTCTAAGTGGTAATTCAAACAATATGTAATTAGTTTTATTTATAGTTGATGCTTTATATTCTTTTAATAAATCTACAGTATTATATGTTAAAAAAATTTCACTTCCTAAGATTATTTCTTCATTATTTTGTTCTTCATTTAAATCTCTTATTATGCCTTCCCTTTTATATTCAGGAACTTCAAAACAATTTGGTGCATAATGAGAAGTAGAAACAATCTTATTAAATCCAGCTTCTTTTGCTTCTTCTAACATCTTTAGTGTTTCTTCATGTGATTTAGAACCATCATCAACATTAGGTAGTATGTGAGAATGAAAATCAATCATATTTATTTTTCCTTTTATTTTCTTTGTTTTGGTTTGAAATTTGGTAATTTTTCTCCATAATAGTATGAATTTGTATAAGTTTTAGAATTACTTTGTACTTTATTTAATACAACTCCTGCAACTTTACCACCAACATTTTCAATTGCCATTTTAGCTTTATTTAATTCTTCCATTTTAGTATAATTTTGTGCAGCAACAATTATACTAAAATCTACTAATCTTGCAAGAATTAAAGCATCTGTAACAACTAAACAAGGTGGTGCATCAAAAATAATAACATCAAAAAGTTGACTAAGTTCATCAATAATGTTTTTCATTTTATTTGAAGATAATAATTCAGATGGATTTGGTGGTACACTACCTGCAGTAATTAAATAAAGATTTCTAATTTCTGTTTCTTGTATGTAGTTTTTCATATCATCTTTTTTATCTTTGAAAATTTGATCAACAACACCAGATAAATAATTTGATATTCCAGGTCTAGGACGTAAATTAAAAATAGAATATTGACGTCCTTTTCTCATATCTGTGTCTATTATTAGAACTTTTTTATCTATTTGTGCAAATGCAGCAGCTAGATTAGCAGAAACATAGCTTTTTCCTTCTCCAGGAACTGTGCTTGTTACAAGTATTACTTTTTTTTCTGAATCTGCATTCATAAATTGAATATTTGTTCTTAAATTTCTAAACATTTCTGCTTCAGGAGATTTTGGACTTTCCTGTACTACAACTTCTTTTTTCATAAAATTATTTTTCCTCCATTTTCAAGTAATAATGTATTTTATTTATTTTCTAAAGATTCTTTTTTCTCTTCAGTTTTGTTTTTTGATTTAGATTTAAATTTAAATTTAGATTTTGATTTTGTTTTTTTCTTAACACTATCATCTGATAAGATAATAGAAGTTAATACAGGTACTTTTAGAATTCTCTCTATATCTGTATCTGTTTTTACAGTTGTGTCTAACATATTTATTAGTAAAATATATGCAGAAACTAATATAAATCCTAAAAATGCTGAAATAAATGTATTTTTTAGTAAGTTAATATTTGAAGGAGTATCACTAACTTCAGCAATATCTACTATATGGACGTTACTAACTTTGAATATGTACTCTGTTTTTTCCATAAATACTTTCGCAATTTCGTTTGCTATGTCACATGCAAGTTGTGGATCAACATTAGTTACTGTTATTCTAATAACTTCTGTATCTTCAAGTGTTGTGATTGAAACACCAGATTGGAAAGTTTTTAAATCCATATCTAATTTTAAGTTCTCTATTACTTGTGAAGCTACAAGTTTACTTTTTGCTAATTCCATATAATTTCCAACTAAATTTGAATTTAAAGTAATATCAGTACTTGTAATTGATTTTGTAGCATCAATAGCAGTTAATTCATTTACTTGTGCTAAAATTAAACTTGCAGTTGATGTGTATTCTGGAACAATAAAGTTTAAAGTATAAATTGCTCCTATAATTGATGTAATTATTACAACAATTATAATTAAAAATTTTTTTCTCATAAAAATTGAAATAAGTTCTCTTAAATCTATCTCTTCCATGTTTCCTCCGTATTTTTGTATAGTATATTTTAAATTCTGAACATAATTATATTATAAAATTTTTTTTTTGGCAACATATAATTTTATGTTATAACTATTTTTTTATTATCATTTTTAAATATTCTTTCATGAAATCATTTAATTCGCCATTCATAACTGCTTCAACGTTTCCAACTTCATAATTAGTTCTATGATCTTTAACTAATGTATAAGGGCAAAAAATATATGACCTTATTTGACTTCCCCAAGCAATATCTTTTTGAATACCTTTTAATTCTGAAATTGTTGCCTTATTTTCTTTTTCTTTTAAATCTAATAACTTAGATTTAAGCATTTTCATAGCTGTTTCTTTATTCATCATTTGAGAACGTTCTGATTGACAAGATACAACAATATTAGTTGGTAAATGAGTGATTCTAACTGCTGAATCTGTTTTATTAATATGTTGTCCACCTGCACCAGATGCTCTATAAGTATCTATTCTTAAATCATCTTGATTTATTTCAATTTCTACATCATCTGATATTTCAGGTAAAACCTCAACAGAAGCAAAAGAAGTATGCCTTCTTCCCCCACTATCAAAAGGAGATATTCTGACTAATCTATGAACTCCCATTTCTCCTTTTAAAAAGCCATATGCATTTTCTCCAGATACTAAAAAAGTAACCGACTTAATTCCAGCTTCATCACCATCTAAATAATCCAATTCTTTTACAGTAAATCCATTTGAAAATGCCCATTTATTATACATTCTATAAAGCATTTCAACCCAATCTTGTGATTCTGTTCCACCAGCTCCAGGATGCATGGTAATAATAGCATTATTACCATCATATTTACCAGAAAATAAAGTTTGTATTTCTAAATTATTAATACTTTTTTCCAATTTATCAGTTTGAGATAACAATTCTTTTAATAACTCTTCATCATTTTCTTGATTAAGTAATTTATTCATTTCAATTAAATTATTTAAATCTGAATTTAAACTTTCAAAATAATTAATCTTTTTTTGTAAAATTTTAATTCTTGAAAAAATTTCATTAGATTTTTTTAAGTCATCCCAAAAGTTATTTTCTAATGATTTTTTTTCTAATTCTTGCAATTCAATTTTTAAAGAATCTATTTTTATAGACTCTTTAATTTGTTTTAATTTATTTTTCTGTTTTTCTAATAATCGTATATTTTCTTCTAATTCAATCACAGTATTATACCTTTCATTTTAATATATTCTAATATTATCATAGGCAACTTATAAATTCAATTATATTTTAAAAAGAATCCTCACATTTTAAAAATAAGTGAGGATTCTCTTTTTAGTTCATTACTTTTGAATACTATTAGAATTTATTGTATTTTCTACATTATTTATGTTATTTAGATTTTTTGATTTTTCATTAGTAGTTTTGTTTTGAGTTTTTTCTTTACTAGTAATATTTGTGCTTTCTACTTCATTTAAAACTGTCTCATTTGAAACTTCATTTTCTAAACTATTTGTATTAGATTCAACATTATTAGTATTTTCGCTTGTTATGTTTGTATTAACTGTATTTTTCATTGTATTAGCACTAGTATTAGTAATATTAGTATTAGTTGAGTTATTAACTGTATTTGTTGTGTTATTATTAATAATTAGTTTTTCATCTAATTCTATAGTTTTAGCATTTGGATTTTTATCAAATGGATTAATTGTAAAGTCTTTTGTAGCTTCTTGAATTTGTCTAAAATAGAATTTTTTAACTGCTGTACTATTTGAAAGTTTTCTATTTCCAGAATCTGCATCCTTTTTTAATGCTTCAAGATATTTTAGATAAATTTCTTTTGCATTTATATATGTTCCTTCATCATCATAATGTTTTCCTAATTTTTCATATCTATCTAATTTATATTTTTTAAATGTAATATTATCATCTTGCATTATATAACGCAAAGCTATTAAATCTGTTGTGTTTTCTCCTGTTCCCTTCTTTATGCCAACATATTTTTGACTATAATAAGCACAAAGTCCATCATAATATCCTCTCTCTCCTGCCATTTGCCAAGCAAGATATTTAAAGTTTGCTCCATCTGGACGGTCATTATCTGCATGTGGTTGATACCAATGAATATTAAATATTGAATCAGTATCAGCACCAGGTGAACGTTGTTCATATTCTGCAACACCAGGTCTTAACATTATACGATTATTCCAAAGAGCTTCCATGTTCTTTAAATTCATTTCTTGAACTCTATCTGTTGTAAGTGGAGTGTATGCAACTACATCATCACCTTCATCTTGATGAGCATCATCTAATTGTGGATAAGATACTTGTACTGATATTTTAGCTTTTTGTTCATCTGTTAATTCAAAGTATGCTTTTGCTTCTATCCAATCTAAGAAATCGTTTACATTAAAGTAATTTTTATAGAATACTGATAATTTTTCATTTGTTTCAACTGTTGAACGATAGAAGTTTTGAGTTGTATTATCTTTCATAAGTTCATCATCAAATATATTTGGACTTACCCAACCATCTCTATAATATTGTTGTAAAAATCCTGCTGCATAATCTTCTGCTCCACCTCTACGACCATAACCATTTAAGAAAATTTTACTATCTTGATTATGAAGAGTTTCATGTGTTCCAACTCTAAAGTTATCTAACATTTTTATAACAACCCAGAATACTTCATTTCCATTTGCATAAGCACCACCTGAGGTACCTGCCCATCTGTTTACAGCTTCAATAAAGTATTTATGATATGGCTCTTGTGTTGTTAATGGATTATTGTATACAGTTGCATTTCCTTGACCTGTATAAGTTGTTCTCATATCGTAGTTTACATCGCAATATTTATTTAAAGTATCTTTACCCCAATATGTGTATCCAAACTCATAAAATGCTTTAACTTCTTGTAACCAAACATTTACTTTCTTTTCAAAGGCTTCATTTTGAGCTGGATCATTAGGATCTGTCATATAAACACGTAAAGAACCAAAATATGCTTGTGTTGGTGAAGCAATTGCATAAGTACTATTTTCTGGAACTGTACATAATGGTAAAAAGTCATTTTGTACTTTACCATCTTTCTTTAAATGATCCCATAATGTATAGTCAACACCTTCTTTATCAATACTTACTATATAATATTTTCCGCCTTTCCAATGTTCTTTAAACCATTCATTTCCATCTGTATAATGTGTTAATGTTTTTACATAATAATCTAAGAATAATCCTAAATTAGTTATTTTAGTATATTTTGCAAGATTATTATTATAGTATCCTGCAGTTCCATTTGTTGCAGAATTTGTTCCAGAGATAAGTTCATTTGTAATATTTAGCATTGTCATTCTATTATCAAACATTTCATTTGCATGGAACATTATTGAATCTGCTACATTAATACCATCCATATCTAGATTATACCAATAAGTAAAGTAATTGTATGCAAATAATAATTTCTTTAATTTTCCACTATTTACTAAATCTTGCTTAATTAAATTATCTAATACTTCACTTTCAAAATTAACACTATAATCCATATTAACTAAAGTATTTATTATAAATTCTTTAATGTGATTTTTTGTATAATTTTCAAAATGTTCTTTATATAATCTGCTATCTTCTTCTGAAACAATTAGTTCTAAATCATTATTATACGTATAAGAAGATGCTTCATTAACAAGATAATTTATAATATCTAAATTTGGATTTACAACATATTTATTATAGTTGTATCCAACATTTAAATCACTTATCATATATGATGCTACATTTCCATAGTAATCATCAAAATCAATATGATATGTTTTTGAAGTTTTATCTGTAAATACAATTCTTATTTTGTCTAAACTATTATAATTTTCGGTTGTAAGCGATGAAACCATATTTCCTGATTTATCATAAGGAATAACATATTTAATTATTTTTGTACTCAATTCATTATTTGATGGTATTTTATTTCCATCTCTTATTATTTCCTTAGCATCATAAAATGGCATTATTTTATACATATTATGATATACAATTTCTTTGCTTGAATCATAATCTGATAATCTATGCACTCTATTGAAATCAGGAATATATACATCAGTATTTTCAGGTTGCTCTCCATCATCACTAAATGAAGCTGATACATTTTTAAGTACTGGTAAATTAGTAATTGATGTATTATTATCAATTATCCAAGCTTGATCACTAAATTCTAATTTTTTAAAGAAATCACTATTAATATCTTTTTGGTCAACATCTTTTACTGCATCTGACAAAGTATTTTTTAATGAATTTGTTTCTGATAATTGATAATTATCTTTTGAACCTTCTGCAAGAGTTGCTGTGTTATTATTTTGATTATAAATAGTATAAATTTTATTATTTGTGTTTATTAAGCTTAAGTTATTCTTTAAAACAGCTGTACCTCTTGCTAAAACAGCACCATTTCCGATGTAATCATTTCCAAAATAAGGACTTACTTTTGTATTAACAATATTATTTGTTATATTAGAATTTCCACTTGCTTGTGCAACAAGTCCAGAGTTAACTTGCCATCCTGATGGCATAGTTGCTTCTACATAACAATTAGATACAGTTGAGTTATTTAAATGAACAACTACACCAGCATTATTTTGATTGCTATACATTACACTAAAGTTAACATTTATTACATTACATCTATCTACTATAGAATTGTTTTTTAATTCATAAGCAACACCTGCATTATTATTTCCACCATGTATAGTTACAAGGTCAACATTAAGATTAGATAATTTACTGTTATCTGCATTTAAAACAACTGTTGCTTGATTTCCTTGATTAACAAAATCTGTTCCTTTAAATACAATATTTTCAATTGTAGCATCTTTTAATATACTAAAGAATGGTTTATGAAGGTTGCTTATTGTATGTCCATGCCCATTTAATTTACCTTTAAATTCAAAGTCAATAATTGCTTTTGAATTTGTATTAACCGCATAATCATCTAAATCATAATCTTTATCTAAATCAAATGTACCTGTTGGATCTAATCTCATTCTGTCTACTAATGATTGGAAAGATCCTCCATATTGATATCCAGAAGTACTACCTTTTAATATATCTAAAGTAACTTCTAATGGTTTTAATTCTTCTTTTCCAGTATACACCATTGCATCTGTATAAGCTAATACTAGTCTTAATTTTCCATCTTCTATACTATAATTTGTAATATTACTATAAAATGGAGCAATATTTCTCATAGAAACTTTGACTAAGCAATTATCTAATACTTGAACATTATTTTCTGTTAAGCTGTTTACTTTTTCAGCTTTACCATCATCCCCAAATTTGTAAAGTGCGATATCAACAATATCTTTCATTTCAATATATCTAGTATTTATACTAATTATTTGATAATAGATATTTATATTTGTATAGTGATTTGGCTCGTTTTGCTTATTTAAATCTCTATCATAATCTGAATAAATAGTTGCAAAATATTTTTCTGCACTTGTTTTTTCAAATGTAATTCTATTTGCTCCTACACTTAAATCAGATGTAGATAATGTTACTGGCTGATTATATTCATCTATTATTTCTAAACGTAATTTATTATTTGATTTATCAATATCTTCAATATTAATATCTACATTAACTATATCTCCATTATCAGATACAGCTGATTTCAATTCTTTAACTTTTACAATATCTTTTAATACTTCACAATTTATGTTTTTATCTTTAATAGCAACTTCATTTCCACTATTTAATGTTACAGAAGAAATTGGTAAATTTACCTTTTCTGCCTTATCAAATCCTTTAATAGTTAAAGTATAAATATTATTTTCATCTTTTTCTGGTTCATAAACAGTATCTTTTATTTTTATTGTTTCAAGACACAATTCTGGAATTTTTGTTGTACATTCAAATTTTACTGTAATATCTTCATTTTTCTCAAAATATTCTGTCTTTTCACCCTTTGAATTATATGTTTCTATGTTATTAATATTTACACAATAATCTCCTGTTAAAACAAATGGTTTTTCGAAGATTATTTTATCTATATATGAATTATCATCACCTGTTGTTTCATTTTTTAATGCATCTGTATCTAAATCATAAGAAGCAAATACTTCAAATTTTAATAATTCATTTTGTTTTACATCAAATGTTAATTCATTATGAGTTACATTTTTATTATGCTCTACTTTTATTTCTTGTTGTTTACCATTTACTTGAGCATAAATGTTATTTGAAGTTAATACATGATCAGTATCTACTAAATCAAATATAAATTTAACCTTATTTTTATCTAATTGATTTTCAACTTTATAATTTTTAATTTCGGGAGCATCTTTTAATACATCAATTTGATCTTTTCTAGTAAATTCTTCGGCTGTTCCATTTGTAAATTTAATTGCTGTAACTTCAACATCTTGAACACCAGTTTTATTATCTGCTGTATAGTAAACTCTATATTGTTCATTATCTAATGTTTGAACATCATAATCTTTTCCATTTATTACTAAATAAGATATACCAACTGCTTTATCTTGATTTGTATGATCTTCAGGGTCTACCTTAATAACTGTCGTACTACTAATTGTATAATCAATTGTGATTGTTTCTCCTTTTGAAGGATATACAGTTGAGAATTTGCTTCCTAAAATTGAACTATTAACACTTGATTTAAACTCTCCATCAAAAGCTGTCCAATCAGTATAAAAACCATCATATCCAGGAATTTCATAAAGTTTTGCTCTAACTTGTAATTTGTAAACAGATGTTGGAGGATTTGGAATATCAAATTCAACAGTTGTATCTGTTCTTTTTACTTCTTTTTCTGCAATAAGTCCATTTTGAGAATCCATTAATTTAAATGTAAATTCAGATGCCATCTTTTCATCTTCATCTGTTAATTTAAATCTAAATCTTACTTTTTTCTCTTTAACATCTTCAGAATACTCAAGAATATTAAATGTTGGCATTTCCTGTACTACGCTTACAGGTATTTTACTAGTGCCTTCTTTTTCGGGTATATCTAAAGATACACCATTTTCCAATATTACTTTTTGGTAAGTAATCCATTTTAAATTAACATTTTCTGCTCTAAATTGGACACTATATTCATTATCTTTTTCTTCTGGAACTGCATTATATTCTTTATCATTAATTATTACTTTTGATACTTTATAAGGAGTACCAGTAGAACACTCAAATGATACGAAACTTCTATCATCATCTTTTCTTGTTGTTAAGAAATAGAATCCAAAGCCATCTGTAAAATCAAGTTTATATGTTAATTTACTTGTTAGTAAGAATGTTTCATCATAAATCTTTTCTGTTCCGGTTGTTATAAATTCTTCAGATTCATCACTTTCTTCACCAGAAATAGCATTTGTGATGAAGTTTGCTATTTTCCTAAAGATGCTTACTTTTTCTGTTGGTTTTAAATCATAACTAACATCAACTGTTATATTGTAATTATGGTTAACATCAGTCATACCAAGTTCTTTTAATTTATATTCATAATCTTTTCCACCTTTAGTTAGCTCTTTTTCAGCTACCACTTTTCCATTGTCTGACATATCTTTTATAATCATTTTTGGATGTGGTTTTGCTAAAGACTCATCTAAATCGTTTATTTTAAATGTTGCCTTACTTCCATCTTCTGCAATCATAAAGTGTGTTAAAGTTGGTTTATCTTTTAATACTTTTATGCTACATGGCTCAACGCCTTCTGCATAGCTTATATGGTCTGTATCTATTAGACTATTTCCAATTTGAACTTTAGTTATTCTTTGCTCAAAAATTCCGGTTTTCTTTGGTGAAATTAAAGTTATGGTATAAGTATCATTTACAATTTCACCTTTTTCATTTTTAACTTTTACTGCATCAAAACTATCTTCACCAATATAAATTTTTCTTACTTCTTGGTCAACATTTGTGTTTAACTTAACTGTTATAGTAACTTCTTCTTCTTTATTTGAGTATTCTTTATCAATTGTTTGCTCTACAACAGTAGCCCTTGATTCAGAAATCATGCTCTTTGTAAATAAAGCCGTTTCTTCAAATGTTTCGCCATCTCCAATATCATGATTTGCTCTTAGTTCAATATGATATTCATTTAATTTTAATAATGGCATTTCAAGAGTATTTATCTCAGTTGTGCTAAATTCAGTAATATCATCAGATGTAGCTATAATTGAACCAGCACTGTTCTTCATATATGCTTTTAGAGATTTAACTGTTGAATCTTTATCAACTAATTTATATTTAATTATTGCTAAATTATCTATTGTATTTTCACTAATTTCAGTTACATCAATTGCAGTTGGAAGAACTTTTTCGTGAACATATCTTAAATTTCTATTAATTTCAAAAGTTTTTGTTCCTATACCAACATTTTGTAGTGTAAGTATATTTACACCTTTTTCTCCTGGATCTAAATCTAATTTGTAAACATTATCATTTCCTTTAGTAATTGAATATTTTTTACCATTTATTGTAATACTATCTAAATCTTTATAAGACAAAACACCATTTTCAAAGGAAATGTGAACTTTTGCATCTGTTGGTACTCTCTCAGAAATAGAAAGGTTTTTCATTCTAAAGTCAACATTATTTTTATCTGTAATTTCTACTTGCTCTTCTTTAACTATTTCATTTTGAACATCTTTTCTATTCTCTCTTAAACTAAAGTTATTTTCAAGAACAATTTTATATTTTGTTCCAGTTGCTAAGTCAGTGAAAGTATGCGTATTTTGACCTACAGAAATTTTTTCAGATTTTATTTCAGTTTCTGTTTGAACATCTATTAGCTTTATTTTACTTTCTACTAATGCATTATCATTATCTGTTATATTAAATTTAACAATTATGCTATTTTCATGATTTGTAGAAGTATAATCTGTCATTGTTGGTTTATCTTTTAATACTTCGAATTTTGTAGTTAATTTTTTTCCTTCAAATTCAGTTATAACTTTACTACTATTTAGTTTTACAGATTCAATTTGAAGTTCTTGAATTCCTGAGAAAGAATTAGTAGTAATGTCAGCATAATATTGATGGCTACTGCTTCCATCTTGAACTTTTTTAACTTCAAATTCTGTACCTTCAAATTTATCATCACACAAATCATTTACTACTATTGTTTCTGGAACATAAGTAGTTGAATTGTTTGAATTAAATCTTAATTGTATTTGTTCTCCTTTAGAGAAATATTCAGATTTTTCATTTGATGCTACTTTATAAGTAGCTAAATCAGAAATCTTTAATTTATAATCTGATACTAATGTAAAGTTTTTATTAATTGATATCTTATTTGTATTATAATCGTTTTCTG
Organism: uncultured Clostridia bacterium; assembly: GCA_947627185.1. Lineage (GTDB taxonomy): Bacteria > Bacillota > Clostridia > TANB77 > CAG-508 > Scatovivens. The sequence continues at coordinate 159,172 of CANQVF010000001.1, read as the reverse complement.
TTCCAGCTGTTAATTCATCATTATCCAAATCGTAATTTACTTCAATATTTAATGTATGTTCTTCATCTGGTTTAACATTAACATTAAATGTATTAGAACCTGAATGAAGTACTAATTCTTGATCATGAATACTTGCCTTTCCACTAGTTACAGCATTATCTTGGTCTACTACAGTTATAATAAATGATACCATGTTTTGTTCTAAATAATCTGTTGATGTTATATTAACTGTTGGAATTGCTTTTAATACTTCGACTTTTTCTTCATGAGGTTTATCTAATTCAAGTATTTTGCCATTTGCAAAATAGATTTTATTTACATTGATATTTTCTGTTTTGGCATAATCTGCTACTTTAAATAATATTTTGTAATCATTTGGTGTTCCTACAGCTTGTAAATCATATTCTGAACTTTCGTTTACAACAACCTTTGTTGGAATAGAATTTACATTTGACAATATCTTATAAGAAATTTCTATTGTATCGCCTTTGTTTGGATATCTATTAGATATATTGTTTGTTGTGATTATTCCTGTTGGTTTTATTTCAACAGTATCTTCGCTTTCTAATATTTTCTCTCTAGAATGAGAAAGTCCATCTACTAAGTCAAAATCTCCTAAAATTTCTACTTTATATTTTTTAGCATCAGAAACATCAAAACTTACTTCTCTAACATTTTTTTCTACAGTTTCATCATCAATAGTATTTCCTTGTTCATCTTTTAATACAACATATAGTTTTGATAGAGTTTTATCATCATCTTTAACATCATAAGTTACTTTAATTTCTGTATTTTGAACATTTTCAAGTTTTATATTATTTGCCACAGGTGGTGTTTTAAATATTACAGTTTTTACATCTTCTTTAACATCTAATTTTTTATTATTTGTTAATGTTACACTATCTATTTTAATTTCTTTTCTCTTATCTAATTCATTACTAGAAATCATATAATCAACAGTATAAGTATCTGTAGAACTTTCTGCTTTTTTAGCAAGATAAGTATTTTCGCCAATTATAATATTTGCTAAATCATATATTGATTTGTTTGTAGATTTAAATTGTAAAGTAACTCTGTTATCTGTTCTATCAACTTTTAAAACTGTAAATTCTGATATTTTCAATTCATATTCTTTAACAAAATATAATTCTTGCACACCAAAAGATTCTTCTGCTTGATTTTCGTTATTTTCAAAATTAGAATCTAAATCGTATGTTATCATTAATTCTACATTATACTTTTTATATTCTTCTACATCTAAATTGTAGTTATATACATCTTTCTCAAGTGGAACTTGAGATTGTTCTCCTGTTTCTGTATTAGTAATTACAATTTTTCCACTTACAAAACTTGAATCTTGGTCTAGCATTTTAAATGATAATATTGGCTTTACATTATCTATATTTAGTTTTAAATCTGAAATAGATAATTTATCTTTCAATATATAAATTTTCGTAACTGGACTTGTATTTATACTAATTTCTTCTGAATCATAAATTACTTTTGTAATTTTAAATTCTTTTTCTCCAATTTCAGATGGCATATTTATTGTTGCTTTATATGAATCTACTGCTCCATCTTTACTTAAATTAGTTGCAATTTCATTATTTATTTCAATGCTCTTTATATCCTCTGATGTATTAGATTTTATTGTAAAGGCAATTTCCGCATTTTTACTTTTTTGAGCATATTTTGGTCCAGAAATGCTAAGTATTTCTAATGTAATACCTACATTTACTTCTTTTTCTTCTGAAATACTTTCTTCTAAATGATTAATTCCATCACATAAATCATAATCTGCTACTATTTCAATTGTATATTTTCCTGCACTATATACTTTATTGTCTTTTTCAGTAAATGAAACGTTATCTAAGTTTTCTATTTCAACTTTATCTATAATTTCTCCATTATATTTTAAAATAGCATATTTTTTAGACAAAGTATTATCTTTATCTGTAAATTTGAAATTCTTAGCAATTATTACTGTTTTTGCATCATTTACTGAAACTTCACTAATAGTTGCAGTTGGTTTTTCTTTAAATACAAGTATTGAATCTAAATTTTCAAACAAATTACTATCAGTATTTTTATTAAATATTTTTAAATTGTTTAATATAATTTCTTCTAAAGTTATATTTGTTCTTTGATTTTTAACATCAGATAATGGAATATTAACTGTATATTGATTATCATTTTTAACTACTTTGTATTCATGATAATTTCCATTAAATCCTATTGTAACTTTTTCAATATAACTTTCTGATGCATTTTCACTAGAAAATTCTAATATAACATTTTTTGATTGTTCATCTAATCTAAATTTAACATCATTTAATTTTAAATTATAATTTTCTTGAATATTAAAATTATGTGTTACAAAATTTTTAGTAAATACATTTTTATTATTTTCATTATCATTATCTAAATCATAAGTAATTTCTATTGAAACATTATAATTTATAAATTCTTCAATATTTTCTAATTCATAAGTTTGTATTACATTTCCACTAGAATGTTTTATAATATCTATAATTTGCTGTTCTTCTGTATTTAAGTTTTTAATGATTATTTTTCCACTAATAAAAGTATTTTCATCATCTATAAGTGCAAAATGTAATTTTGGATTCTTGCCATTTGACATTTCTCCATCATTAATACTTAAATTTTCAATTCTTAATTCAGACTTTAATATTTCTGTATTTAATTCGCATGATGTTTCAACCTCTTCATTGTTATAATAAATTCTTGTTGCTTTAACTAAAAATCTTCCATTTTCTGGTCTTTCTTTTGGAACATTAAACGTTACTTTATAAGTTTCATCATTAATTTTTTGTACAGGAAGTTTTACTCCATTAACTAAAATATGAGTTACATCCAAATTACTATTATCTGAAATAACAAAAGTTGCCTCAGCAATTTCTCCTTTTTTAACATATTCTGTTATAGTAGATTTTTCTTGTATGAATTTTGCTGAAATTGGTTTTCTTAGTTTATTTTCATAAACTTTAGAAATTACCTCTTCACCATTTCCTATATTATATTTAATTTCAATTTCTGCTATATATAATCCAGAAGTAGTTAACTCAACATCTTTTGAATAAATTTCTGCTGAAGTAAGTTTTTCTAATTCCTCAGTTTTTACGATGTTTCCACTTTCATCTTTAATAATTACTTTTGCAGAAAGAATTGCTTTTTCTTCATCAATGCTTTCAACTTCAATATGTAATTTTTCTTCTTTAATTTCTGCAAAAATATTTTTAATACTAGGTATTTCTTTTATATATGAATATTCAAATGTTTTATTTATTTCTTCTTCATATCCATTTTCTAATATAACACTTTCAACAACTATTTTATTCTTCAATTCGGTATTTTTAGGTAATTCTACTGTATAAACTGAATTTTCTTTTTTTACTTCATAACTTTTACAATCAACAATAATTGATTTTACATCATAATATGATTCTTTTCCATTCTCAAAAGAAAGTACTAACTTTTCATTTTTAGAAACTTTTGGTGTTAAAATCATATTTTTATTTTCAAAACCATAATTTCTTGTAAACAATAAATCTCCGTTTTTATTCTCGAATATTTCATCAATATAATCAAATAATGTTTCAAAATCTGTAGCAACACTTTCATCAAATTTATTATGGTCTAAATCATATTTTACTTCTAAATCATAATGATATGTTTCACCATCTTTTAACTCAACAGAAAATTTATTTTCACTTGGTTTTATTTTTGATTCAAAAATAGTTTTTCCACTTGAATCTTTAACTACAAAATTTCCATTTATATATGCTTTATCAACATCTATGAAATTGAAACTGATTTCTGGTATTTCTTTTTTATCATCTATTTTAAAGTTTTCTATTTTGGGTTTATCTTTTAAAACATCAACTTCAAAACTATATTTTGCTTTTACAGTCATATTGTTAGCAAGTTTAACATCAGTTACACTAATTTTTTGTATTCCAGACTCTGTAAAACCATCTAAAGTTACTTGATAATGATTTTCTTGATCTGAAGATTTAACTACATCATAAAATTTATTATTAATTCTTACTGATTTAACATCAATATAAGGTTTTACATCAATATATAAATTTAATGCTAATTTTTCACCTTTTTTAGGTGTAAAATTATTCACAATTGTTTTATCAATATTTGAAGTATATGTATCTTCTATTGAAGGATTATCTGGTTGATTAGGATTATCTGGTATATCGGGAGTTATAGGTGTGTCTGGTACATTTGGGGTATTTGGAGTACTTGGTACATTACTACCTGAACTATTACTTCCAGTACTTTGAGAACCGCCATTTGAGCTACCAGTAGTAGTTCCTGTTGTTGCAATATCCTGTCTAGCTATACTAGAAGAATTATTATTACTACTATTGTTAGTTTTACTATTTTTATTATTTGAATTTTTATTTATGTTAACATCATATTTTTGATTTTTAGCATCTTTAACAGTATCTGCAATATCACTACTATCAATTTTTCCATCATTATTTACATCTAATTCTGGCTTTATTTCTTCTGATGGTTTTCTAATTTCTAATATGTATTCCATTAAATCAACTGCATCACTAGAATTTACAATGCCATCTTTATTAATATCTGTTTTCTTTTTAGTTATTTGCTTAAATGTAATAATTGATAATATTGCAATTAATATTATTCCAATTGAAATAATTACTATTTTGCCTTTTTTAGTCATTTTATCTAATAAAGTAATTCTAATTAAAATAGCTATAATTATTATGACTATACACACACAAATTAAAGATATCCAAGGAAAGTATTTTTCAGTTTCCATTGAAATATCTTCATCATCTTCTACTATATTGTTTTTTTCTTCATTAACAACTGGTAAACTTTCTCCTTGACTAAGACCATCTTTTATTATCATAACCTTAGCTGAAGCTCCACTTAAAGCTACACGGTCTTTTGAATTTGAGGCAGTAGCATTATTTATAGAAATACTTGTTTCTCCAGTTTTAGCACTATCTTTTACTTTAAATTTTATATTTAATATTTTGTTTGTACTTTGTTCTCCTGTTTTATTTATTAATGCAAATTTTTTATTTGTGCTATTATATGTAATATCTGACCAGTTTTCTTGTTCTTCAAAATCATCTTTGTTTAGAACTTCAAAAACATCTTTATCATAACTTATTTTTGCAACATATGAATATACGGGTTCTTTCTCTGTATCAAAATTAACGGAAACAATAAATTCATCTCCAGGATTTAATTCTTTCTTGCTAATTTCTAATTGCATTTCATCTTTTGCGTACACACTTACCATCGAAGCAAAGATTAATAAAATAATCATTAAAACTAGTGCAACTTTTTTCATATTTCGAATACCCTTTCTTCAATATTTTTATTTATAAACAATTATCTATATTTTACCATATTTTAGCAAATTAATCAACAATTAAAATTGCTTCTTTGTTGCTATTTCAGTGGTTAAAAAGCTCCACCGCCACCGGCCACCACCGACCTCCACCAGAGAAATCTCCACCACCAGAAAATCCCCCATCATAGGAATCTGAGCCTGAGATAGAGTTAAATACTGAATTTGTTACCTCTGTATATGCTCTCATAAATCTAGTATCTAGGCTTGAATATCTATAAAATAAATTATAATCATTTGTAATTATCTTCGAAAATTCATCATTACAAATTATATCTATTAAATCATCATCTATATTTAAATCCTTTATTCTATTTATAATTTTATTTGAAATACCAAAACTTACTGAATAACTTAAATATTTATCCCATAATACTATTTGTTCAATATCTCTATCTTTTAACAATGAATATTTTTTTATTTTATCTTTTAACATATTTAATCTACTATAATCTTCTATCATTCTTGGATTATTTTTTAACATTAAATTATCTGTTAATAAAATAATCATAGCAATACAAATTAAAATTTCATCGGCTATAAGATATTTTGATGATAAAAAAAGATAAGTTAAAATTATAATAGTTCCAAATATAATAGTCAAACTTATAGATGTTGTTACAACTTTTTGACCAGTTATTTTTTGAATTTTTTCATTAATTTTATGCCTTATAAGTATAATTAAATTAATTGGAATAATAATTAATCCCATAAAAATAGGAAGCATACATATAATTAATATTACAAATTCTATAAAAAACATATTTGATGAAGTGGAATCATATATATTAAATCCATTAAACATTATATGTTTATAAACTACAATTAAAGTAAGAATAAATAAAAATACATTAAAAATACGCAAAAATTTTGGAACTTTTGCTTCGTTTGCTCCTAATTCTGATAATTTATCTTCTACTATTTTGTTTAATTCTTTGAATTTTTTATTAGCATCTTTTTCTTTTGGCATTAACTGCAATCTTTCTTGTAAAAGTACTTGATCTTGTTCTCCAAATATCCATGTATATACATAGCTTTCAATTTCATCCATTGTATTTTCTAATTCAACATTTTTCTTAATAAGATAATCATAATTTTCATTATTAAATAATTTATGTTTAAGTTCTAATATAATTATTTTTTTATCAATTAAATTTAGAATTACTGCAATAATATCTCTCGCTAGAATAATTCTGTTTCCTTGAATACATCCAGCTATCATTGGATTATATTTTTCAAACAATCTATCTTCTTCGATAGTCATCATGGTATATTTTTTATCTTTTTCAAAAACTAATAATAAAATTATCCAGTAAATTAATAAACAAACAGCAAAAATTATAATAGCATTTGTAAACTTATTTTTATTTTCCTTATTTTCTAAAATTTTTCCTTCATCTAAAAATATTAATTCTTTTGCATCAATTCTAGATTCTTTTGTAGAATTTAAAATGTTACTATTATCAAATAAAATACGTGATGCTACATATTGACCAGGTTTTACATTAGTTACTTTAAAATTTGCATGTGTATTATCTATAATACTTGATTTTCCATTATATGGACCATGACCCCAAATATTAATTTTAGAATTATTATTTGGTAAGTATATATCAATATTCAAATTTTTTATAGTTACTTCCCATTCTCCACCTATAAAATTATAATAAAGTTCTCCTATATCATTATGCTTTACACATAAATTATTAATTGTATAATCAATTTCAAATGTTTTAGTAATATTTTTAGAAGGTGAATATACTTTTATTTGTTTTAATCCATCTAAATTTTCTTCTGTATATATTTCATCCATTCCATTTGTAGCAAAATTTTCATCTTCTAGGAAAAAATTTTTTTCATTATTTTTTTCTATTAAAGCAACTCGTTTTAGAATAACATTATTTCCATTATATATACTATCATTAATTTTATCATTTTTAATAATTTCTTCACTCTCTATATTTTCTAGATTGTATGGAACTGTAATATAAATTCCATTATATTCTCCGTTAAATTTATATGTTAATTTTTGCTCAATCTTAAGAGAACCATCTTGTTCAACAGTTGCTTGAATATCCATGTTTTCAATTGAATAACTTTTAGCTTCTACTTTATTTTCAAAAAATAATAATATAAATATTACTGCAACAAATATAATCCATATTTTTGATTTTACTTTCATTTTTTATCTCCAACACTTATTTTAGTAAAATTTTAGCATATGTCTTTTTTTATTTCAATAATAACTATATTAAAATTTAGATAAAAAAAAGAAAGTGCATTTTTTACACTTTCTTTAATCTTATTTAACTGATTTTTTAATTCAATGCTTTTGAAAATTCTTTCATAGCTTCTGATATTTTTAATTGTTGTGGACAAACTGCTTCACAACTTTTGCAACCTATACAAGCACTTGGCTTTTTATCATCTGGCAACGCGCTTATAGCCATTGGTGCAATAAAACCTCCACCTGTAAATGTATGTTCATTAAATAATGTTTAATTCTTCCATTAATAAATTATAATTTGTTATATTCTTCATCTGTAACAGGTTCAAGCCATTCATTTGATGCATTTTCTCCAGGTACTTCTACTGCTATATGACTAAACCATGAATCTTTTTTTGCTCCATGCCAATGTTTAACATTAGCAGGAATTACAACAATATCTCCTTCTTTTAGACTTTGAGCTGGTTTTCCTTCTTCTTGATACCATCCTTCTCCGATCTATGCAAATTAAAACTTGCCCCCCACCATTACTTGCATGATGAACATGCCAATTGTTTCTACATCTTGGTTCAAAAGTTACATTTGCAAATCCTATTCCACTTTCAGTTTTGGCAAGTGGTTTTAAATATGAATTTCCTATAAAAAATTTTGCAAAATTTACATTTGGCTCTCCCATTCCAAAAGCTCCACCATGAATTTCTTGTTTTTCCATAATAACATCTTCCTTTCTTTCATTTATATTCTACAATTTCTGATAAATCTTTTCTACTATTGTGCATAGGTGATGGTTTACAATCATCAGTTCTATATCCTAACGGAATAAGACATATTGGTTCGATATTTTCATCCATATTAAATTCTTGTTTTAAAATATTTTTATCAAACATTTCTATCCATATATTATCTACTCCTAAATTTGTAGCTTCTAACATCATATGAGTAGCTACAATATATGCATCCATTTCGAAAGTTGAATAAGTGCCTTTTGACCATGCAATATTTTTATCACTTGCTACAATTAAACAAACTGGTGCCTTATATCTACATGGACTTGCTTTATCTATTTTTTCTAAACCATCTTTAGATTTAACTACATATATTTTTTGTGGTTGATTATTTTTTGCTGTTGGTGCTAAATTTCCTGCTTCTAATATTTTATTTATTTTATCTTCATCAATCAAGTCATTTTTAAATTTTCTAGCTGAAAATCTTTCTCTTATAACTTTCTCAAATTCCATTTTAAACCTCCAATTTTATTTTAATAATTTAAACTATTAATCCATTTTTCTACTTCACTTTGATTGGTATGTTCAGAAAAGTAAATACATCACTTGAAATAATTACCCCACTTATCATCATACCAATCATTGATATTAAAAGTTTCACCTACTTAATTTTCTAACTTTTATTTATAATAATTTTATTATACTTTCATAAACCATTTCATATATTGAAAAGAACTTGAATGGAACTTCTGCATTTTTCATAGCTTCTTTTTGTTTGATAGTCACACAAGTATATGGATATATTCCATACATTAATGGAAAAAATGAAAAGACAAATTTTTCTTTTTCTTCTTCCTTCATATTTTTAAAAAATTTATCTAAACATTTTTTAATTGATTTTATTGATTTCCCATAACTTCTCTTAAAATCAATTAATTGCTCAATACGACTGTTTGTTTCCATGTCGTACATATTCATTGAAAGTAGTTTTAATAATTGCTCTCTTCTTTCGATGCTTAAAGCAATTTGTTTTGCAAATTCTTGCTTTTCTAACTTATCATTTTTCATATATATATTTTCTAAATCTTTTATCCATTTTTCATATTCTCTTTTAAAAAGAGCTAAAAAAATTTCTTCTTTTGTTTGAAAATAATTATATATAGAAGGTCTTGAAAAAGTAGTTTTTTCACTTATATCTTTTAGTGTTATTTCTTTGAAGCTTTTAGTCTTATATAGTTCTTCACAAGCATTTATAATTTCATCTTTTCTTTCATCTGCTAATCTATTTTCCATTTATTTTGCTCCCTTCTTTAAATGCTTTTAATAATGTTAATTGTATTCATTGTATTTGGAAAGCCTATATAAGGTAAACATTGTAGCATTGTAGCTAATAATTTTTCTTTTGAATTTCCTACCTTTATATTTCCAATAACATGAGCCTTTATTTGAGTATCAGCTCTCAAAGTCGTTAATCCAACAAGTACAAGTAATTCTCTTGTTTTTATGTCTAATCCTTTTCTTGTATAAAAATCTCCAAAACCAAATTCTGTTAAAAATTTTGGTACTTCTGGTACATCTGGATATCTTTCTTTTATTTCATTTCCATATATAGGATTTTGAATTTCAAAGCCTTTTTCATATCTTGTTTCATCTGTAACTGTTCCCATATTTTCTAATGGCAAATTAATTCCTCTCGATTTAAAAACTTCATTCATAATACTTACTGCATTTAATGTTCTCGGAAAACCTATAAAAGGTGCTAATTGATACATTGCTTCTCTTATTTCAATTGGAGTTGCTCCTACGTTTAATGCTGCATTTATGTGTGCTGATAATTGTGGAAGAGTTTGAAGTACTGCTAAAATTGTTACTGTAATTAGTTCTCTTTCCTTCATATCTATTTCATCACTACTATGAAATACATCACCAAATATAAACCTTCTTAAAATTTCCATAAGTTCATGATCTATTTCTTTATTTGCATCTGGTAATTCTCCAAATAATTTATTAAAAATTTCTTTGCTTTCTTCAAAACGATTCATTTTTATTTCTCCCTTCTCTGACACTTTGTCAGTATCATAATATACTAATTCTGACACTATGTCAATATTTTTTAAAAAAAATTTACTGCTAGACTTATCACGCTATCAATCGCATTTTTACTTTTCATTTTTAAACTTATTCATACTTCCCATTCTGTATCCTTCTAAATCTAATGTCACATAAGAAAAACCATATTCTTTAAATGCTTTAGAAATTTTTTCACGATAATCCTTTTTGGCAATTCGTTCAATTTCGTTTGGTTCAACTTCAATTCTTGCCATATCTTCACCATGAATTCTAACTCTAACTTGTTTTAATCCCATATCTAATAAAAATTGTTCTGCTTTATCAACTCTATTTAATTTTTCTTCAGTTATAGTTTCTCCATATACAAATCTACTTGATAAACATGCAAAAGATTGTTTATCCCAAGTAGAAAGATTTAATTTTTTTGATAAATTTCTTATTTCTTGTTTATATAAGCCAGCATATCTTAATGGACTTTTTATTTCAAATTCATCTATTGCCTGTAACCCTGGTCTATAATCTCCCATATCATCCATATTTGAACCTTCTACTACCTCATTGATGTTATTGTCCTTTGCGACTTTTCTTATTTTTTCGAACAATTCATGTTTACATAGATAACATCTATTTTTTGGATTTTGTGAAAATCCTTCTATATTTAATTCTTCACTTTCAATAATAATATGTCGTATTCCCTCTTTTTTACAAAATTCTATAGCTTCATTTAACTCCCTTTTAGGGAAAGAACAAGATTTAGCAGTTACAGCAATTACATTTTCATTTCCTAATGTTTCTTTTGCTTTTTTTAGTAACAATGTTGAATCTACACCTGATGAAAATGCTACTGCAACACTTTTTAATTCTTTCAAATAGTCTTCTAATACTTTTTCTTTCTCATCTATTTCTGACATTTTAGTTTCTCCTTTTCTATTGTTTAACTATTAACTTATTAATTTGATTTGCAATAAATCCTGCCCCATAACCATTATCTATATTTACTACACTTACTGAATTACTACATGAGTTCAGCATACTTAATAATGCTGACACTCCTCCAAAATTTGCTCCATATCCAATAGAAGTTGGAACTGCTATAACTGGTACTTTAGATAATCCTGCTACAACAGTTGCTAAAGCACCTTCCATTCCTGCAACAGCGATAATACAATTTGCTTTTTCTAGTTTTTCTCTTTGTGATAATATTCTATGAATGCCTGCTACTCCTACATCATAGATTCTTTCTACTTTACTTCCAAAAAATTCTGCTGTCCCGAGCTGCTTCTTCAGCAACAGGAATATCTGCTGTTCCACCTGTGCAAATTGCTATATATCCTACTTTTTCTTTTTCCTTTTCTATTTTTAGTATTTTAGATATATTGTCATATTGTATATTTGGAATTTCTTTTTTTAATAACTCATATTGCTCATAACTTGCTCTTGTTCCTAAAACTTCTCCATTTTCTTTGTATATATTAGTATAAATATTCGTTAAAAATTCATTAGGTTTTCCCTGGCAAAAAATAACTTCACTTTCACCTGTTCTTTGTTTTCGATTATGATCTATTTTTGCATATCCTAAATCTTCATATTGATTATTTCTTATCTCTTTTTCTGCTTGTTCAATTGTTATTTTATTATTTTTTAACCCTTCTAATATCTCCCTTATCTCCATATCTAATAAATATAACCTCCTATTTAAATTTAATAGCAAACTTATAAAAATTAAATTAATTTATAAAATTCTTTCAATGGAATATTATTTTTTTCAGCTAATTCCTTTATACTTTCATATTCAGGATATATATAAGTTTCTCCATTATTTGTTACTTTTTTTGCTTTTATTTTTCCATATTTGGTGTCTATTTGAGTTATTTCTCTACCAAGTTCCGTTCTATACTCAAAGCGATATCGAATGCCAATAGTAGTAGTTTCTCTAAAGATAATATTTTGCAATTTGTATATATCTTCTCTTTTACATGCTACTGTTAATCTATAAGCTGGTCTATTTTTCTTCATAAAAATTGGTGTATAAAATACATCTAATGCTCCATTTTTAAATAATAATTCTTGTGTATATCCTAATATTTCTCCACTTGCATCATCAATATTTGTTTCCATAACAACAAAATTATCGTTTGATTTTTCCATTTTTCCATAATATATTTTTAAAACATTTGGTATTTTCAAATCCTTAAATCCAGTACCCCATCCTATTTTTTTGATTTCCATAGCAGGTAAATTTATAAATTCTTCTGCAAGTTCACTAATTATTGCTGCACCTGTTGGTGTTACGAGTTCTGTATCTACATCTATTTGTCTAAATTTTACGGCAGATTCTGCAAATATTTCGCTTGTTGCAGGTACTGGTACAGACATAGTTCCATGAGCACATTCTATAAATCCACATCCATCATTTACAATACTTGAAATAATTTTATCTGGATTTATTCTATTAATTAAAATAGCTGTTCCAACAATATCTACAATAGAATCTATTGCTCCTACTTCATGAAAATGCACTTCTTCTAAAGATTTATTATGTACTTTAGATTCTGCTTTTGCTACTCTTAAAAATATTCTTTTTGCTAAATCTTTTACATCTTCTTTTAAAGAGCTATTATCAATAATTTCATTTACATCTTTTAAATTTCTATGTTCGTGATGATGATGTTCATGTTCTTCTAAATGATGTATATGTCCATATTCATCTTTTCCATCAACTGTTACCTCTACATAAGTTCCTGTTATTCCATTTTTTATTTTTTTAGATATTTCAAGTTTATATCCTGTTATATTTAGTTTTTTTAATTCTTCTAATAAGTAATTTTCATCTCCAACGATTTCTAACAAAGCTCCAAGTGCCATGTTTCCACTAATTCCACTTGAACAATCAAAATATAAAGTATTCAAAATTAACCATCCTTTCTCTGACATATTGTCAGTACATAATATAATACTTCTAATAATATATCAATACTTTTTTGAAAATTTTTAATAAAAAAATAGCTTATGCTTTTGCATAGCTATTTTTTACTATTAATTTATTTTTCTATTTAAAATTTATCCATATTATTGATTTCTACCACAGCAGTTTTTATATTTCTTCCCACTTCCACATGGACATGGATCATTTCTTCCGATTTTTGGTCCACTATTTACTATTGGTTGTGGTTTTGAAGTTTGATTTGTTTTTGGCACATTATTATTTTCACCTTCAATATTCATACTATTTATTGCTGAACTATCTAGTCCTGCATTTGTAATATTTACAGTAGAACTTCTTTGAACTGGTCCGCTTGATTTTACAACATGAAGCATTATTTTGGCAACTTCTAATTTAATTTGAGCTATCATTTCATCAAACATTTCCCCACCTTCAAATCTATATTGAACAACTGGGTCCTTTTGTCCATAAGCTCTTAAGCCAATACCATTTTTAAGTTCATCCATTGCATCGATGTGATCCATCCATTTTCCATCAACAACTTTTAATAGAACAACTCTTTCAATTTCTCTAATATCATCTCCAAATTCTTTTTCTTTAGCTTCATAATTTGCTAAAGTTTTTTCTTTTAATTCATCTAAAAGTTTATCTGGGTTAATTTTATCTTTCTTTAAAGCTTCTACTTCACCAATATTTAAAGAAACTTTTATTTCATTTAATAAAGCATCTTTATTTATTTTATTTTCTTCTATTTCTTGCTTATAAGTATCAACTATCATTTCACAAGCTGATTCAATCATATCAACAATATTATCTCTAATATTTTCACCATCAAGTACAGATCTTCTTTGAGTGTATATAATATCTCTTTGAACATTCATAACATCATCATAACTTAAAATGTGTTTTCTTATTGAAAAGTTTCTACCTTCTACTTTGCTTTGCGCATTTTCAATAGTTTTAGCAATAAGTTTTACTTCAATTGGTAAATCTTCTGGAATATTACCTTTTTCAAATATTTTGGTAATCATATCTCCACCAAATATTTTAAGAAGATTATCATCTAATGCTAAATAAAATCTTGTTTCACCAGGATCTCCTTGACGACCACTACGACCACGAAGCTGATTATCAATTCTTCTTGATTCATGTCTTTCTGTACCAATAATTTTTAAACCACCAGCTTCAATTACTTTTTCTTTTTCATCTTTTATTTCATCATCATATTTTTTCTGTAATTCTTTAAATGTTTTTCTAGCTGACAAAATTTCTTCATCATCTGTTTCATTAAAAGCTGTTGCCTGCTCAATTAAATAGTCATCATATTTTTGCTTTCTCATTTCTTGTTTTGCAAGATATTCACTATTACCACCAAGCATAATATCAGTACCACGTCCTGCCATGTTAGTAGCAATAGTAACTGCACCATATTTACCAGCTTGTGCTATAATTTCAGCTTCTTTTTCATGGTTTTTAGCATTTAATACTTCATGTTTTATTCCCTCATTTGATAATAATTTACTTAATTTTTCGGAATTTTCAATTGAAACTGTACCTACTAAAACTGGTTGTCCTTTTTCATGACTTTCTTTTATATCATTAATTACAGCTCTAAATTTAGCTGATTCATTTTTATAAATAATATCTGTTTGATCTTTTCTAATTAAAGGTTTATTTGTAGGAATTTCAATAACATCTAAGTTATAAATTTCTCTAAATTCTCCCTCTTCTGTCATAGCAGTACCAGTCATACCAGCTAATTTAGAATATAATCTAAAATAATTTTGGAAAGTAATAGTTGCTAATGTTTTTGATTCATCTGCAATTTTTACATTTTCTTTAGCTTCTATTGCTTGATGAAGTCCATCATTATATCTTCTTCCATACATAATACGACCAGTAAATTCATCTACAATAAGTACTTCTCCATCTTTAACAATATAATCAATATCTTTTTTCATAATACCATTAGCTCTTAAAGCTTGTGTTATATTATGAACTATATCTGTGTTTTGAATATCATTTAAATTTTCAAGTCCAAATTCTCTTTCTGCTTTTTCTATACCTTTTTGAGTAAGTGAAGCAGATTTTGCTTTTAAGTCAACGATGTAATCATATTTTTCATTGTCTTCAATTTGATTTTCATCTTTAACATCCTCTTCTATAATTACTTTTGCTTTTAATTTTTTAACAAAATTATCTGCTTTTTTATATAAGTCTGAAGATTTATTTGCTCTACCAGAAATAATAAGTGGTGTACGAGCCTCATCAATTAAAATACTATCTATCTCATCAACAATAGCATAATTTAACTCTCTTTGAACCATTTCTTCTTTATGAATAACCATATTATCTCTTAAATAGTCAAATCCGAATTCATTGTTAGTTCCATAAGTAATATCTGCTTTATATGCTTTTTGCTTTTCCTCATGTGGCATTCTTCCATAAATAAGTCCAACAGAAAGTCCTAAAAATCTATAAATTTTTCCCATCCATTCACTATCTCTTTTTGCTAGGTACTCATTTACTGTAATTACATGAACACCTTTTCCAGTAAGAGCATTTAAATATACTGGCAATGTTGCAACTAAAGTTTTTCCTTCACCAGTTTTCATTTCTGCTATTCTACCTTGATGTAAAATAATACCACCTATTAATTGAACATCAAAATGTCTTAATCCTATAACTCTTTTTGATGCCTCTCTTACTACTGCAAAAGCTTCTGGCAATATATCATCTAAAGTTTTTCCATTTGCTAATTCATTTTTAAAATATTCTGTTTTTGATGTTAATTCTTTATCTGTTAATTTTTCCATTTCTGGTTCTAAACTATTAATTTTATCAACAATTGGCATAACTCTTTTTACTTCTTTTTCACTATAACTTCCAAAAATTTTGCCTAAAAGTCCCATCGTTTCCTCCTAAATTTTGTTTTTTTATAACATAAGTTACTATATCACTTTTTAATGTTTTTTGCAAGAAAATTTAATGCTACAAAATATTAATTAAAAAAATCTCTACTATATAATAATTTATACTTTAAGGATTTTTAATATTTTTAGAATATTTATTTTATTTTTAGCATAAAATTTACAAAAAATAAAAGGAGTCTTAGTATGTTAATTTTTAATTTAAAATTAAATAAGAAAAATATTTTTAGAACTTGTTTGATTATAATGTTTATAATTTGTATTTGTATTGCAATAACATCTTTATATAAAGTTTTACATTCATATAAAACATCAAATACAAATTTAGTAGATGATTCTATTCCTTCAAATAACATAGCTGAACTTACAGCTGAAAATTATACTAATATTTTAAATATTGTACATAAAGATATTGATGCATATGTTGGTCAAAAAATATCTTTTTCCGGATATATATATAGATTATCTAATTTTTCTAAAAATCAGTTTGTATTAGCTCGTAATATGGATATTGGTAATAATCAATCTTTAATTGTTGGTTTTCTATGTTCTTCAGAAGAGGCAAGTAATTTTGAAATGTATTCTTGGGTTAAAATAATTGGTGAAATAACAAAAGGAACATATAATAATACAGATATTCCTATTATAAAAATTACTAGCATAGAAAAAGCAACAAAACCAGAAAATCCAAATGTAATGCCACCTGATGATTCTTTTGTACCAACAGCAGTTATATATTAATCATCAACTAAAGAATTTATAATACCCTTATCTAATATTTCTGAAAAAATATTTTTTAAAATAATAAGTATTATTGGTCCAACAAGCAATCCAATAACACCTATTATTTTAAAACTTGTATACATAGCTAAAAGTGTAAAAATAGGATGTATTCCAATTTTATTACTTACCAGTTTAGGTTCTAGTAATTGTTTTGCTACCAAAATAAAAATGTATAATCCTAAAATAGAAAATGCCAATGAATTATTTGACTTAATAAATAATATAATAATCCATGGTATCATTACACTTCCTGCTCCTAAAATTGGAAGAGCATCTATAAATCCAATTAGCAATGCAATTAAAATTGGATATCCTACATCAAAACCTATAATGTAAAAAATATTTAATCCTGTTAAAACAATTATAAAAGTAATAAAACTTAAAGTAATTTCCGCTTTTAAGTATCCACCTAAAGAAGATATTATAGATTTTGCATGTGTTACTATCTTTCCTACCATTTTTTTAGATAAATGATGTTCCATTCTATCTAATATATAAAATTTATCAGAACTTATAAAATATGTTGCTAAAATGGTAATTATAATATTTATAAACATATTTGGTATTGAAGTTATATAATCAAGCAGTTTACTTAATAAATTTTTTATTTCTTCTGCTATTGTATTTAAAAAATTATTTGCAGAATTTTCAAAAAGAGAAATAACATCTTTAGATAAATTTAATCTTTCAAGATGTATATTAGATGTTTTTTCGTTAATAAAATTTATTGTAAGTTCTAAATAATTGTTTAATCCAGATAATAAGTTAGTTGCTTCAGTTACAAGTTTTATTCCACCATAAATTGCAATAGCTATTATTATAATAAAAATTGTTACAAGTACTATAATACTACATACTTTTCTATTTAAACTTGTCCTTCTATTTATCCATTTTATTAAAGGATCTATCATAATTGAAATAATATATGCTATTAAAAAAGGAATATAAAAAAAAGTAAGTTTTATAGTAATAAAAAAAGCTAAAATTAATACAATTCCAATTATACACTTTTTAAATATATTAAAATAATCCATTATTCTCTCCTATTTTAATTATATTCAAAAAATTACTAAAAATACCTATTCTTATAATCTTAAAAAATATTAATAGCTACATATATTTAATAAAAATCTATGTAGCTATTATAATAAAAATATGTTTAATAATTTGGGTTATATGGCATTTGATTATAATATGGATAATAATTTGGATTATTACGATTTGGTCTAGATAATATTTCTTTTAAAATAAGTATTTTAATTATATCTTTAAGTAAATTATCATTTCTATTAGATTTTGAATTACTAGTTTGAGAAGTATTTGATTGGCGAGTCTCTGTTACTCTACTATTGCTATTTGAAGATACTGAATTGGTATTTGAGGATGTAGATTGAGAATTTTCTGTAGTTGTAGAAATATTATCATCATAATCAATCTGTCCTTCAACAATATTATAAACTGTATCTGTCATGTTATTTAAAACATCATCATTTAGAAATTGATAATTACTATTTGCTATTACTTTTAAGACTACTGGATTTATTATTCTATATATATTTGGATATAAATTATTTATATTTTGGCACATTTGATTTGCATTCATATTAGAATTATTATACATAGGATTTATCATATTTTGATTTTGTGTTAGTGGTATATTATAATTTGGCATATTATTTGGAAAATATGTATTATTAGGTGTTTGATTATAAAAATATAAATCTTGCATATAATTATCATTATTTGAATAAAACATAAAAAAAACCTCCTTTTCTTTATTATATGAAGGAGATTTTTATTTGAGAATAAAAAATTAAACTATTTTACTATTTCCTTTACATATTCTTTAAAAATTTTACCTCGTTCAGCAAAATTTGTAAACATATCAAAGCTTGCACTTGCTGGAGAAAATAAAACTATATCTCCTTTAACTGCCATGTCATTTGCTTTTTCTACTGTTTGCTTTAAAGAATTGCATTTAATAATTGGTATTTCTTTTCTAGTTTTCTTTAATTCCATTAAAACTGCTTTTTCAATTTTGTCAGAAGTTTGCCCTAATAATATTAAAGCTTTACAATTATCTATTATTGGTTTTGCAAGAGTAGTATAATCTAAATTCTTATCATATCCTCCTGCTATTAATATAATATTTTTTAGAGCAAAAGCATTTAATCCAGCAATTGTTCTAGTAGGACTTGAACTAACAGAGTCATTGTACCATTTTACTCTATTTTTTGTTTCTTTTACTAATTCTAATCTATGCTCTACCCCTTTAAATTCAGTTAATACCGTATCTATTGATTCTTTTTTTACTAAATCTTTTGTTGCAATAATTGCTGAGCATGCATTTTCAAAATTGTGTACTCCACGAAGTTTCATATTTCTAGTATCAAATATATGTTTTCTTAGTCCATTTTCACAAAGTTTTATTTTTCCATCTTCATTATCATAAATATATCCATTTGGTATTTTATTTTTACTACTAAAGAAAACAACCTTGCTTTTTGCTTCATTAGCGCATTCTCTTGTTATTTCATTATCATAATTTAATATTAATAAATCATCTTTTTCTTGATATTTAAATATTGTTTTTTTAGCTTCAATATATTCTTCCATATCAGTGTGAACATTAAGATGATTTGGTGTTATATTAGTAATTATAGAAATATTAGGACTTATTTTCATATTCATAAGTTGAAAACTACTCAATTCTAAAACAACAATATCATCTGGTACCATTTCAGATATTTTTGTAAATAGTGGTGTTCCTATATTTCCGCCTAAGAAACAATTATATCCATCTTGCTTTAAAATTTCGTAAATAAGAGTAGTTGTTGTTGTTTTTCCATCACTTCCAGTAACTCCTATTACTAAACATGGGCAAAGTTCAATAACCATTTCAACTTCTGTTGTGATTATTGCACCCCTTTTAGCTTCTGCAACAAGTTCCGGTTTATTTGGAAGACAACTTGGTGAACGAAAAATTATATCAAAACCAACTAATTTTTCTAGATAGTTTTGACCTAAAGAAAATTGCATACCATAATCTACTAATTTATTTAATATATTTTTGTCTATATCATCAAAATCTTTAGAATCAAATACTGTTACTATTGATTTTAATTCATGTAAATATTCAATTAATGGCAAATTACTAACACCTAAACCTATAATAGCAACTTTTCTGCCTTTTAAATAATTATTAAATTCTAAAAGTTTTTGATTTATGTATTTCATAATACCTCCTAAACTATACTAATTCTGGCAATTTAATTTTACTTAGTACTAAATTTGTAGATTCTTCTATTGTTTTACAATTAGTAACATCTATTTCAATCGTATTTTTGCTATATTCATAAAAACCAGCTTTTCTTTGTAATTCATCTCGTTTTACAATATTTTCTCTAACCTCTTCTTCCGTTTCTTTATTATTATATTGGTAGCATTTTCTTCTAACTCTTTCATCTAAATCTGCAATTATAAAAAAGTGATAATCGCACTCTGGATAAATTTTCATAACACTTCTTCCAGAAACAATTACATTTTTATCTTTTTTTAAATCATTTATCAAATCTTTTGCAAAAATAAATAAATTTCTATTATCAGCACTACCACCAACTGTTGAAACTGCAAGTGATGATTCTTTTGATTGTAATTGCTCTTCATTTGCTATTTTTCCATCTATATATATTATTGTTTCATTATTTTCAATTTTTATTTCAATTTTAAATAAATCCATCATTTCTTTAATATCAAGATTTTTACCTTGTTTTTTTAATTCTTCAAGCTTTTTTCCATTTTTCATCATACTATATACAATTGCTCTATATAAATTTCCACCATTAACAAGAACTGTATTTGGAATTTCTTTTATAAGTTCTCTACATATACTAGTTTTACCTGCTCCTACTAATCCTTCTATTCCTATAACTATATTTGACATATTTTCTTCCTTTCATAAAGAAACATTTAAATTTATAGAATTATATCAAAAAAAATCAAAATCTTCAATAGAAAAAAGCCTTTAAATTATTGTATTTTTTTAATAATATTTTATTATAATATGAATAACAAATTTACAAATTTTGTTATATCATTTTTATAAAGAAAAATTTTTTTATTTTTATGAATATTTTATTTCAAATTACAAATACTATTTTTGAGTCAAAAGGAGGTGCTTTCTAAGATGTCAAAGAAAAATAATAATTCAAAAGGATCTAATAACTCTAACTCAAATAATAACAACAATAACAATAATAATGACAGAATGTCAAAAAATTAATTTTTAAATAGTAACTTTTTAAGCTATATCTAAATTTATTTATACATTATATTTATTACAATTAATAATTCATAAATTTATTGTTTAAATAGATACTATTTAAGAAAAACCTCTTCTAATTAATTTTAGAAGAGGTTTAATATTATTAATTATAATTTACTTTATAAAATGTATATCCATTAACAATATTAATGAATTCAAAATTTATATTTTCTGTATTAAATTCATCTAAAAATCTTACTGCAAAAATGTAATCTATGCCTAGTGTTTTTAAATCTTCTGGATACAAATAGACTGTAAAAGAATCTGGTTGATCTAAAACAAATTTATTTTCACATTTATCAGTTTCATGTAATATTTCAATTTTTATATGTGCATATCTATTATAAATAGCTTTATATTTATTTTCTTTATCTAGTTTACCCCATTTTTCTAAATCTGGATATACATTAGTTGAATTTACAACTGGAACTCCTGCCATTAGTAAATAATTTTGTACCGGAAATCCTATTGAATCAACAATCCATGTTCCATTTTTATCATTATTTATACGTTGAATTTCTTTAATAACTGGACTGTCATATATTATACTAACACCTTTTCTTAAAGGATTAACTTTTACTCCAGATTGAAACATTATGGCCATAATTCCTAATAATAGAAATACTTTTCCAAATTTTGTTTTATATCTAAGTGTAAAGAAAAATAAATAAATAGAAATAATAAGCAAAGCAATAAATATTTTAACTGAAACATAATTTGGATTAAATTTTTTTGCAAAACATACCATAATTATACTAAGTATTACAGAAATTAATATTGAAATCCATAATTTAAAAGGCTTTTCAATTAATGTGAGTCCTCTAATTAGAATTATTATATCAATAAATCCAATAGCTAAATAAGCTCTTATTGGTATTGAAAATCCCATAAAAGTTATTTTAGCTATAATTTCTGGAAAGCCTACAACACAATAAATTCCAATAAAAGTATATGGTATTAACAATAATAATGTAATTATATCCGCTTTTTTGTTTTTAATCATACTAGTTATTGCTATAATTAATCCCATAGGAAATAATCCAAACATAACTGATTCTTCACTAGTATTGGCATTTAATCCATATTCTTTGTATGTTAAAAATATATTTGTAAGATATTTAACAAATCTTCCCTTCTCACCGCCTCCTAAAATTACTCTAGAACCAGGATAATTTGTGTTTATTATTGTTTTAATTGTATCACCTGATCTATTAAAAATATAAAACATACATCCTAAAAAAATTGCTATTGCTAGAAAAATTGAAATTACATCTTTATAATTTATTTTTATATTTTTTCTATTTTCGATAATAATAGCAATTCCCAAAAAAGCAATTACATAAATCATTGGAACTTGCCATGCTGGATATAAAATTAATAGATATCCACCTGCAGATAAAATTATCAAAAAAAGCCATATAGCTCGCCTAATTAAACTATTTTGTGTTATATAGTAATATAATGCAACTAATGCTAATTCACCAAAAATTAATATTTCTGCCATTCCATTAACTGCAAACCACCACTGAACCATTGGTGAAAATGATATTAAAATTGCCATAATAAATGAAAGCAATTTATTTTTCTTAGAGATAATCATTCCTAATTCAAAACTTATTAAAAATAAAAATACAAGTCTAGAAAACCAAAAAAAAGATAAGCCTCTTGAAATTCCTAAAAATAAATAACCAATTTGAAATGGTCTAAATATTTGCATTAAATTAAGAGTTGGTAATCCATATACCATAAATACATCTGTACGATTTCCTCTTAATATATTACTAAACCATTTAAATCCACTAAACTGTTGAGAAAAGTTCATTGGAGTAAACACTGCCCATTCATCACTTCTAATTGATCTTGATGTTCCTAAAATAACTCCATCTTCTATTCCTGAATTCATAACTGTATTCCAACAACCAATAGAAGATCCACTAAGTTCTAAAAAAGTACAAATTGCTATTATAACTATTCCTATTAAGTATCTATATTTATATATTTTTTCTCCTAAATTATAAAGAAAATTTTTTATATTATTTAATGATTTTTCCATTTTTAAGAAATTCCTTTCATTTTTCTAAATAAAAAACTAATATGATTATATATCATATTAGTTTTTTATAAAATATTATTCTAAATATTTTTTTAAAAATTTTCCTGTATAAGTCTTTTCATTTTTACATATTTGCTCTGGAGTACCAATTGCAATAATTTCTCCTCCATTTTCTCCACCTTCTGGTCCTAAGTCTATTATATTATCAGCTGTTTTAATTAAATCTAAATTATGTTCAATAACTAAAATAGTATTTCCTGTATCAACCAATCTTTGTAAAATATCAACCAATTTATGAACATCTGCTATGTGAAGTCCAGTAGTAGGTTCATCTAATATATATAAAGTTTTTCCAGTTGCTCTTTTTGAAAGTTCAGTTGCAAGTTTAACCCTTTGTGCTTCACCACCAGATAATGTGGTTGATGGTTGTCCAAGTTTAATATATCCAAGTCCTACATCACTTAATGTTTGAATTTTTTGTTTTATTCTAGGAATATTATTAAAAAACTCTAAAGCTTCTTCGACTGTCATATCTAAAACATCTGCAATACTTTTTCCTTTATATTTTACTTCAAGTGTTTCTCTATTATATCTTTTTCCTTTGCATACTTCACAAGGAACATATATATCTGGAAGAAAGTTCATTTCAATTTTTAAAACACCATCACCTTGACATGCTTCGCATCTACCACCTTCAACATTAAAACTGAATCTTCCTTTTTGATATCCTTTCATTTTTGCTTCATTTGTTTCTGCAAAAATATCACGAATTACATCAAAAACACCAGTATATGTGGCAGGATTAGAACGTGGGGTTCTTCCAATAGGTGATTGATCTATATTAATAATTTTATCTATATTTTCAATTCCTTTTATTTTCTCACATTTTCCAGCCTTTTCGTTAGAACCATTTATTTCTTTAGCTAAGTTTTTATACAAAACTTCATTTACCAAAGTAGATTTTCCAGAACCTGAAACACCTGTTACACAATTAAATATTCCAAGTGGAATTTTGACTGTAATATTTTTTAAATTGTTTTCTTGAGCATTAACAATTTCAATTGATTTTCCATTTGATTTTCTTCTTTTTTTAGGAACTTTTATTTTTTCTCTACCACTTAAATATTTTCCTGTTATAGAATTTTCAACATTTTTAATTTCTTCTGCTGTTCCTTGTGCTATAACGTTTCCTCCGTGAATTCCAGCACCTGGACCAATATCAATAATTTGATCAGCAGCATACATAGTATCTTCATCATGTTCAACAACAATTAACGTATTTCCTAAATCTCTTAATTTTTTAAGAGTTGCTAAAAGCTTATCATTATCTCTTTGATGAAGTCCAATACTCGGTTCATCTAATATGTATAAAACACCAGATAAACCTGAACCTATTTGAGTTGCAAGTCTAATTCTTTGCGCTTCACCACCAGATAAAGTTCCAGCACTTCTTGATAAAGTTAAATATTCAAGTCCTACATCCATTAAAAATTGTAGTCTAGCATTTATTTCTCTTAAAATAACATCTGCTATCATTCTATCTTTTTTACTTAAATCTAAATTATTTAAATATTCTTTTAATTTTCTAATTGGTAAATCAGTAATTTGATTTATATTTTTATCTCCAATTTTTATTGCTAATACTTCTGGTTTTAATCTTGCTCCATTACATGTATAACAAGGTCTATTACTCATATAAAGTTCATAAAAACGTCTCATTCCATCTGATTTTGTTTCTCTATATCTCCTATCTAGAGTAGGTAAAACTCCTTCAAAAGGTTGAGTAAATTTTCTTGTTCCTGCAGAAGATGTATATTCAAAATCAATTTCTTCATCACCTGTTCCATAAAGAATTTTTTCTAAAAATTCTTTTGGTAATTTTTTTATTGGTTTATTTTTTATTTCAACACCATAATGTCTTCCTATACTTTCAAAATACATTCTTGCCATTGTGTCGCCTTTTTTTAAAGTACTAGAGCCGAAGGCTTTTACTCCATCATAAAGTGTTTTATTTTTATCTGGTATTATTAAATCTTCATCCATTTTCATAAGATATCCAATACCTGTACAATCCGGGCAAGCACCAAAAGGATTATTAAATGAAAACATTCTTGGTGTTAACTCTTCGAAACTAATATTACAATCTGGACAAGCATAGTTTCCACTAAATAATTTTGTTTTGCCAGGCGCTTCTATTTTAACTAAATTATTTGAATGTTTCATAGCTGTTTCAATAGA
Organism: uncultured Clostridia bacterium; assembly: GCA_947627185.1. Taxonomy (GTDB): domain Bacteria; phylum Bacillota; class Clostridia; order TANB77; family CAG-508; genus Scatovivens. The sequence goes on along the minus strand of CANQVF010000001.1, from coordinate 133,450 downwards.
TTCAGATAACCTATTTCTAATTTCTTCTTTTACAACTAATCTATCTACAACAATATCTATATTATGCTTTTTATTTCTATCTAAATTTATATCATCAGAAAGTTCATAAAGTTCTCCATCTATTTTGCATCTTACAAAACCTTCTTTTTGCATATTTTCTAATAACTTAGTAAATTCACCTTTTTTACCTCTAACTATTGGACTTAAAATTTGAATTCTAGTTCCTGCTTCTAAAGTAAATACGGCATCAACAATTTGATCAATAGTTTGTTTTTCTATTTTTCTACCACACTTTGGACAATAAGGAATACCTATTCTAGCATATAATAATCTTAAAAAATCATATATTTCTGTAACTGTTCCAACAGTAGAACGTGGATTTTTTGATGTTGTTTTTTGATCTATTGAAATAGCTGGAGAAAGACCTTCAATACTTTCTACTTCTGGTTTTTCCATTAATCCTAAAAATTGTCTTGCATAAGATGATAAACTTTCAACATATCTCCTTTGACCTTCTGCATATAAAGTATCAAATGCAAGAGAAGATTTTCCAGAACCAGAAAGTCCAGTTATTACTACAAGTTTATTTTTAGGAATATCAATATTAATATTTTTTAAATTATGCTCTTTTGCACCTCTTATAATAATTTTATCGTTCATTTTTTCTCCTTCACACAAAAATAAAATAATCTATTTTAAAAAAATTTAAAAAATAATATATATTAAATATATAAAGTGAAAAAAATATTTTTTCAAAAAGTAGAAATATTATATCACATAAACAAAAGTTTGTATATATATAAATTTATTTTTTTACATTTCATCTTTCTTTGATAACTTATATATATTACTAATTATTGATGCGTAAGCGATCAAGTGAAGCGAAGCGAAAGGCGAAATGGAGCAATCTTCATCTCTTTTTTTAAAAAAGAAGATTGCGACAGCAAGTCAGTATTTCTTTACTTTTAGGCAAAATTGTTGTATAATTTTTATACTCACTGTTTTATAACATTCTTTGACAATGCATTACTAATAATGAATGTTAAAGGACTTTGAGAAAAAAATAAAAAAGGGGTGTTTAAGTATGAGTCATTTGCAACTTGTAAAACGCGGTAAAGTTTGTGACATCTATCAGTCCGAACACTTTCCACAAGTAATGTTCTTCAATAGAACAAACCGGTTTTCGGTTGGTGATAAAGTGTTTCCTGGATATGTCAGAGATAAAGGTTTAATCCTAAACCAAATGTCTCTTAGGTGGATGCATCTTCTTAAATCCGCACAAATCATCGACAATCATCTGGTTACTTCTAGTGCTGATGCAATGCTACAGTACGGTCTTGATGATTCGTTTGAAGGTACTGGTGTTGTAGCTTGGAAATGTATCCCCATTCCAATTGAAGCTATTGTACGGGGATATTATATTCCTGAATCCAAAAGCTGGGATCCATACAAAAAAACAGGTGTTATGTATGGTTACCGTCTGCCTGTTGGAATGAAGGAATCCGAAAAACTTCCGTATCCAATTTATACTCCATCAACTAAAGCCGAGTACGGCGAACATGATCGCAATATTGACTTTGTTGAAAGTGTAGAAGTCATGAAAAATTTTCTTGTTAATACTTTTTCATTAAGAAAAATTAATCAAGAAACTGTAGAAAATTGGGCACGCAAACTCGCAGTTTCTATTAGCGAGTATGCCCTTAAATCCTACTGCTTTGCTCATGACTATGCACTGAAAAAAGGTATTATAATTGCTGATACTAAGCTGGAATTCGGCCTCGTGAAGGAGTCACCAAACGACAACTGGCAAATTGTTTTGATTGATGAGGCTTTTACGCCTGACAGTAGCCGGTTCTGGGATGCTAGTCAATACGAAGTTGGTAAACCGCAACCTAGCATGGATAAACAGTTCATTCGCCGATATGTTTATAATGTTCTTAAATGGGATGGAAATTCTGAAGCTCCAAAAGTAAAAGATGAAATCCTTGATGAACTTTCAAACATTTATGGCAAAATCTATGAGCGTTTATTCGATGAAAATGTTGCTTCTCTTGCTTGCGGAATTGCATGGGAATGGCACAATGCGGTTAAAGATTTCGAAGATTACAGCGAAAACGAACCGTAAAAAGTATTTTTATTTTTTTCAAAAAAAAGAGATGACTGATTTTAAATCAGTCATCTTTTCAATTAATAAAATTGTTTTTATGTAATTATCTTGATTCTTCCACTGGACTTTCTGGATATGTATGAGAATTAATTTTATATAAATTTCTAGCAAATTCAAATCTTGTTTTATATATCTGTGTTCCAAAATCTATGTAAGGTTTAGGCAATCCTTCACAAGATTCTAATAAAGCATGTATAACTTCTGGTGAATTTTTTGATAAATTTTTTTCTAAAGCTTGTGTAGTTTCTTTTTTATAGTTTTGCATTAAATATTTTAAAACATTTTTATAATTAGAATATTTCTCTTTTTCACCAGGAACTCTCATTCTTGAAAATAAAATTTTATCTGATGCTCTTTCTACATCTTTACTTTTTAAAGCTTCTTCAATAACATTTTGATTTTCATAAAGTCCTAAAACTCTTTCGTTATCATATAATGAATATAATTCTATATCAGAATCATTTCTTTTCATAGACCAATTTTCATCATGTCTATCATTATTACCATATAAGCAATCATATACCATCATTTGAATTGCTAAATATCTATTTTCTTCTACTTTTTTATCTATATACTCTTTTGAAATATCTTGTTTATATTTATAAAAATCTCTTGTTTTAAATTCTATGGAAGATAATACAACTTCAATATTATCATTCTTGTCCATATTTCTAATATCATTTTTTGTTAATTCATCATATTTTTTAGAATCCCTAGTATTAAAACAACTAATTACTATTTTTCCTGGATCTAATTCATCATCTGAAGATAATTGACTATAACTAATACATCCATCTTTTGGAATTGGGGTACCATTATTTAGAAATTTATGAATATTTGAAAAATATTTTGATAAATGTGCAAGTTCAACTTGACAAGATGGTATAGAAGCATTTAATGCTAATAAATGCCCTATAAATTCTCCATAATGATTTGCGCAAAAAACTTTTTTATCACCAAATTCATTTCTTTGTGGTTTAAAAAGACCCATACGATTTCTTTTAGAATCTGTATACCATCTTTTTCCTTTTAACATTCCTGTTGTTTCAAATCTACGTGGTATAAACTCATCAATATTTTTGAAACTTAACATTTCTATTTCTCCTCTTCTATTATGAATTTATCTGTTACTAAAACACCTTTAGTTTTTCTTAAATATTCAAATTCATCATACTCATCCATTTGCATATCTTTTAATAATTCTTTGATTTCATCATCAGTGTATCTTTCTATTTTTGGTAATCTTATTTTAAAAATTGGAAAAATTTCATCACTTTCATAAATTTTATCAAAATCTGAAAAAGGTAAAATAGATCTTGAAATAGCTTTTTCTTCTAAAGCTTTCTCTACATGTTTTTTGCTCATTTTAAAATAATATTTACCTTTTTCTTTATCTCTAAATAAAGCTCCTAATAAATATTTTTTTCCTGTTTTATAATTAATCCATTTTAAATATAAATATTCCATTTTGTACCCTTTCCCTTATACAGATAATTGATCACTATCATCTTCATAAGTTCTATTCATTCGTTCTTTTTCAAATTTTTGTACAGTTTCGTTTATTTCTTTTTCTCTCTCGATAAAAATTTTTTTAGCTAATTCTTTGTGTTCATCTGATAATCCTGGACATATATTCATAAGTTCTTCAAGGTTTTCTAATTTATATCTACCTATATCTTTTAAAGAATCCATTGTTTCATCATAATAATTTTCTAATAAATATGTTAATAATTCAGTATGTTTTATTTTTTGCGTTTTAAAAGGAATTCCTATACAAGATGTTAATTCTCTATCTTTAAATTTTTGATATTCTTTGCTGTTTGATAAATATTTTTGAATATTAGCTTTATCTTCTTGAAATCCTAAAATTTGTTCATTATCAAATAAATGATAAAAATCTATTTCATCGGTATCTTGATTAATTCTTAAACCAAAGTTTTCATCATGTCTATCTCTGTTTGCAAATTTTATATCAAACATACACATATCAAAAAATTTTTTTCTTATTTCAGGTATTTTTTCCTTTTGACCACTTTTTTCAAGTAAATCGTTAATTGTTTCTAATATTATTTCTACATTAGTGTAATTTCTTTCTGAGCTAGTTCTTCCTCTTTCTGTTAATTCTCTATATTTCTTAGGATGTGCATTTTTAAAATCAACAACAGAAACTGATATAGGCTTAAATATTTCTTGTGGTGTTAATTGAAAATGGCTTAAACATCCTTCGACTAAAATATCTTTTTGAGTATAAGGATGTTTCATTATCATAGTACCTAAATCTACTTTACATGCTTTTTTTCCTAATTGCTTTAATATAATATAAGCTAAATATTCTCCATAGTGATTTGCATGTTCTTTATTATTTTTATATTTTGAATTATATCCTTGTTTTGATTTAAAATGACCAAATGAGATTGGTTGACTAGTTCCTGGGAAATTTAAATCTGTATTTATTTTTTGATTTTCCAAGTTAATACCTTTTCCTCTATAACCAACCATATAATATTTATTTTGTGAACTAAATTGTTTAAATTCTCCTAATGTTTCATTAATTTCTTTACTTACTTCTTCTAAAGATTTTACTTTATTCTCCATATAATCTCCTAATTACTAAAACGATACTTTTTATATTTTACCATATTTTTCTTTATAATTCAAGTGTTTGCTCTATATCTAAATCTTAGATTTAATTCTATAAATTATAATTATTTTTCTGTTTTAAACTTTTCTAATTCTTTTATTTTATCTCTTAATTCAGCTGCTTTTTCAAATTCCATTTTTCTCGCAAAAACAAGCATTTCATCTGTTAATTTTTCAATAATATCTTCTATGCTTTCATTTTCATCAATATTATATTTACTTTGAATATCTTCAACAAGAGTTGCTTTTATTACATCTCGAACTGATTTTCTAATTGTTTGAGGAGTAATATTATGTTCTTCATTATATTTTTCTTGCAAACTTCTTCTTCTATTAGTTTCAGAAATTGCTTTTTCCATTGATTCTGTAAGTTCATCTGCATACATTATAACTCTTCCTTCTGTATTTCTAGCAGCACGTCCAATTGTTTGAATTAAAGAACGTTCTGAACGTAAAAAACCTTCTTTATCTGCATCAAGTATAGCAACTAATGATACTTCTGGTATATCTAAACCTTCTCTTAAAAGATTTATACCTACCAACACATCAAATTCTCCTATACGTAAATCTCTTATTATTTCCATTCTTTCTAATGCTTTTATGTCTGAATGCATATAACGTACACGAACTCCAGCATTTCTTAAAAAGGCTGTTAAATCTTCTGCCATTTTTTTAGTAAGTGTTGTTACTAAAACTCTATCTCCTTTTTCAACTTGAACATTAATTTGTTCCATTAAATCATCTATTTGATTTTCAGTTGGTTTTACTTCAATTTTAGGATCTAAAAGTCCTGTTGGACGAATAATTTGTTCTACAACATTTTCTTTACTATGTTCTTTTTCATAATCAGCTGGTGTTGCACTAACAAAAATACATTGATTTATTCTTTGTTCAAATTCCTCAAATCTAAGAGGCCTATTGTCAAATGCTGATGGAAGTCTAAAACCGTAATTTACTAAAGATTCTTTTCTTGCTCTATCTCCATTATACATAGCTCTTACTTGTGGAATTGTAGCATGGGATTCATCTATAAGTAAAAGAAAATCATCAGGAAAATAATCAAATAAAGTATATGGTGGACTTCCAGCTTTTCTTCCACTAATATGTCTTGAATAATTTTCTATTCCTTGACAAAAACCTGTTTCTTTAAGCATTTCAATATCAAAATTTGTTCTTTCTTCTATACGTTGTGCTTCAATTAATTTTTTATTTTGTTTAAAATATTCTACTCTTTCTTCCATCTCTTCTTCTATTGTTTCTAAAGCTCTTTCAAGCTTATCTTTGCTTGTTACATAGTGAGAGTTTGGATAAATCATAACATGTTCTCTAGTAGCTACTGCTTTTCCTGTAAGAGGATTTATTTCTGAAATTTTATCTATTTCATCACCCCAAAATTCAACTCTTATAGCTGTTTCTTCTTTATTTGATGGAAAAATTTCCAAAATATCTCCTTTGGCTCTAAATGTTCCTCTTTTAAAATCCATTTCATTTCTTGTATACTGCATATTTACTAATTTTCTCATTATTTCATTTCTATCTCTTTCCATTCCTGGACGAAGAGATACTATCATATTTTCATAATCTATTGGGTCACCTAAACCATATATGCAAGATACAGAAGCAACTATTATTACATCTCTTGTTTCAAATAATGATGCTGTTGCAGAATGGCGAAGTTTATCTATTTCATCATTAATAGATGCATCTTTTTCAATATAAGTATCTGAAGAGGCAATATATGCTTCTGGCTGATAATAATCATAATACGAAACAAAATATTCTACATTATTTTCTGGAAAAAATTCTTTAAATTCTGAATATAATTGTCCAGCTAAAGTCTTATTATGTGCTAAAACTAATGTTGGTTTTTGTACTTTTTCTATTACATTTGCCATTGTGAAAGTTTTTCCAGAACCTGTAACACCAAGAAGTGTTTGAAATTTTTTTCCTTCTTTAATCCCATTACTTAAATATTCAATTGCTTCTGGTTGGTCACCAGTTGGTTTATATTCTGAATGTAATTTAAACATTATTTCTCCTTTTATCATTCTTATATGAATTATATTAGTCTTTTAATTTTATCATTTTATTATATAAAAAACAAGATTATATACATTTAAAATAAGCAAGGTAATTTTTTACCTTGCTTAAAATTTTTTGAACTTTTTTGAGGGGATTTTATAAAAGTTCATTCTTTCTAACAATTTATAGTTATCATCTAATCTTCTCTTATAATATTTTTGCTTCCAAAATATGAAGCCATAAAATACGCACCATATATAACTGTAATTATAATTGCTGTTGCTATAATTGATGGTAATAATTCTTTAGATTTTGCAATTCCAGATAAAATATTTAATGCAAATTGTATTCCAAAAATAGAATGAATTATAGCTAAAACAAGTGGTAACATGAAAAATATTCCTATTTGAATAAATAAAGATTTATTTATCATTTTTTCATCACAACCTATTTTCCTTAAAATAGTATATCTTTGTTTATTATCAGAACTTTCTGTTAGTTGTTTTAAAGCTAAAATAACACTACTTGCTATTAAGAATACAGCACCTAAATAAATTGCAATAAATATTATTATTGTTACTAATCCTAAACTTGCCTCAACAAGTGAAATTTTAGTCATTCCATCTAATTCTATTCCATTCTTATCTAGTGATGTTATTAAATTTGAAGTTCCACTATTTTCTGAAAATATTTCTTCTATTTTCTCTTTTTCTTCATCAGTTTCTGCATTATAATTTGCAGTTAAAAAATATGTTTCTTTCATGTCTTCTGTTAAATTGCAGTTATCTGGAACTAACAAAAATCCTATGTTTATATGAGAAGTAGACATCTCATAGAATCCTTTTTTACATTCATTATATTTAGATTTATATGTTTTTCCTGCTATTTGTAAAAAGTTTTTTCCATCTGCTAATGCTCTATTTCTTATATCTACCTGATTTTCAAATTCACATACCATAATATATTCATCATCATTTAGCTCATATTTTTCTATTCCATAAGCTTCTGCTATTTTATTATAATCAGAAATTTTTATGATTTTTTCAGCTGATGAATAAATAAGATAAGGAAATTCTTTATCGATTTCTTCAAATTGATCTCCTAAAAAAGTTTCTATAGTTAAATCATTTGTAGCATAAATTGGAATTTCTACAATATCTTTTAAAACGTTCATATTAAGTCCATTATTTTTTAAAGTTTCAGATATTGGTAATTTTGAATCTTCTCTTTGTGCCTCAGTAGATTTCACTTTTCCACCATAAGCATTTCTATAAACTTCTGGAATATTTGCCATTTTTTCTAAGTTAATATCCATTGGTGTCATTTCAATCAAATCTTTTTGCATTGAATTTCTTAGAGCTAAGCTTGATGATAAAATTGTAATTGTCATAAATAACATTAAACAAATTACGCTCATACTAATTACTGTTGTATTTATTTTATTATTTATTTGTCTCAATACAAACATATTTGTATCTTTTAAATACACTTTTTTAATTTTTTGAATAGTTGTTAAAACAAAACCAGATAATGACCAAAATATTGCAATAGTTCCAAATATTCCCATTAAAATTGGTTTTAAAAGATCTATGGAAACTCTTAAAGTATTTGTTTTTACAGTTACTATATAATAAGCATATCCTAAAACTGATACTCCTAATATAAAAACTAAAATTGCTAAAATAGGATTTCTGAATTTTACAGTTTCGTTTTTCTTGTTTGCATTTAATAAATTAATTAGTTTATATCTAGAAATAGTTATTGTGTTAAAAAACATTACAGCAATATACATTACAGCAAAATAAATACATGTTTTTATTGTACTATCTTTTGAAAATACAAATTTAAATTTAGTCATATCTGCTTCAAATAATTTTGCAATAATTATAGACATAAATTGTGATGCAAAAATACCTATTATAAGTCCAATCATAAGAGATATTATTCCAACCAAAATTGTTTCAAATAGTATTATTTTAGATATTTGTCCTTTCCCCATTCCGAAGAGTCATATATATTCCAAATTCTTTTTTTCTTCGATTTATTAAAAAATTGTTTGCATATACTATAAGTAGTCCTAGTACTATTGCTACAAAAACTGATACTATTCCAAGCATTGATATCATTAATTTTATTAGTTCATGTGTACTTTTAGATACTTCAAGCATTGCTTCTTGACTATCTAAAGAATTAAACATATAAAAAATTGCTACACCCAAAACTAATGTTAAAAAATATATAGCATAATCTTTTATGCTTTTTTTCATGTTTTTAAGAGATAATTTAAAAACAAGCATTTAAATCACCTCCAAGAAGTGTTTGAACATCAATTATTTTTTCAAAAAATTGTTTTCTTGTGTCAGTTCCTTTTATTAATTCATTAAAAATTTTTCCATCTTTAATAAATAAAATTCTATTTGCATAAGAAGCTGTAAAAGCATCATGTGTAACCATTAATATTGTTGCATTTAAATTTTTATTTAAAAACTCAAAGTTTTCTAATAGTTGTCTTGCTGATTTTGAATCTAAAGCTCCTGTTGGTTCATCTGCTAAAACCATTTTAGGATTTGTTATAATTGCTCTACATGATGCTACTCTTTGCTTTTGACCACCTGAAACTTGATAAGGATATTTTTTTAGAATATCTCTTATTTCTAATTTATCTGCAATATTTAAAACTCTTTTTTCAATTTCGTGTGGATTTATTCTTTGAATTGTTAAGGCTAAAGCTATATTTTCATAACAAGTTAAAGTATCTAACAAATTAAAATCTTGAAAAATAAATCCGAAGTTCTTCTCTTCTAAATTTATTTAAAGAATTTCCTCTTAATTTTGTAATATCTTTATTTCCTACAAAAATGTGTCCACTTGTTACTTTGTCTATTGTAGCTATACAATTTAAAAGTGTTGTTTTGCCAGAGCCTGAAGCTCCCATTATTCCAACAAATTCTCCTGAATTTACATCAAAACTAATATTATCTATTGCTTTTGTTAAATTAGATTTATTTCCATAATATTTTTCGATGTTTTTAACTTCTAAAATCTTTTCCATTTAAAAACCTTCCTTCAATATAATAAATTTTAAAACTAAATTTATTATAAAAATTCTTTTAAAAAGCTACAATCGATTTTACTTACAGTTTTCTTACTTTTTTGTAAGATTACTTATTTCATATCTATATAACTGCTATTTGGAAAAACTAGTTTTGCTTCTGTTCCAATGTTTTCTTCTGAAGATATGCTTATTAAAATTCCTAACTTGTCACATAATTTTTTACAAAGAAAAAGTCCTATTCCTGTTGATTTTTTATTTATAATTCTGCCATTTGTTCCAGTAAAACCTTTTTCAAAAACTCTTGGTACTTCTCCTTGCTTTATTCCCATTCCATTATCTTTTAAATATAAAATGGCGTTTTCTTTTCCTTCATTTGCATATATTTCTATTTCTAAATTTTCATTTAACTTTTTATATTTAATGCTATTTTGAATAATTTGATTTAAAATAAAAACAATCCATTTACTATCTGTGTTTACACTTAGATTTAAATCATGTAAATTAACTGAAACTTTATCCTCTAGCATAAAAGATTTGTTTTTTAAAATTACTTCATTTACAATTTCACTAAAAGAAGTTTTTCTTATGTAGTAATCTTTTTCAACTGTATTGCTTCTTGCATAGAAAAGTGCTTGTTCTACATAGTTTTCTATTTTATCTATTTCTTCATTTATGCTTTTTGTTACTTCATTTTTGTTGTTTTCAACTATCATTTTGCTAGTAGCTATTGGAAGTTTTATTTCGTGAATCCACATTTCAATATATTCTTTATAATCTTCTAGAGAATATTTATATTTATTAACATTTTCAATCATTGATTTGTTTACTTCTTCCAAGATTTCGTTCATTACTTCTCCTTCAACAAAATTTGGTTTTTCAGTAATTTCATTAATAAAATATTTATCATCTAGTTCATAAAGTAATTTAAATATTTTTTTATAATACCTATTTTTATTTATATATTCAATAATAATTGATGCAAAATAAAAACTTAAAATACATGTTGGTATATAAATTTTTAAAAATTTTCCAATAGGATATATCATTAAAAATATTTCTATTGTAAACAAACTAAAAAGTATTAAACATATTTGTATAAATTTGTCTTTAATAAAAGTTTTAAATTTCATAAAAATCCTTTCTTATAATTAATAATTTCATTTTTAAACTACACTATCAAAAATTAAATAATTCATTTTTTAATATATTTTAATATTAATATAAATACTATTTTTGTATTAAAATATACCCCTGTCCCCTTTTAGTTTCCAATATTTCTTTTAAATTCATTTCTTCTAATTTATTTCTAAGTCTTGTAATATTTACTGTTAAAGTATTGTCATCAACAAAACTCTCACTATCCCATAAATAATCCATTATTTCTTCTCTTGAAACAATTTTGTTTTGTCTTTCTAACAAATATTTTAAAATTTTAAATTCATTTTTTGTAAGTTCTATTTCTTTTCCATCTTTTTCTATTACGCTTCTAGATATATTTAAAACAAAGTCTTTTCCTTTAATTTCTTCTTGTAATGTTAAAGTACTTCTTCTTAAAAGAGATGCAATTTTTGCAAGTAAAATTTGAATGTTAAAAGGTTTTGTAATGTAATGATCTGCACCATAATTTATAGAAAGCAATTCATCTATTTCATTATTTTTAGATGTTATTATTATAATTGGCATATTAGATGTTTTTCTAATTTCTTTGCAAACAAATTCACCATCTACACCTGGCAGATTTATATCTAACAAAACTAAATCTGGTTTTTTATTTAAAATATCTAAAATAGTGTTATTAAAAGTTTTTAAACTTTCTACACTATATCCATTATTAGTTAAAAATATTTCTAATTCTTTTCTTAATTTCTCATCATCTTCTACTATTAATATTTTTTGCATTTCAACCTCCTTTTTGGTCATTATAACATAATAGATTAAAAAATAACCTTACATTTTTGTAAGTCTTTAAATATAAAAAACAACTTAAATTTTTTAAGTTGTTTTTTATATTTTTTTGTTTAATTCATCATTTATAAATTCTATACTTTTTTTAAAATTTTCTTTTAAAAGATTTTCTGTAAAAATTTTATAATCTCCTGTTACAAGATTATCTGAAACTTCACCACTAAAATATTTAATTTTTTCAATAGCTTTTTTTATATCTTCTTCTGTTAAAGGTATTTCTATTATATCTTTCGACAATTCTAGTAAATTTATATCATACTTTACCTTTGGAACTTTAAAATTATTTTTCAAATATTTTGTAAAAATTCTAAAATCTTTTTGTTTTATTTGTATTGCATCATTAAAAGGGAAACTTTCCCAATGATTATCCAAAAATTTAACTGCTACTAAATCATTATCTCTTTTATAATAATTTCCATAAGAAAATATATTCCAAAAATAATCTGTAAGAAGATGTATATAAAACCCTAATATAATTGGATTTTTCATTTTATTTTTATATTCATTAAAAAATTTATCTGGAACTGGAAATTCATATTCAACTCCATTTATAATTCTATTTTCTGCAAAATGTGTTGTTTTATAATTTTTATGAATACTAGTTTTTTCAACTATGTAATTAAGTAATATATCTGTCATTACATTTCCAAAGAAAAAACTATTTTTATCTTCAATTTCTAGTTTATCAATTAAATTATTTGCTGTTACTAAATGTGTTATCCAAGATGGCATTTTTTTCTCCCTTTTCCTATTTTAATTTTAAATTCTATTTAACACCAGTCATTTCAATTATTTTTTGACTAATATTGTTTACCACAGTAGTAGTTTCATAGTTTTCTTGCTCAAATAAATCTTTATGTAATTTCTGAACACAATCTTTTAAATTAACAGGTATTCCATACCACACTTTATCTATAATTTGGCCTGATACTTCATAAGGCCATCCCATACTGTTTTCTATTTTTATATCATTTAATTTAGTTAACATTTTTGTTATTTCTTTTTTGTCTATATTAGTTCTAATTTCTGGCAATAACCTATCCAAAAAATCATTTAACTCAATTAAAGACATATTTTGAATTTTTTCAAAACATTTTATTATTACATTTCTCATTCTTTCTGTTCTTTTATAATCTGTATCTATATATCTTGTTCTTCCATATTTTAAAGCCTGCTCACCATTTAAATTATAAGTTCCTGCTTTATCTATTCCATCTATTTGACTTGCTTCGGCATCTGTTAAATTAATTTCGACTCCTCCCAAATAATCTACTACCATTTTTACTACTTCAAAATTTATTGTTACAAAATCTTCTATATCTAAATCCAAATTTCTATTAATTGTAGTTAATGCTAGAGTTTCTTTTCCATATGCATATGCATGATTAATTTTTGTGTATCCATGATTTGGAACTTCTACATATGTATCTCTATATATCGATGTCATTTTTACTTTTCCATTTTTTTCATTTAAAGAAAATATTATTATGCAATCACTTCTACCAACATAATCACCTTTATTATCTATGCCCAATAAAACTATATTTCTATATTCGTTTAATTTTTCTTTTACACCATCAGAAATTTCAATTTCTTCTTTTGGTATTTCTACAAAATTAATTTTATTTAGCTTATTAATGAATAAAATTGAAACCAACAGTAAAATTATTAAAAAAATAACTATAGAAATTAAGAAAAATTTTTTCATTAAATAAAACTCCTTATTTATTTGCATTACAAAAATAGGAATTAATATTATTAATTCCTATTTTTATTTTCTAATGTTTTTTTCTTTTTTTATCTTCGCCCATACTTATTTTTAGTATTTTCAATTTATAAAAGTATGCTATACCTACAACAAAAGCAATTATTATTAGAGAGATAATGAACACATTTCCTCCACCTGTTTTTGGTAATATTTTATTCACTAAATTATCACCTTGATCAACATTTGTATTTTTTGCTTTATTTTGATTTGAATTATTATTTGAATTAGTATTACTATTAGTGTTATTATTTTTGTTAGTATTTGTATTTGTATTTGTGTCTTTGTTTCCTGAATTATTAGGATTTGATGGTTTATCAGAATCGCTTGGGTTATCTGGTTCAGAAGGTGTACTTGGATTTGATGGATTATCTGGTGTGCTTGGATCTGATACTGCTTCTGCTATACTAATTGTTGCAGTTACATCTTTTAATTGTGCTTCTTCTGAGTCTCCATCACCAACTTCAGTATCCTTCATTGTTATTTTAACATTACTTACATTATCTGTTTTAGCTTTAAAAGTTATTGTAAATAAAGTTTCATCAAAAGCTTCTGTTTTACTACCTGTTGTTACAAGTCTTCCATTTTCAGGATTATAAGATGGTGTATCCCATCCATTTTGTCCTTGCATTTTTACATATTCCAAGTTTTCTTTGTCATATTCTAAAGTAGAGCCTAAAGCTACAAAAGCTTTGTCTGTTTTTACTTTAACACTTACAACTATTTCTTCATCTTTTTCATACTTTGTTTTAGATGGACTTAATGTCATAGTTGCATTTATTGCAGCATAGGCAGTAGATGTAAAAAATAACATTATTAGTAATATTACTAAACTTAAATTAAATATTTTTTTCATTTTTTCTCCTTTAGATTAAATCTATATTTTTAGTATAACAAAATATTTTTATCATATTATACTAAATTATCTAATCTTACTCTTGTACTTCTTCTGGAACTTTTGCACTTCCAATATATTCTAATTTCATTTTTGCTAAGTCATTTATATCTACTTTTCCATTATTATTTAAGTCTGCAGCCATAGCATAAACACCTAATAATTGTGAAGTTCCTATATAATGTGTTTTTATTTTTCCAATATCATTTATTTTCATTGCTTGTCCATCAGCATCAACATCACCCAAAATAATGATAGTACAGCTTATGTTTTCTCCAACTGATACTTTGGTTCCTGTTGTAACTAAATCATTATCATTTGATACAACTTCTTTTCCCTCTGCATCAACTTTTGTAATTACTGGCTCTTTTGAATATTCTAAATTTGATTTAAATTTTGCAACAGTAGTATTTGAAGAAACATTTTTAATGTAATACTCTTCTATATCATAAACAGATGATGTTAATTTATCTTCTACAATTGGATTTGTAATATCAACACTAATTTGTGTTGATGATGCAGTTGCATTTGTTGGAACTATATTTTCTTCTGCATCTTTTATTCCTGCAGAGCCTTCTAAATCTGTTAATTGAATAGAAGTTGTTTCACCTGGAATAGCATCATCTTTTACTTTAAATTTAATTGTAAATACTTCTCCAGGCTCTTTAATATATTTATTGCTATCTGTTATAAATTTAAAGTTTTCTATATTATAATTTTCTTGTGATAAATTCCAATTTTCAGAACCTAAAAGAGTTCCATTTACAAATTCTAACATAGAAGTATCAAATTTTAATTTTCCACCAATTGCAAGTAATCCTTCTCCAACATCAGTAAGTGTATCAATTGATGCTGTAACTGTAAATTCTTGTCCTGGAACTAGTTTTTCTGAATCTTTAAGTGATGTTGTAAGTTTAGCTGTAAATGTAGGTTGTGCAGTAATTGGTTGAGCTACTAATTCTAAACCTTCATTTTTTTCTTCTGTATGAGTATTTTTTGTTGCAAAAACAACTTTTACCATTGTTGTTTTTTCTGTTAAATCATTATAATTAAGTGTTATTGTATTTTCTAATTCTTTTACTTTATTTCCTACTACTACTTCATCTATTTCATAATTTTCATTAGGATTTATATTAATTGTTATTTCATCTTCTGGTTCTAATGTAATTACTTTTTCATCTCCTTTACCATTTACAGAAACTGTACCACCATCTGTTTCTGAAATTACAACTGTTTTAGTTGAATCTACTTCTTCATTTTTTTCTTCTACGGCAGCAATTGTAAATGGACTAAATGAATCACACATAACAATTAATCCAAGTTTTGTTACAACAACAGGTATTTCTTCTACATCAATTATTTGTCCTTGATCATTTTTTGTGAAGTGATATGCTTTAAATGTAACACCTTCATCTTCAGGTCCATATCCTGGAGGGAATCCAAGACGTACTCTAACTTTCTGTCCTGTACTTATAACTTGTTTTTTACATAATGTAAGTTTTATATTATATGTTTCCTCAGATAAAACTGTATCTTTTCCTGTTTTATCATCATTTGAAAGAACATTATTCATTTCTTTAACTTGTGATTCATCTGCTTTTATAGCTACAAGAGCCATTCTGTGTTTTAAAGAATCTGCTAAATCATCTAGAGTTTCTCCATCACTTGTTTGCCATCCTTTTGTAGAAAGGTCTGTATTTTCCATTAATTGTGGTTTACCAAATACATTCCAATCAACTCCTTGTGAAGCTCTTAAAGCATAAGCATCACATCTATGAGCACAGAAATAAGATAAATCATTTGGAACTTTTCCGCTTCTTGCACCTACTACACCTTTAAAAGATATTAAATAATATACTGAATCATCTTCATACATTTCACTTGGTGTGAAATCAAATGAAAAAGTACTTATTCCATCAAAATTAAAGTTTTCTACTTTATAGTATTTATTTAAATCATTATTTGGAGAAGATGGTACTGAAACTGTCATTTTTATATCTTCATCATCAGTTGGTATTAATACATCATCATATTCTACGGTTACATGATAAGTACTACCTATGTATAATGTTGAATTTACTATTGGTGTAACTGTTTTAACATAAGGTGGTGCAACATAATCTCCATTTGGATTATATATTTTATCTGACATTACTATAAAAGAACTTGGTGTTCCAAAATAAGTTGTTTCTCTAGCAATTTTGTTAGGATCTCTTTCTTGTGGATTATGTGGTGCTGGTGCAATATCTGTAACAGCAACTTGTATATATTTACAATTTGAAATAGCCGTTTGTAAATATGAATTTCCATTTTCATCTGTTATATCTTTAATTGGATATAATTCAAAGTCTGTACGTAAATATCCCCATCCTGATTCTATCCAATTATCTGTTCCTGGATAATATTGATAATAATTTGCTACTATATAATATCCTTTTTCTGCAGCAGCTTTATATCCCATATTTTTATAACTTATTCTAAATATACCAGAATCTACATCTTCTTCTTCATCATAAGCTTCATCATCTAATTCAACAACTAGTCCATCTGTATTATAAACTGGTTCAAATTTATCACTTACTGTTTGAAGTTTTGGATATGTAAATTCATAATTAGACTCAGACATTATTCCTGTTGGAATATGTTTTGCACCTACTTTATCATCTCCTACTAATAAATATTCTGATTTTTCAGTGCCTGTAGATGGATCATCAAATGTAGCATCTACTGCATACCATTTTCCATCTTCTAATTGAACATAATCCCACATATGTGGTTCTAATTCTTCTTCTGTGTGTTTATAAATACCAGTTACTAAAATACAAGGAATATTTAATTCATCTAAAACCATTTTTACAGCTCTAGCATATCCTTCACAAACCATTTGTCCGTTTGCTTTTGTTTCAGGATTATTATCTAAAATATTATTTTCTCCTGTTTCATTTGCAACAAATGCTCCATAAACATTTCTTACATTATAGTCACTTGCTCCATCTTTTGTTTCTCCTTCATAAGTATAGTCTGCATTATAAATTATTTGATCATGAACATATTTTACTTGTTGTTCAACTAAATTTTGATTTTCTTCAACTTGAATGTTTTTTGCTTCTTGAACAATTTCATCAACTCTTTTTTCAACTGCAGAAATAGATTTTTCAATATCTTCTACACTTTTATCTAAAAAAGCCTTATTTCTATAAGAATCACCTCTACCTGTTCCTAAAGTTGCATAATACTTTCCATCTTTTGAAGTTACTCTTAATGTTAAATAATCAAAATCTACATAGAAAATATCTGGGTGATCAGCTACAAAAGCATCTCTAGCTGCTCCCATTGATATAAGTAAATCTTGAGAACCGTTTGCATAACTAGAAAGTTGCTCTTGAGAAACACGATTATTAGCAACAAGATCATAGTTTGCTGTTCCTGTTTTTAAACTTCCATCCTCAAGCATTTTTTCCATTGCATAATAAAATTCTTTAGCTTCATCTGTTAATTGATTAAAGAAATATCTTGTAGCAATTGTTTCTTGAACATCATCATTTGCATAAACATTATTATTGATTTTTACCCATGTAAATTGAATGAATATAAGAACTGTAACGATAAAAAACGCAATTATTTCTTTAATTTTCATATTTATAAACCCCCTTTTAAACATACTACAACTATCGTATAATATTATAACATTAGAATGTTGTAATAGTCAAACTTTTTTAAAGGTTATATAAGTTTTTTTTAAAAAAATAGTATTAGATTAAATTCTAATACTATATTTTTTGTGTTGCTATTTCTTTTATGCTATTTAATCTAACTTTTTCAGCTAGATTAATTTTTTTAACATTATAATCTTTAAGTCTTCCATGATATATTAATTTTAAACCTTCTATTTTTTTAAAATCTTCTGGTTTTACCATATCTGGCAAATTATTATTTATTCCTGATTTTTCTAAAACATACTTAACAAATTCTGCACAATAAAATGAATTTTCAAATTGAATTTTTTTATTAAATCCAACTGCAAATAAACCTTCTTAATTCATTATTTCTCCTTAGTTAATAAATATTATATTTTTATATATAATATATTACCTAAAGTAAATTTAAAGTCAATAGATTTCATAAAATATTAATAAAATACTCCTTTTCAAAAAAAAAGAGTATTTTATTTTAAATATTTAATATGATTTATTAGTATTAATTATTATTTTCCAAATTTAATTTTTTAATTTCTTGTAAAGTATTTAAATCATAAGAAACTATTTGAGTATCAGCTAAAGTATATAAAGTATTTTCTATATAAATTGCTCTATCTATATTTGTTCTATAATCTATTTTTTGTAATATTTCTCCGTGTTTTTCAAATTTTCCATTTTCTAAATCTATTTTAAAAATTATAAATCCATTTCTATCATTTTTATAATTTGATTCTCTAATAGTTATTGGAAATCCTATTAAATTTTTTGTTTTGCTATAAAACAAAACTTTATGATTATATTCTAACTCCGAATATGCATAACCTTCTCCTATATCTTCTGAAAAAATTTCTTTAGGATTTTCTAAGTCTGAAACATCAAACATAGATATTTTCATATTTGTATTTGTTACTCCACCATTTTTATTCTGCTTTGTGTTATGACCTATTCCAATTATGTGACTTTCATCATAAGGATGTAAATATGAACTATAACCAGGAATTTTTAATTCACCTTTTATTATAGGATTTTCAGGATTTGATAAATCAATTACAAATAATGGATCTAATTCTTTAAAAGTAACAATATATCCAATCTTTCCCATAAATCTAACTGAATATATTTGTTCATCTGGTGCTAAATCATCTATTTTTCCTACTTCTTTTAATTCATCATTTAATATAAATAATGCATTTTTAGTTTTTCTTTCTCCAATATTAACAGTAACAGTTGTTTCTTCTTGTATTTCACTTATTGGTTCATCATAGGTTTCAATAGTTGTAGCTATTCTTAAGAAGCCATCATACTCATCCATAGAAAATTGATTCTTTATATGTCCTTCAACTTCTCCTTTTGCTACTAAACTAATATTAGTAGAATCTAAATCAAATTTATATATTATTGTTTTACATCCATTATAAGTATAATTCTCTCCATAAGAAATTTGTGTTATATATAAGCTTTTTTCGCTTGCATATATGTCATTACTTGCTCCAAAAAAGCTTTCTACTTTTACTTCTTCTTTATTGTTTATATTAAATCCACCTACTAACATATAATCATAATTTTGAGTGCCTGAAAAATATGCAATATCTTTATATGAAATATTTGAATATTCATTTGATTTTGAAGAATCATAAGTTACTGGTAAAATATCTTCATCTTTTAATTCATCACTATAAAAACTAAAATATTTTCTGCTTATAAAATATATGTTATCTCCTATCATTCTAGAATTAATATAAGTTCCATCTAATCCAACTTCTCTTATTATTTCAGGATTACTTCTGTCTGTGATATCATAAACAATTGCTTTTGCTATATTTTTATTTCTTATGCCCACATAGTCATAAGCAATATCCGCTTCAGTTCTTGAAGTATTTTCTGTATATTCATAGTAATTTCCTAGAACTATCATTTTATTTTCATTTATATATAATTCGTAAGGAGAAAATCTTGATGTTTGATTATCATCATATTTTAAAAATGTAATTAGGTCCAGGCTGTCTGCTTTAATAATATAAACTACATTGTTAGTAATATAATAGATGTATGTTCCATCTGTTTTTACAATGTCTGCTTCATCAACATTTTTTACTTGCGTATTTGTTTTAGAATAATCTAAGCTTGATTTTTCTTCATAAAAAGCAAGGTCATTTGTTGTAGTTGATTTAGCAATTGAATCAGTAATAGATTCTTCTTTTTGTAATTCTCCATTATATCCTCGTGTAGCTTTTTTGTTTTCACTTAAAACTTCTCTTAGCTCTTCCATGCTTTTAAATCTTGGAAGATCATTTTTAGCTAACATTTCTGTATTAGTAATTTGAGTAGTAGTTTCATTTTCTTCATGTTTTAAATTTTGAAATTCAAAAATTGAAACTGAAAACACTACAACTACGACCGCTACCATTGATAAAATTTTGAAAACATCTATTTTTTTATGATTATTTATTTTTTCAAAAGTTTTTTCTTTTAATTTATCGCTTGCATGAATTTGGTCTAAAGCTTTTTTATAATTATCCTTGTTCATCTTCAAAACCTCCTTCCAATTTTTCTTTTAGAATTTCTCTACTTCTAGATAGCCACGTTTTTATTGTATTTTCATTTGTATTCATAAGATTTGCTATCTCTTTTACTTTATATCCTTCATAATAAGAAAGGTATATAACAGTTTTGTAGTTTAGAGGAAGTTCACATACCGCAGAAAACACATCCATCTCTTCTTTTTCTTCAAAAGGAATATTTTCATCTAAAGAAATAACTTTTCTATTCCAATTATTGTTTTTCACATTTTTTGTTAAATTTATGGTAACACGAATTAACCATGCCTTTTCATGTTCACTATTTTTAAATTTTGGAATTTTTTCACTAAATTTTAAAAACACATCTTGGAATACATCTTCTGCATTTTCAATAGTTCCGCATCTTGTAAGTGCAATTCTATATACCATGTCTGCATATTTGTTTATTATTTCTTTAATATAATTTTCTTTTTGGTTCTGCATTTACATTCCTCCTATCTATTATTAATACAAATTAGAATAGGTTTTGGTTTCAAAATTTATAAAAATTATTTATTTAATATACTTTTTATTTTTGAAATTACATAATGACTTCCACCACTAGTATTGTTTTGTACATTTTCTACCATACCAACAATAAGTAAATTTCCACCTTCACGATTTAATGTTATACAATTAAACCAACCTAATGTTCCACTTTCAGTATCATCTTTTGATTGTTTTAATTCTGCTGTTCCTGTTTTACCTAGCATTGTAAGTCCTTGTATTTTAGCATCGTATGCTGTTCCTTGTGGTGTTTCAACAACTTTTGTTAATGCAGTTTTTACTTTTTCAATTGCTTCACTTGAAAAAACATTTTCTTTTATATATTCAGGTTTAATATCATATTTAAATTCTAAATATGGTTTTATCATACTTCCATTATTTACAAGCATAGAATATATTGATGCCATGTGAATAGGATTTACTAATACATCTCCTTGTCCATATCCAGAATTTGCAAGTTTTGTTTCCGTAAATTTACTATCTTTATTTATATATTGAGAAGCCTTTAAAGTAATTGGGAAATCTAAATTTGCTCCAAAATTTAATTCATCTAATTTTTCAGAAAATTTATTTTCACCTATTTTTAAAGCAAGCTGTGCAAAAAATATATTATCAGAACGAATTAAAGCATTTTCAACATTTTTAGCTTCATTATATTCTGTTAAAGTAGTAATAAAGTAATCTCCCCAACTTTTATCTTTTTGCCAACTTGTTCCAGAATAATTAAATTCAGTACTAGAATCAATTACACCCTCAGATAATCCTATTAAAGCTGTTATTGGTTTAAATGTAGAGCCAGGACAATAACTTTGTTTGAATCTATTATATAAAGGCTTATTTTCATCTTCATTTAAAAAGTTCCATCTTTCATTAGTCATTCCTAAAATAAATTCATTAGAATCAAAAGATGGTGTACTTACTAATGCTAAGACTTCTCCTGTTTCTGGATTCATCACTACAAAAAATCCTTTATCATTTTTCATTTGATCATAAAAACTTTTTTGAAGGTCTAAATCTATTGTTGTTTGAACACTTTCGCCATCTTTCTTTTCTTGAGTAATAATCGTTTTTACTCTATCACCTTTTTCATTTTCAATATATATTTCAGCACCATCTATTCCTCTTAATTTTTCTTCATAAGCATATTCTAATCCTGATTTACCTATTAAACTAGATGATGTATAATTTTGTCCCTCATGACTTTCTAGTTCTTTTTCATTAATTGGTTGAATATATCCTACCAAATGTGCTGCTTCTTCTCCTAAATCATAAACTCTTCCATCTATATTGTTTATTAAAATTCCTGGAATCTGCAATAATTGTTCTTTAATTGGAGAATTTTTAGATATCTTCTTAACTGGAACAAAAGTATCATCTTTTACATAAGAAGCACCAAGCAAATTATTTATTTTTTCTACTGAAACATCTAATAACTCAGAAATCTTTGATATGTTTCCTTCTTTGTCATCTCCTAATTTTCCAGGTACAATACCTACTTGAGAAATAGAACCATCATATGCTAACTCTTTACCATTTCTATCTAGTATAGAACCTCTTTTTGCTTTTAAAGTAGATATTCTAACTTTATAGTTTTCTTCTAATTCTGGAAAAATTAGTTTTGAAGACCAATTAATTTTATATTCCTCATCTTCTTTTATTATTTGAGCAGAATTATTAAAATTTACTTCTCCTGCAGTTGTATAAAATTTCTCATTATAAGATAAATTAATTGTTTTGCCTTCTTTTCCAGTTATTTCTAAATTATTAATTTCAAGAGAAGCTGTTCCTATGCCTTCATAAATATTTTTATTTCTTGTTATAAAATCTTCTTTTGAAAAATTATTTTTAGATTCTTTTGAAAGCATTTCATACATTTCTTCATATTTTTGCTCATTTATGTATGAATAAAATGTTTTTATAGTTTGCATTTGGTTTTCTTTTGCTTTATTAATAGAAAATACAACTCCAAAAACTACTAAAAGTATAACTACTAAAATTAGAACAAAAATTATAATTTTCTTTTTCATATTATTTTTCCTTTATACAATATGGATTTAGGTTTTTAAAATTGGTTTTACCTATAAACCTTTTATTCTACTACAATTGCTTGACTATACAATCTTTTCCAATTACTCATAAATTTATTTCTACTTTGCTTTACATTACTTCCAGCAGAAGGATCATTTAAATAAACATAGTCTTCATCAAACCCTATTAATACTGCACAATGTTCTCCTATTAATTCTTGAAAATTTCCACTTCTATTCTCATAAGTCCATATTACTCCTTCACTTAAGTTTCCAGCATTTTTTACACACCAAACTACAACTGGATTTCCTTTGCTAACATAATTTAATAAAGATTTTTCAGAACATCCAGAAATATTTTTTACTCTTCCACCTGCATAAACTGACATTGCATTTGCAATAGGTTTTGCAAAAACTCCATATGAGCCTTTACTTAAACCTAAACTTGGATTTCCAACAAATTCTTCAAATGGATTTCCACCATACCAATTTCCATCTTCTCCCTTATATTTTTTACTACCTATTTTCATATTATCTATTATATTTTTTGTAGAAACATCAAAGCCTTTATATTTTAATACCATTGTAGCAGAAACTGCTTCACAACCTGTTGGATATCCTAAAGATATTTGATTTAAATATGGAACTTTATCTATATGATAACTTGTTACTAAACTTTCTGGTTCCTCGCTTGATACACTAGTAGGTTCTACTGGTTTTTCTTTTATATAGTAATCTGATTTAACTAAAGTATAACCCACAATACCTTTTTCATTTCTAACTTTCTTCCAACCATTTTTTGTATCTTGTAAAAATTCAATTTGTTCATATTGTGATGTTGTAGCTAGAATTGAATAATCTGTACTCGCTCCATTTCTTATATTGTATCTTCCATTTGCATATAATTTTGTATTTGAAGGAGCATCTTTGGTAACATTAACAACTAAAGTAGCTTCTTTTTCTCCTTCATCTGTTGTAGCTATAATTTTAGCTTTTCCTTCTGATATAGCTTTTATTTTTCTATTTTTTATTGTTATGATATTTTCATCCGAGCTTTTCCATTCAACATCATTATATGTAGCTTCAACTGGTGTAACTTTAGAATTTATAATATATTCTTGTCCTTTTCCAAGATTTATTTCAGTATCATCTAATGTAATTTTTTCAACAGGTATTTTTTTAATATCTAACGAAAAACTTTTTAAAGTATTTTCTTTATAATCTTTTACTGTGATTGTAACATTTCCTATGGCATTTGCAATTATATTCCCATTATTATCAATACTAGCAATTTCTATGTTTGAAGATTCATAAGTTAATTCTTTATAAGTAGCTTCTTCTGGAAGTACCTTTGTTTCCAATTTGTAAATATCTCCTAGTTTCAAGCTATCTATTTGATTTGTTATTTCTACATCTTTAATTTTAATTAAACATTCTAAATCTATTTTATTACTAGAAATTTCTGTTTCACCTGAATCATCTGTTAAATAAATACTCGCTTTACCAATTTGTTTTGCTATAATTTTTCCATCTACTATTTCAATAACATTTTCATCTGTACTATGCCAAATTAAATTACTCTTTGTAAAATTTTCTGGTGTAATTTTTGTACTTATATTAGCTGTTTCTTCTGGTTCGAATTCATCTGTTTCTAGGCTAATTTCAATAGATTCGATTTTTATTGGTTTTATAAATAGATATGCTTTATATATTAAATTAAATCTCCAAACTATTATTGCAAAAAATAAAATGAAAACAATTAATATTACCTTTTTTATATTTAACTTTCTATTCCTACTTTTATCATATATTGCTTCGTGTTTTCCCAAATTTGTTTCCTCCAAAAATACTATATATTTATAATACATTTATTAGATACAAAAAGTTTCATAAAAAGTTTCATTTATACATTAAATTTGCATTACAATTATATAACAAAAGTGCTGATTAAACAATCAGCACTTTTAAAAAATTTTTATTGAAAATCTATTACATCAATCCATCTACTTAAAAATTCTTGTTCTTCTTCAATGCCTTTTGCTTTTTGAGCAGCAGCAACAATAGGAATCCATCTTTGAATATTTGATTTTACAATTCCACTTTTTTCTGAAAATAAATTCAAATATTTATCTGCTAAATTTTCTTTTCCTTCTATTGAAAATAAAAGATATGTTCTAGCTACATCTGCTGAAGCATTACCTTGTGTAACATGTGCCCAATCTAATATGCATGCTGTTCCATCTGGTTTTATTACTACATTACTTGGATTATAATCACCATGACATAATTTTTTATGATCTTTCATACCATCTAATCTTTGCAATAATTCATATCTAGCATCATTACTAATATTTTCAGCTTCATTTATAAGTCTTTTATATTTATCTTTTATTCTATTTAATGAATGTACCTCTTTTGATAATATATATAGTTGTATATCAACAAACCAATTTAAATATTCATCTTCTTTTTCAGGATGTTCTTTCATTAATTGGTCTAATGTTGTACCTTCTACATATTCTGAAACTAATGCCCATCTATTATCAATTCTGCTTATTTCAATAAGTTTTGGAACACTTAAATCTGTTCCTTCTTCAACTCTAGCTTGATTTAATGCTTCATTTAAAATGTTTGCTTTAGAATAATTTTCAACAAATAATTTTATAGTTTTATCTCCATCTCTAAAAACTTCTTTTGTTTTTCTTTCAGCAATTTTATTATCTAAATTCAAAAACATTATTGTTCACCTCCATAATATGCTTTTAAATACATTTCTTTTATTTCACTCATTAATGGTAATCTTGGATTTGCTCCTGTGCATTGGTCATCAAAAGCTTGTTCTGTCATTGCATCTAAATTATCTAAGAAGTCTTTTTCTTCTACACCATAATCTCTAATTGTCTTTTTTATTCCAATTTTTTCTTTAAGTTCATCTATTTTTCTTATTAAATTTTCTAATTTTTCTTCATCAGTGTTTCCACCTAAATTCAATGCTTCTGCAATTTCAGCATATCTTCTTAAAGTATGTGGATGGTCATATTGAGGAAATGTTCCCATTTTTTCTGGAACTTCTGCTGAATTAAATCTTAATACATAATCTATCATTAATGCATTTGCAATTCCATGTGGTAGATGATGAAATGCTCCTAATTTATGTGCCATAGAATGGCAAACACCTAAAAATGCATTTGCAAAAGCCATACCAGCCATTGTAGCAGCATTTGCCATTTTTTCTCTTGCTTCTGGATCATTAGGTCCATTATCATATGCTCTTGGTAAATATTCAAATATATTTTTTAAAGCTTGAATTGCTAATCCATCTGTATATTCAGTTGCCATCATTGATGCATATGCTTCTAATGCATGTGTTACAGCATCTATACCAGAAGCTGATGTTAAACCTTTTGGTGCATTCATCATTAAATTGCTATCAATTATCGCCATTTTAGGCATTAATTCATAATCTGCTAAAGGATATTTTGTTCCAGTTTTTTCATCTGTTATAACAGCAAATGGTGTTACTTCTGAGCCAGTACCTGCTGATGTAGGTACTGCAATAAAATATGCTTTTTCTCCCATTTTAGGAAAAGTATATACTCTTTTTCTTATATCCATAAATCTCATTGCCATATCTAAAAATTCTACTTCTGGATGCTCATACATTACCCACATAATTTTTCCTGCATCCATTGCAGAACCACCACCAATTGCAATAATGCAATCTGGTTTAAATTCATTCATCATTTTTGTTCCCTCAATAGCACATTCCAATGTTGGATCTGGTGCTACATTTGAAAAAGTTGTATGTTCAATTCCTAATTCATTCAATTTATCTGTTATACATTTTGTATAGCCATTTTCAAAAAGAAATTGATCTGTAACTATAAATACTTTCTTTTTATCCATTACATATTTTAATTCTTCTAAAGCTACTGGTAAGCAACCTTTTTTAATATATACCTTTTCAGGTGTTCTAAACCAAAGCATATTTTCTCTCCTTTCTGCAACTGTTTTTATATTTATTAAATGCTTTATTCCTACATTTTCTGATACTGAATTTCCACCCCATGAACCACAACCGAAGTGTTAATGATGGTGTTAGTTTGAAATTATATAAATCACCAATACCACCTTGTGAAGCTGGTGTATTTATTAATACTCTATAAGTTTTCATATTTGTATAGAATTTTTCAATTTTTTCTTTTTCAGTAATTGTATTTATATATAATGATGTTGTATGTCCAAGTCCACCATCTTCAATTAAATGTACTGCTTTTCCTATTGCATCATCAAAATAGTTAGCGCTATACATTGCAAGAACAGGTGATAATTTTTCATGTGCAAATTCTTCTGATATATCAACCTTTTCAACTTCACCAATAAGTATTTTCGTGTTTTCAGGAACTTCTATTCCTGCTAAACTTGCAATTTTTGAAGCTTTTTGACCTACTATCTTTGCATTTAATGCTCCATTTATAATAATTGTTTTTCTTACTTTTTCAATTTCTTCATCATTTAAAAAATAACATCCTCTTTTTAAAAATTCTTCTTTCACTCTGTCATATACACTATTTAATACGATAACAGATTGTTCAGAAGCACATATCATTCCATTATCAAAAGTTTTTGAATGTATTATAGAGTTTACTGCTAATAAGATGTTGGCTGTTTCATCAATTACAGCTGGTGTGTTTCCAGCACCAACACCTAATGCTGGTTTTCCACTAGAATATGCAGATTTAACCATTCCTGGACCACCTGTTGCTAATATTGTATCTGATGCTTGCATTAATGTATTTGTAAGTTCTAATGAAGGAACATCTATCCAAGCAATAATTCCTTCTGGTGCTCCTGCTTTTACAGCTGCTTCTAAAACTATTTTTGCAGCAGCGATTGTTGAATTTTTAGCTCTTGGGTGTGGACTAATAATAATACCATTTCTTGTTTTTAAACAAATTAAGGATTTAAAAATCGCAGTAGATGTAGGATTTGTAGTTGGTATAACTGCACCTATCAATCCAATTGGTTCTGCAACCTTTTTAATTCCATAAGAAATATCTTCTTCTAATACTCCACATGTTTTTTCGTTCTTATATTTATTATAAATATATTCTGAAGCATAATGATTTTTTATTATTTTATCTTCTACAACTCCCATTCCTGTTTCTTCAACTGCCATTTTAGCAAGTGGAATTCTTGCCTGATTAGCAGCAATAGCTGCTGCTAAAAATATTTTATCAACTTGTTCTTGAGTATATTTTGCAAACTTTTTTTGAGCTTCTTTAACCTTTTTAATTGTTTCTTCTAAAGTTTCTATACTGTCAACAATTTTCTCATCTTCATTCATAGTTCACTCTCCTAATCTTAAGAATTTTAATATTAAATGTTTTAATCACTTATATTATATTTATAAAGATTTTTTTTTTCAATATCTATTTCAAATTTTATAACTATATAAATATTGTATCCTTATTTTTGCATAATATTAAAGAAAAAAGAGGCCTTTATTTTTGCCTCTTTTTCTTTCCCATCAAATAATCAAAACATACTAACAAATAAGAAATAAATAAAATAAAAATTGAAATTATTATTATCCATTTTGCAACACCCATAAAGCCTAATACATCATAATCAAGGAAAAAATAAGCATATTTTCTTGAACCACCTATGCTGTAAAACTTTCCTCCTAAAAAGCTATATGTGTATACATAAACTACGTAGTTAAAAGGTAAAAGAAGCCAAACAAATGGATAATATTTTTTGAATTTGCCTTTTTCATCAAATAAAACATAATCAAATAAAACTAGTAAAGGCGAAAATGTATGTACTAAGAAATCAGCAACAATTTTGTTGTTCAAGGATTTATGGAATGAATCCATTTGAAATCCATTTGGTGCCAAAGCAATCCGATATATTAAAGCTGTTATTATGATTGTAATTACGATTGCTCCTTTAATTAAATAGTACACATCACTTTTTTCATATCTTTTTTTCCGTAACTCTAAAAAAATGTAAGAAATAAATACCACTAAGCAGATAATGTTACTTTGAAGAGTGTAATAGGATAATAAAGATATAATTGAATTTGTTTTTCTTATATTCAGTATAATTCCGATTAATAATGAGATAACTGTTAGGACTTTATAACTCAAAGAAATCTTCTTTTTTGTCATAAAAATCCTCCTTTCAATGCACAACTGTTTGATTGTTACCAGTTACCACTTATATTATAGCAGAAAAAACATATAATTTCAAAAAACATAAAAAATACAAAGAAAAATTCATTTCTTTGTATTTTTTTATTTAAACACCCATTATATTATATCCGTTATCCGCATATATTATTTGCCCTGTAACTGAACTTGACATTTCACTTAATAAAAATGTTGCAACATTTCCAACTTCTGTTGTTGTTACATTTCTATGTAATGGTGATTTTTCTTCTACAACAGTTAAAATACTATTAAAATCTTTTATTCCTTTTGCAGATAAAGTTTTAATAGGACCTGCTGAAACTGCATTTACTCTCATTCCTTCTTTTCCTAAATTTTCTGCTAAATATCTAACACTTGCTTCTAATGCTGCTTTTGCTATTCCCATCACATTATAACCTTCTAATACTTTTGTAGAACCATGATATGTTAATGTAACTAAACTTGCATTTTCATTTAACATATCTAATTCTTTTGCCATTCTTGAAACTAAAACAAAAGAATATGCACTAACATCACAAGCATGAGAAAATCCATCTTTACTTGTTAAAATAAAATCATTTCTTAAATCTTCTGTATTCGCATGTGCAATTGCATGAACAATACCATCTATTTTTCCATTTTCTTTTTTTATTTTTTCAAAAACTTCTTTTACCAAATTATCTTCAGAAGCTCCATCTAATACGTAACATTTACTTCCTTCAAATTCAGAAACAAGTTCTTCAATTTTTTCTTTGTTTTCTTCTCCCATATATGTAAAAATAAGTTTTGCTCCATTTTCATATGCAGATTTTGCAATTCCAAATGCAATACTCCACTTATTTCTAATTCCCATTATTAATATTTTTTTTCCTTCTAATAGCATTTTTCTTCTCCTTTTATTTTTATTTTTTATAATCTAATTTTCTTTTATAACATATATATATGATTTTTTAAAGTGACGCGTAAGCGACCAACTGGAGCGTTAGCGAAAGGCGAATGGAGCAATCTTCATTTTTATTTTTAAAAAAGAAGATTGCGACACCAAGTCACTAAAAAAATCATATATATATGTTATAAAAGAAAAAATAGCAATTATAATTATTAGTATTAAGTAATAATAATTAATTATTATTGGTATTAAGTAATGATAATTAATTATTACTAGTGTTAAGTAGTAATAATTAATTATTATTAGTATTAAATAATGATAATTAATTATTATTAGTATTAAATAGTAATAATTAATTATTATTGGTATTAAGTAGTAATAATTAATTAAGAGTTGTGTATTCTCCCATATTTCTAAATTTTTGATATCTTTGTTCAACAATTTCTTCTGGTTTCATGTTTTTCATTTCTGAAATTATATTTTTAATTTCTCTTTTTAATGATTGTATTACTTTATCAAATGCTTCATCATTTATTTCTTTTGGCTCTTTTATTATTTTATCAATAACTTTTAAGTCGTACAAGTCTTTTGCTGTAAGTTTCATTTTCTCAGCCGCCTCTTTAACTCTTGAAGAATCTTTCCAAAGAATACTTGCATATCCTTCTGGAGATAATATTGAATAAATTGCATTTTCAAGCATTAAAACTTTGTTTCCTAAACCTAAGGCTAATGCTCCACCACTTGAGCCTTCTCCAATTACTATTGCAATAACTGGAACTTTAACTTTTGCAAGTTCTAACATTGAGCTTGCTATAGCTTCACCGCTGTCCTCTTTCTTCTGCTCCAACACCTGGATATGCTCCTTTTGTATCTATAAAAGTTATAATAGGTCTTTTGAATTTTTCTGCTTGTTTCATAAATCTAATGCCTTTTCTATAACTTTCAGGATTTGGCATGCCAAAATTTCTTTCAATATTTTCTTTAGTTGTTCTCCCTTTTTGTTCTGCTATTATAGTATAATTTTGATTTCCAATTCTTCCTAATCCACAAACAATTGCTTTATCATCTTTAAAATTTCTATCTCCATGAAGTTCAATAAATTCATCAAAAATTTTTTCTATATAATCTAAAGCTGTTTTTCTTTTAGGTGATCTTGCAATTTCTACTTTTTCCCAAGCTGTTATTTTGCTCATAAAATTCCTCCTTAAATTACTTATCATTTTGCTCAAAAACATTATGCTCTTTTAAGTTTTATGAAATTTACTAATTACTTTTATGCAATTTAATTAATTTTGATAAAATATCTTTTAAATCTTTTCTTTCAACAATTTTATCTATAAACCCATGCTCTAGTAAAAACTCTGCTGTTTGAAACCCCTCTGGAAGTGATTCTCCTATTGTTTGCTCTATTACTCTTTTACCAGCAAAACCAATCATTGCTCCTGGTTCTGCTAAAACAATATCTGCTATACTTGCAAAAGAAGCTGTTACTCCTCCATAAGTTGGATCTGTTAAAACAGAAATATATAAAAGTCCTGCTTCATTTAATTTTGAAATAGCTGATGTTGTTTTTGCCATTTGCATTAAAGATATAATTCCTTCTTGCATTCTAGCACCACCAGAAACGCAAAATATTATTATTGGAAGTTTAAGCTCTATTGCTTTTTCAATGGAATATGTTATTTTTTCGCCAACAACAACTCCCATACTTCCCATTAAGAATCCACTATCCATTACACAAATAACAACATCTTCACCATTTATTTTTCCTGTTCCAGCACTTACCGCTTCTTGTAACCCAGTTTTTTCTCTTAAAGCTTTTATTTTCTTTGTGTAGTCTTCTAACTCTAATGGATTTGTTGTATCTAAATTTAAGTCAAATCTTTTATATGTTCCTTCATCAATAACAGTTTCTAGTCTTCTATTTATATGCATTCTAAAATAAGCACCACAATTAGTACAAATATTTAAATTTTTTCGTAAATCTTCTTTATAAATAATTTCCTGACATTTATCACATTTAACCCATTTTCCAACTTGTATGTCAACATTGTTTTTCTTATTTTTAGCTGTTGGTGCTCTTTTTTTCATTTTGTCTACTATCATTAAAACTTTTCACTTCCTTTTATTTTTATAAATTAATCACTTTCTAAAATTTCTTTTTCAATAAAAGATGTATCAAAATTTCCTCTTATAAAGTTTGGATTTGTAATTATTTCAAAAAGAAAATCTATATTTGTTTCCACACCTTCAATAACTGTTTCTTCTAAAGCTCTTTTCATTTTGCTAATAGCTTCATTTCTTGTATCTCCATGAGTTATTATTTTAGCAATCATTGAATCATAATTTGGTGGAATTGTATAACCTTCATAAATTGCTGTATCTACTCTTACGCCATTGCCTCCTGGTAGGTTTAATCCTGTAATTGTTCCAGGGCAAGGCATAAATTTTTTATTTGGATTTTCAGCATTAATTCTACATTCAATGCTATGGCCTCTAAATTCGACATTTTTCTGCTTTATTTTTAATTCTTCACCTGCAGCAATTTTTATTTGTTGTTTAACTATATCAATTCCAGTTCTCATTTCTGTTATAGGATGTTCAACTTGAATTCTTGTATTCATTTCCATAAAATAGAAATTTTTGTCTTTATCTACTAAAAACTCTATTGTTCCACAGCTACTGTATCCAGATGCTTTAGCTGCTTTTATTGCTGATTCTCCCATTTTGTTTCTCAATTTATCATCAATAGCAGTTGAAGGTGTTTCTTCAAGTATTTTTTGATTTTTTCTTTGAATAGAACAATCTCTTTCCCCTAAATGTATAACATTCCCATGCTCATCTGCTAGAATTTGTATTTCTACATGTCTTGGATTTTGAATAAATTTTTCCATATAAATTTCATCATTATTAAAAGAAATTTTTGCTTCTTGTTTTACAAGATTATAACTTGTTATTAATTCACTTTGAGAATTTACAACACGAATTCCTTTTCCTCCGCCACCTGCTACTGCTTTTAGCATAACTGGATATCCTATTTTTTCTGCTATTTTTATGGCATCTTCTACATTTTTTACAGTTCCATCTGAACCTGGAACAACTGGAACTCCAACAGATTTCATAAGTTCCTTAGCATTTGATTTATTTCCCATAAGTTCAATTACTTTATATGATGGACCTATAAATTTAATATTTGATTCTTCACAAATTTGAGCAAATCTGCTGTTTTCTGATAAAAATCCAAATCCTGGATGAATGCAATCTGCTCCAGTTATGTTTGCTGCTTCTATTATATTTTTAAAATTTAAATAACTTTTTGAAGAATTTGCAGGTCCTATACATATTGCTTCATCTGCTAAGCGTGTATGAAGTGCATCTTTATCTGCTTCTGAATATACTGCAACTGTTTTTATATTCATTTCTTTACAAGCTCTTATTATTCTAACTGCTATTTCTCCTCTGTTTGCAATTAAAATTTTATTCATTTTAAAATTCATTCCTTTCTTGATTTTTGCAAACTAATTATACAACTGCAAAAGTAAGTTCTCCTTTAGCTGCAACTTTTCCATCTACTGTTGCTATAGCTTCTCCAACTCCTATTGGACCTTTTCTTTTTATTATTTTAACTTCTAATTTTAAAGTATCTCCTGGTACAACCATTTTTTTAAATTTCATTTTATCTATTCCACCAAATAAAGCATTTTTACCTTTATTTTCTTCCATACTAAGAATAGCAACTGCTCCTGTTTGAGCCAAACTTTCCGTAATTAAAACTCCTGGCATTATCGGATTTCCTGGAAAATGTCCTTTAAAATACCATTCTTCTTCATTTACATGTTTATATGCTGTTGCACTATCTCCTGGAATAAAAGTTTCAACTTCATCTATCATTAAAAATGGTTCTCTTTGTGGAATAATTTTTTTAATTTCTTCTTTATTAAGCATTTTTTACCTCTTATAAATTTTATTAATATCTTTTTTACATTATATAAATAATCTTTTTATATAAATTATCTTATTTTACAAATTATTTTATCTTAAATAATGGCTTTCCATATTCGATTGGACTTCCATCTTCTACTAAAATTTCAGAAATTTCTCCATCAAATTCAGATTCTATTTCATTCATTAATTTCATTGCTTCAATTATGCAAAGAACATCGCCTTTTTTAACTTTTTTTCCAACTTCAACATAAGGCTTTGAATCTGGTGATGGTTTAAGATAAAAAGTTCCAACCATTGGTGATTTTACTAAATTATAGTTTTCTTCTACTTTTTCATCTAATAGTTTTTGATTATTTTCTTTTTTTGTCTCTTCTTTAGGTTCTAAAGCAACATTTTCTACTTTTGTTACTGTTTCTTTTGGTTCTTTTTTCATACTAATTTTAGTTCCATCTGGAAAATCAATATCAATAGAAGTTAATTTTGAATTTCCCATATCATCCATTAATTGCTTTATTTTCTCATATTCCATAATTCTCATTTATGGTATATTTAAAATAATTTAAATAACCATATTCTCCTTTCTTTAATCTACATATTTTTTTATAATAATACTTGCGTTATGTCCTCCAAATCCTAAAGAATTAGACATAACAATATTTAAATCTTTTTTTCTAAGTTCATTTGGAACAATATCTAAATCACAATCTTCATCTTTTACTTTGTAATTAATTGTTGGTGGAACAATTCCATCTTCAATAGCTTTAACAGAAAAAATTGCTTCAATTGCTCCAGCTGCTCCTAAAAGATGTCCTGTGTTTCCTTTTGTTGAACTTACCATAACATTTTTACTTTCTTCTCCAAATGCTGTTTTTATAGCCATAGTTTCATACATATCATTTAAATGTGTTGATGTTCCATGTGCATTTATATAATCTACATCTTTTGGACTAATACCAGCATTTTCCATAGCTCTTTTCATTGCTCTTGCTGCACCTTCTCCATCTGGAGCTGGAGAAGTTATATGATATGCATCAGAAGTTGCTCCATAACCAATAACTTCTGCATAAATTTTTGCATTTCTCTTTTTAGCATGTTCTAATTCTTCTAAAACAAGCACTGCTCCTCCTTCTCCCATAATAAAACCAGTTCTTTCTTTATCAAAAGGAATACTTGCTCTATTTTTATCTTGAGAAGTAGATAAAGCTTTCATATTTTCAAATCCTGCTATTCCAAGTTTGCAAATAGAAGCTTCAGTTCCTCCTGCTAAAATTACATCTTCTGTTCCTTCTTTTATAGTTTTAAAAGCTTCTCCAATTGCGTGTGTTGATGAAGCACATGCTGTTACAATTGAAATTGATTCACCTTTTAATCCTAAGTCTATTGTTACATTTCCTGCTGGCATATTTGCAATTACCATTGGAATAAACATTGGAGATAATCTATTATAGCCTTTTACATTGCAAATTTCACATTGTTCTTCAATTGTTTGAATTCCTGCAATACCAGAACTTATAAATGCTCCTACTCGTTCAAAATCTGTATTTTCATGATTTACTCCACTATCCGCCATTGCTTCTCTTGCTGCAATTATTGCAAATTGTGAACTTCTGTCTAATCTTTTTGATTGCTTTAAATCTAAATAATCTGCTGGATTGTAGTTTTTTACTTCTCCTGCTAAAGAACATTTATAGCCTGTTGTATCAAATGATGTTATTTTATCTATTCCACATCTTTTTTCTTTAATTCCTTCCCATGTTTCTTTTGCATTTTTTCCTAATGGATTTATTGTTCCTAATCCTGTAATTACTACTCTTTTTTCCATTTTATATCACCTTTCCTTACATTAACATTCCACCATCAACATTTATAACTTGACCTGTAATATATGAGCTATCACTTGAAGCTAAAAATTTAACAACATTAGCAACATCTTCTGGTTTTCCAATTCTTCTAAGTGGTATATTTTTTGTAATTTCTTCTTTTACGTTGTCTTTTAAAACATTTGTCATATCACTTTCTATAAAACCAGGAGCGATCGCATTTACTAATATATTTCTAGAAGATAATTCTTTAGCTAAACTTTTAGTAAATCCAATTATTCCAGCTTTTGATGCAGAATAATTAGCTTGACCAGCATTTCCAGATATTCCAACAACAGAAGATATATTTATAATTCTTCCATTTCTTTCTTTCATCATATATGCAACTACATTTTTAGTTACATTGAAAGTTCCAACTAAATTTACATCTAAAACATGTATAAAATCTTCTTCTTTCATTCTAGCAATTAACATATCTTTTGTAATTCCTGCATTATTTACAAGAACATCAATTTTTCCAAATTTTGCTATTCCATCATCTACAAATTTTTTGCAATCATCAAAATTTGAAACATCGCCTTTTGCTAATAAAACTTCTACATTATTGCTTTCTATCTCTTTTTTTACTTTTTCAACATCTTCATTCAATGTTCTATAATTTAAAATTATATTATATCCTTCCTTTGAAAGCGTAAGTGCTATTTGCTTTCCAATTCCTCTAGTAGCACCTGTTATTAATGCAACTTTACTCATAATTAATTTTCTCCTTTTAAAAATTTTATAGTATTTTCGTATGTTTCAACATTATTTATATTTAAAATATTTAAATTCTTTTCACAAGGCATTCTTTTTACAAAACCTGATAAAGTTTTTCCTGGTCCAATTTCTATAAATGTATCTACTCCTTCTAAAATCATTGTTTCTAAACACGTTTCAAAATGAACTGGACTAATTATATGTTTTGCTAAAATATCTACTATATCATCATCTTTATCGTAGATTTTTCCATCTATGTTTTTTACAACTTTTGTTTCAAAATTATTAAAATGTATTTTTTCCAAATCTTTTCTCAATGCATTAGAAGCATTAAGTAACTTTTCTGTATGAAAAGGGCCTGATGTATTTAAAATTCTTACTTTTTTTGCCCCCATTTCTTTTCCTAGATTTTCTACTTCTTCAATTCCTGTTTTATCACCTGAAACAACAATTTGTCCTGGACAATTAAAATTTACAGGTACTGCAAATCCATTTTTTACTTTTCTGCAAAGCTCATAAACCTCTTTTTCTGTCATTCCTAAAATTGCAGCCATTGACCAATCTCCACTTGGAACTAAATTTTGCATATATTCGCCTCTATTTTTTACAAGCTTTACACCATCTTCAAAAGAAATTGCTTTACTATAAATTAATGCAGAATATTCTCCTAAACTTAAACCACTTGATATTTCTGCTTTAATATTTTCTTTTTCTAGTAATTTTAATATTGCTAAGCTCATTGTTAATATACAAATTTGTGTATTTTTAGTTTGATTTAAAAGCTCACTTTCCGCTTCGAAACTCATATTAGCAACATCTATTTTAGTAATTTGCTTTACATTTTCATAAACTTCTTTTACCTCTTCAAATTTTTCATATAAATCTTTTCCCATTCCAGTAATTTGTGAACCTTGACCTGGAAATAAAAATCCTATTTTCATTAAACTCCACCAATCCTTTTTACTAATTTTTCTTCAAATAAACTACAAAATTCTTTTATGACTTCCTCGTTATTTACATTAACATTAAATTCTTTTTTTATCGATGTTGCAATTTCTTTTATATCATCTGAAAAGTAAATTTTATTTGTATTTATTCCTATTCCTATAACAATATAATTTACTATTTCACCTTTCAATTTTGTTTGACAAAGTATTCCACCTACTTTTTTTTCATTAATGATTAAATCATTTGGTTCTTTTATTTTAATTTCTACATTATATAAATTCTTAAAAACTTGCAATAAAACTTCTGCAACTTCTTTAGTAATTCCATTTAGTTTTGAAATATTACAATCCGTTTTTATTGCAAAAGAAAATGCAATATTGTTTTTTTCATCCGTTTTCCATATTCTACCATGTGTTCCAATACCATTTGTTTGAATATCTGCTATAATTAAATTTCCATTTTTTACATTATTTTTTTCTATTCTTCTCCATACTTCTGCTTGAGTAGAATCTATTATTTCATAATGTTCAAAACTTTTTCCTAAAAATTTTGTATTCAATTCCATTTTATTCCTTTTATTATTTATTTACTTATTTCATTATTTTTATTATTCTTATAAAAATATTTTTTTCTACTTTATCTAATAATAGAATTTTTATAATGAATTTTCTTTTTGTATTAATTCTAAATTTTTTTCTCGTTTTATTTTATTTGTTGTAGTTTTTATTAATGGTTTTTCTGACAAAATCATTCCTCTTATAGCTTTATACTTTGGCATCGTTTGATTTATTTCTTTTATTCTTTCTGATATTTTCTTGTAAATATTTTCTTCTCCTTTTACTTTATATACATTTTCAGCAATTTCTTTATTATAAACAATTTTAACAAAAATTTTTATATCGTTTTTATCTTCAGACATTTGTTTTCCAAATATAAAAGATTCTTCTACACCTTCAATTCTATTAACAAGATTTTCCATTTCTTCTGGAAAAATATTTTTTCCATTTTTTAAAACAATTACACTTTTCTTTCTACCACAAATAAAAATATAACCTTCATCATCTATTCTTGCTAAATCTCCTGTATAAAACCAACCATCAATTAATGAATCTCTTGTTGCTTTCTTATTTTCATAATATTCAAGCATTATGCTTGGACCTTTAACAAGAAGTTCACCCATTCCTGTTTTATCTGGATTATCAATTTTTACTTCAACACTTGGAACTGCTTTTCCAATAGAACCAACTTTATTATATCTATTACTTCCAACTGCAACTACTGGTGAAGTTTCCGTTAAACCATATCCTTGAACTAGATTAAATCCTAAAAGTCTAAATTTATTTTCTATTGTAGCATCAAGAGAAGCTGCCCCACTAATCATTAATTTAACTTTTCCACCAAGCATATCATGAATTTCTTTAAAAGCTTTTTTTCTTTCCTCCATTGGATAATTTGCATACTTTTCTTCTTTTTGTAATATTTCATTTATGCATCCTTTTTTTTCTGCTTGTTTTCTTATTATTTTAAATATTCCTTCATATATTGCAGGAACAGAAGCCATAACAGAAACTTTATATTCCTTCATATTTTCTGTTACATGTCTTATACCATCGCAATATACTGTTTGAGCACCTGAATATAGAGAAAATAAAAAACCTACTGTACATTCAAAAACATGATGTAGTGGTAAAAAAGATAAAAATGTATCATTGCAATCAACATCCAAAACAGAAGCTATATCCATTAAATTTGAACATATATTTTTATGTGATAAAGCAACTATTTTTGAAGCAGATGTAGTTCCAGAAGTAAATAACATTATACTCATTACCTCATTATTTATTTTTGCATCAATGAATCTTCTATCTCCCTTTTCTATTAATGCTTTACCTTTTTCTATTAATTCACTTTGTGAATATACACCATCAGTATGAATTTTTAAATCCATTGATATTAAATGTTTTAATTTTCCAACACCTTCACATTTAATATTTTTAAGAACATCATCATATTTTTTTGTATAAAAAATTGCTTCAACACCTGAGCGTTCTATTAAACTTCTTAATTCATTCTCTGGTAAGGATTTATCAAAAGGAACAATAATACCTGTTCCACAAACTACTGATAAATAAGATAAATTCCATTCATATCTGTTTTCTCCTATTACAGCTATTTTTTTATTTTTAAGTCCCATATCAATTAAAGCTGTTCCTAAACCATTAATCATATCTCTTATTTCTTTATGAGAAATTGTTTTATATTTTCCTTCTCCAGCTCTTATTTTATAAGCAATTCTATCTCCATATTTTTCTCCAGACTTTTTAAGCATATCCTTTAAATCTGTTATTTTCATGTAATCATATAATCTTTCGTTCATAATTTTTCCTTTCTTTTACTATATATTTATATCATATTTTTTATATTTTATCTTTATACTGATAGGTCAGTATAAAAAACATTTGTTTTTTATATTTACTTTTCAAAAAAAATAGATGTTAAATTTATAAACATCTATTTTTCTTATAATAACTTTTATTTTATAATCAATTTTAAATTATAGTTAATTATTTTTTTCATATATTTCTTTTTTCATTTTTCTTATTAAATTTCTTTCTGTTTTATAACTATTTCTCATATATAGAATGTATATAATAAGTATAAAATATACCAGCAAAATTTTATCTTGTAAAAAAGTTATTATTAAACCTAAATCAAATATTTTAAAGTCATATTTTCCTAAAATTTCATCATTATTCAAAGAAATTTTATCGTCATTTGAATTTGTAATAACATTAACTTTTAATTGAATATTATCTATATCTGTTATTTCTGCTAATTCCTTTTCTTTTCCATTATAATAAATTATAATATCTCCTATTTTTAAATTTTCATTTTCATCTTTTAAATTAATAATATCACCTTTATGCAAGTTTGGTAAAAAATTGTCTGTAGTAACAATATATGGTTTTATTCCTGAAATATCAATTATTTTATCTGGTATAATTTTTAATTCAAATATTAAAAGCAAATTATAAATAATTAAAGGTAATATAATTAAAAAACATAATATTGTAAGAAATACTCTTTTTCTAGCATTTTGTTTTATCTTATTTTTCAATATTTCTTCATTCGTAAAAAGCATTTTTTAACACCTCATTTATTTCATTTGTAAAATAATTATATATAGGATTATATCATATAAATATTTTTTTACAAATTTTTTTACAAAATTTTTATATAGAATTTAATAATCAACTAGAATTTTAGTATAATAATTTTCATATTTTTTGAAAACTAGCTATTTTTATGATAAAATGCTAAAAATAATTTTATGAGGTATTTTTATGGAACTTTTATATTACGTTAATAATAATAAATATTCTACTATAAAAGAAGTTTTAAAAGATTATTTTTTAATTTCTGATAGATTAATAACTAAATTAAAAAAAAATAATAATATTTTTTTAAATGACTTTCCAAAATATGTAGATTATAAAATTAATATTGGAGATAAAATTTCTGTAAATTTAAACTTTAATGAAATAAGTGAAAATATAATACCTAAAAAAATGAATTTAAATATCATATATGAAGATGAAAGTTTACTTATTATAAATAAGTCTGCAAACATACCTGTACACCCTTCTATTTCTCATTTCGAAGATAGTCTTTCTAATGGTGTTCAGTTTTACTTTCAAGAAAACAATATAAAAACAAAAATTAGACCTGTTAATAGATTAGATAAAGATACTTCTGGAATTGTTATTTTCGCTAAAAATGAATATATTCAAGAATCTCTTATAAAACAAATGAAAAATAAAACTTTTGAAAAGAATTATTATGCAATTTTAACCGGACATATTAATAAAAAAATTTTAAAAATTGATGCACCTATTGCTAGAAAAAATGGTTCAATTATTGAACGAGAAATAAATAAGAATGGTGACAATTCAGTTACATATTTAGAACTTATAAAAAATTTTGAAGTATTTTTTAATAAAGAAACAATAAAACTATCTCTTGTTAAATTTTCTCTAGAAACTGGAAGAACACATCAATTACGAGTTCATTCAAAATATATAAATCATCCTATTTTAGGTGATACATTATATGGAGCCACTTCTAATTTAATTTCCAGACAAGCACTTCATGCTTTTAAAGTAAAATTTATTCATCCTATAACAAAAAGAAATATTATATTAGAAACATCTTTTCCTAATGACATGCAAATTATCTTAAATAATGATTTATCTAATTTATAAAACATATTTTTAATTATTTTGTAGTTATTTGTTGAAATATTTGAATTTTTATAGTAAATTATAAATTGAAAAAATATATTATAAAAACTTCATAATAATAAATAATAAAATATTTACCTATAAGGAGGTTTTTACTTGAACATAATTGCAACAATTATAAAAATGGTAGGTGGTCTAGTTTTACTAATATATGGAATGAATATGTTAAGTACAAACTTAAAAAAACTTACTGGTGAAAAATTAAAATCGATACTAAAGAAAAGCACTGATAATGTGTTCAAAGGAATTTTTATTGGAATTATTGTAACAGCTGCAGTTCAAAGTTCTGCAATTGTAACAATTTTAGTTGTTGGATTTGTAAATGCTGAAATACTTAAATTAAGAAATGCTATTCCAATAATTATGGGAGCCAATATTGGTACTACAATAACAGCTCAAATATTAAGACTTGCTTCTATAGAAGGAAATAGTATTTTTTCTTTACTAAATCCTACAGTTTTATCATCTATATTTATAATAGTGGGATTTTTATTACTAGAATTCAAGAAAAAAAGGAAAATGAAAGATATTGGACAACTTTTAATAGGAATTGGTTTGTTATTTACTGGTCTTATGACAATGATAAACATGGCAAGTAGTTTTAGTAATCTTCCTATATTAAGTCAGGTTTTAAGTAAACTTTCTAACCCTATACTAGGTATTTTAGTAGGTGCTATTATAACAGCTTTAATTCAAAGTTCTGCTGCTACAGTTGGTATTCTTCAAGCTATATCACAAACTGGAATTATTACATATTCTACTACAATTCCTATAATACTTGGTCAAAACATAGGTACTTGCTTTACTTCTATTCTATCTAGCTTAGCTGCTTCTAAAAATGCAAAAAGAGTTGCTGCTGTGCATTTATTATTTAATTTAATAGGATCAATAATTTTTATTATAGTAATTTATACATATCAGTATTTTATAGGATTTAGCTTTTGGAATTCTCCAATTAATATGGGTGGAATTGCAAATTTTCACTTAATATTCAATTTAGTTTCTACTATTATACTTTTACCTTGCATTGGTTTATTAGAAAAATTAGCAACATTTGCTATAAAAGATAATTCTAATCAAGTTAACGATGAAGAAGATACTAGTAAAGATTTAATAATTTTAAACATATTAGATGAAAGAATAACAAACATTCCAAATGTTGCAATTTCTAATAGTTTAAAAGTTATTTCTAAAATGGCAGAACTATGTGAGAAAAATTTAAAAAGATCTATGGGATTATTAAATAACTTTGATACACAAAAATTTGAACACATACATGAAAGAGAAAATTCCATAGATAAAATAGATATTGCCCTTTCAAGTTTTTTAGTTAAATTAAGCAACTTAGAACTTACAGAACAAGAAAATAAATCTATTACATCATTATTAAAAATAAAATCAGAATTTGAAAAAATAGGTGATTATTCATATGAACTATCTAAAATAATTGAAACTATGTATGATAATGAACTTCATTTTTCTGATACTGCAACTAAAGAAATATTTTTATTATATAATATTTTAAAAGATATTTTGTCAAGAACAATGGAATATCTTAATGAAGAAAATTTAAATAATACAATTGAAATTCAAGCATTAGGAGAAATTTCAGAAATGTATAGAGAAAAATTTAAAAAACAACATATAGAAAGATTAAAACAAGAATTATGCTCTGTTGAAACAGGAATTGCATTTGTTGAAATTCTTTCAGTTTATGAGAAAATTATACGTCACTGTATAAATATTTCTATAGAATTTACAAACTATTATACAACAGAAGAAAAATATGTTACAAAACATGAATATCTTAATATGCTATATGCTAAACAAAATGTAGCTTTAAAATCAAAACTCAATGAATTTTCTCATAAATATGAATCTTTAATAAATAATAATAATTTAACTATTTTTGAATAAAAAAAAAAGATCTAGTTTATTTTAAGAAATTTTTAATTTCCTAACTTTTAAACTAAGATCTTTATTTTTTTAAGCTGTTTCTTCTTTTTTGGAGTTTTTAGTTTTTTTCTTTGTTTTTTGAATTTCTCTTTTTTTATTTTCATCTATAACAAGTTCTGGCTGTTTTTTATTTTCAACAGTTTCTTTTGTTATAATACATTTTACTATTTTTTCATTTGAAGGAATATCATACATTATATCTCTCATTATTTCTTCAATAATAGAGCGTAATCCTCTAGCACCTGTATTTCTTTCAATTGCCTTATCAACTATTGCTTCTAATGCTTCTTTTTCAAATTCTAGCTCAACTCCATCTAGCTCTACTAATTTTTTGTATTGTTTTATTAAAGCATTTTTTGGCTTTGTAACAATATCTATTAATGCTTCTTTTGTAAGTCCATCTAAAGTTGCAACTATTGGTAATCTACCAACAAATTCTGGTATTAATCCAAATTTAAGTAAATCTTGTGGTAATAATTGTTTAAATATTTCTGTTTTGTTTAAATCATTTTTACTTTCAATTTGAGCTCC
The DNA here is from genome assembly GCA_947627185.1 of uncultured Clostridia bacterium. Classification (GTDB taxonomy): domain Bacteria; phylum Bacillota; class Clostridia; order TANB77; family CAG-508; genus Scatovivens. Next base: position 88,811 of record CANQVF010000001.1, on the reverse strand, counting down.
AAAACCTATTGATTTTTTTCCTACTCTATCTTTAATAATATTTTCTAAACCTTCAAAAGCTCCTCCACATATAAATAATATATTAGAAGTATCTATTTGAATAAATTCTTGATGTGGATGTTTTCTTCCCCCTTGTGGTGGTACAGAAGCAACAGTACCTTCAACTATTTTAAGTAATGCTTGTTGAACTCCTTCTCCACTAACATCTCTAGTTATAGATGGATTTTCAGATTTTCTTGTTATTTTGTCTATTTCATCTATATATATAATACCTTTTTGTGCTTTTTCAATATCATAATCTGCTGACTGAATAAGCTTTAAAAGAATATTTTCAACATCTTCACCAACATATCCTGCTTCTGTAAGTGTTGTTGCATCAGCTATTGCAAAAGGAACATCTAGTATTTTTGCTAATGTTTGAGCAAGTAATGTTTTTCCACATCCTGTAGGTCCAAGTAATAAGATATTACTTTTTTGTATTTCTATATCATCAATAAGATCTGTATTGTTTATTCTTTTATAATGATTATACACAGCTACAGATAAAGTTTTTTTAGCTTCTTCCTGACCTATAACGTAATCATCTAATACCTTTTTTATTTCAGATGGAATTAACATTTCTACTTGTTCTTTTTTTTCATCTGTTTCATATATTTCTTCTTCAATAATATCTTGACATAAGGCTATACATTCATCACAAATATACACACCTGGTCCTGCAATTATTTTTTTTACAACTTCTTGTGGTTTTCCACAAAAAGAACATTTAACTATTCTTTCTTGACTTTTAGCCATTTTACATTCCTTTTTAATATATTTAGATTTTAAAAAATCTATAAAACTTTTTTAAACATTTTTAATTTCTTTTATCAAGTATTCCATCTATTAATCCATATTTTAAAGCTTCTTCTGCTGTCATATAGTTATCTCTTTCTGTATCTCTTTCGATTGTTTCTAAACTTTGACCTGTTCTTTCACTTAATAATTTATTTAATTTTTCTCTTGTTCTAACCATATGATCTGCATGAATTTTAATTTCTGTTGTTTGACCTGAAAGTCCACCACCGCCAATTAATGGTTGATGAATTAATACTTCTGCATTTGGAGTAGCAAATCTTCTTCCTTTAGCACCTGAAGCAAGTAATACTGCTCCCATGCTTGCAGCCATTCCAACACATATTGTTGAAACTGGGCATTTTATATAATTTATTGTATCTACTATTGCCATTCCATCTGTAATAGAACCACCTGGACTATTTATATATAAACTAATTTCTTTATCTGGATCTTCAGACTCTAAGAATAAAAGTTGTGCTACAACTAAACTTGCAGAAGTAGGATTAACATCCTCTGCTAAAAAAATAATTCTATCTTTTAATAATCTTGAGAATATATCATAAGATCTTTCTCCTCTACTTGTCTGCTCAATAACATAAGGTACTAAACTATTATCTATCATTTTCATCTTCCTTTCCTGTTTTATTTAAAATTTTAAATTATTTTCTATATTTATTAAATATATACTAAATATATATTTTTTTCAATACATTTAATATAAAAAAAATCATATTTAAAAAACAAAATTCTCTGTTTTTTGACAAAAATAAAACAACATTAATTTTCATTTATAAATAATAAAAAATACTGATGAAACTCAGTATTTTTTATTATTTATATTATTATTTTTTTGTACTCTTTTTTGTAGAAGTTTTTTTCTCTTCTTTTTCTTTACTTTCTACTTTTGTTTCTTTTTTTGAAGTAGATTTTTTAGGTTCTTCTTTCTTTTCTTTAGAAGTTGTAATTTTAGCATTATCTATTATTAAATTTATTGCTTTTTCAGATTTTATATTTTCTTTTACACTTGAAATTAACTCATTATTATTTTTTAAATCTTCTTCTTTTCTTCCATAACTTGTAGCTAATTCTTTAATTTTATCTTCAACTTCTTTATCTGATGCTTCTAATTTTGCATCTTTACAAATAGCTTCTAAAACTAATCTTAATTTTAAAGATTCTTTAGCAGGAGCTTCACTTTCTTTTCTGTAATCTGCTTTATTTTTACCAATCATTTGTAAATACTGTTCTAATGTTATTCCTTGATATGATAATCTTCTATCCATATCTCTTTCCATATTATCTATTTCAAGTTCTACCATTCCATCTGGAATATCTACTTCTGATTTTTCAGCAACTGCTTTTACAGCTTTTTCTTCCAATTCAGCTTTAGATTTTTCTTCATTTTGTTTTTCTTTTTTATTTTTTATATCTGCTTTTAATTCTTTTAAAGTATCAAATTCACTAACATCTTTAGCAAATTCATCATCTATTTTAGGTAATTCTTTTGCTTTTATTTCATGAAGAGTTACTTTGAATACAGCATCTTTTCCAGCTAAATCTTTTGAAAAATATTCATCTGGGAATTTTACTTTTATATCTTTTACTTCATCTATTTTCATTCCTACTACTTGGTCTTCAAATCCTGGTATGAAAGTATTGCTTCCTAATTCTAATTCATGATTTTCTGCTTTTCCACCTTCAAATTCTACACCATCTATAGAACCAACAAAATCTATAACAGCAATATCTCCTTTTTTAGTTGCTCTATTATCAATTGATATCATTCTGCTATTACGATCAGCCATTTTATTTACTTCATCATCTATATCTTTATCTGTAACTTCATATTCTGTTTTCTCTAAAGAAATACCTTTATATTTACCTAATTTAACATCTGGTTTTAAAGATACAACTGCTGTAAAAATTAAATCTTTACCTTTTTCCATTTGTTTTATATCAATTTGAGGTTTGCTTACAACATCTAATTTTTCAGATTTAATAGCATCATCATATATTGATGGAACTACTTCATTAAAAGCATCTTCATAAAAAATTTCATCTCCATAATATTTTTCTACAATATTCATTGGAGCTTTACCTTTTCTAAATCCTGGTATATTAAAATATTTGGCATTTTTTTCAAATACTTTTTTAATTCCTTCATCAAATACTTTTGATTCAATTGTAAATTCTAATTTAACCTCATTTTTATTTTCAGTCTTTTCTACTTTTACACTCATTTTACTTCCTCCATTTTTTCTATTTCACAAATAGCTTATATATTATATTACATAAAAAACAAAAAATCAAGGATTTTAGTAATTTATATTTTATTTTTAATTCAAAAATTTTATTAATAGTCTTTTTAAATTTTATATTTTTTTAAAATATTTATATATCATTTTTAAAATAAGAACTAAAAAATAAAAAACTATATTTTTTTAATATAGCCAATTTGAAATTTTTATTGACAACATATTAAAAATAATATAGTTTTTTATAATTAGATTTTAAATTAATCACCTAAACACATTCCTAAATCTCTTGCAATTTTTATTAAATCATCATCCATTGATATTCTTCTTATATTGCTTTCTTTAGTGTTTCCAGAAGCAGCACCTACAACTTTGTTATTTCCTACTACATCTTCTAAAGATACATGACCCATTTGACCATTCTTATAAGTTACTAATACATTAAATATTCCATTTATTGCAAGTTTCATAGCTTTACAACCATATTTGGTAGAAAGAACTCTATCAAAAGCTGATGGTGTGCCACCTCTTTGCACATAACCTAAAACTGTATTTCTAGCTACCATACCAGTTAATTGCTCTAATTCATTTGCTAACTTTTCTCCAACTCCTCCAAGTCTTATATTATCTAGACCAGTACCATCATTTAAAGTTTTCTTTACAGTAATTGTTCCATCTTTTGGCATTGCTCCTTCTGAAGCTACAATAATTGTAAATTCTTTTCCTCTTGCTCTTCTTTCATTTATTTTTTCAACTACTTTATTAATATCATAAGGAATTTCAGGAATTAATGCTACATCTGCTCCACCAGCTATTGCAGATTCTAATGCTAACCAACCAGCATATCTTCCCATAGTTTCTAATATCATTAATCTATGATGAGCTTCCGCAGTAGTATGAAGTCTATCTAAAGCTTCTGCTGCTACTGAAACAGCTGTATTGTATCCAAAAGTAATATCAGTATGTGCAACATCATTATCTATTGTTTTTGGAACACCAATACAATTTACTCCCTTTAAAGAAAAATCTCTACTTGATTTTTGTGTTCCATCTCCTCCTAAAGTAAAAATACAATCAAATCCATCATTTTTTATATTTTGAACACATATGTCAGATAAATCTTTATATTCAACTGTTCCATCTTCATTAGTTACTTTATAATTAAAAACATTAGTGCTATTTGATGTACCAATAATAGTTCCTCCTTTGGTTAATAAACCAGAAGCATTACCTTGTAAATCTAATTTAACATAATCATTATTTAATAAACCTTTATAACCTTCTATAAATCCATAGCATTCTACTCCATAAGTTCTACCTGTTTTTACAATCGCTCTAATTACTGCATTTAATCCTGGAGCATCACCTCCATTAGTTAAAATAGCAACTTTTTTTACTTTTGATTCCATTTTATTTTTCCCCCTGTTTATATTCTTTCAAATACCTAAGTTATTATATACATTATTTTTTTATAATACAAGCATTTTCTTATTAATTTTCAAAAAAATAAATTGAATTTTATAGAATATATTTTTTGGAAAAGTATATAATTTAATATCTAAAATTTTATTTAGATAAATTGTGTTAAGGAGGTTCTGCTTTGTAAAAGCAGAAATAAAGATATGAAATATAAAATTATTTTCTTAAATTTATTAATGTTTATTATTATATTTAACTCAACATTTAGTTTAGCATATTTTATTCCAACTTGGTCTGAATTAGACACCACTGAAGTTAATGCAAATACTACTGCAGAAGACTTTTTAAATATAGAATCAGAAAGTGCAATTTTAATTGAGCAAACAACACGGTAAAATTCTCTATGAAAAAAATTCTCATGAACAACTAAGACCTGCTAGTGTTACTAAAATAATGTCTATACTTTTAATTATGGAAGCTCTTGATAGAGGTGATATTACATTAGATACTCAAATACCTTGTAGTGAAAATGCATCTTCTATGGGAGGTTCACAAATTTGGTTAGATAGCACTGAAACCTTATCTGTACATGAAATGTTAAAAGCAATATGTGTTGTAAGTGCAAATGATTGCACAGTTGCAATGGCAGAATATTTAGCTGGAAGTGAAGAATTATTCGTTCAAAAAATGAATGAACGTGCTAAAGAACTTGGCATGAATGATACAACTTTTAAAAATTGTCATGGAATTGATGAAGATGGTCACTTAACTTCAAGTTACGATATAAGTTTGATGTCTAGGGAACTTTTACAAAATCATCCTGACATTACTAATTATACAACTATATGGATGGACTCTCTAAGAGATGGTAAATCTCAATTAGTAAATACTAATAAACTTATAAGAACATATGAAGGTGCAACAGGTTTAAAAACTGGTTCTACAAGTTTAGCATTATATAATTTATCTGCTACTGCTACAAGAGACAATTTATCATTAATTGCAGTTGTTCTAAGAGCACCTACACCTAAAGTTCGTTTTGCTGAAGCAAAATTATTGTTAGATTATGGCTTTAGTACTTATAACTTCAAAAAAATTTCATCCAAAGGTGATTTTTTACAATCAATTCCTGTAAAAAAAGGTGTTGAAAGTAGTGTTAATTTAGTATTTGATAATGACAGTGGTGTAATAATTAAAAAAAGTGACTCTTCTGAAATAAGGCAAGAATTAATTTTAAATGAAAACATAGAAGCGCCAATAAATAAAAATGATGTTTTACGGAAAAATGAATTATTACATAAATGATGAATTAATTTCTTCTGTTAATTTACTTTCAGATTCAAATATAAGTAGAAAAACATTACTTAATACTTTTGAAAGTATTTGCAATAAATGGTTTAGTTTATTAAGAAATTAAAAATACAATTAAAATTTAAATTGTATTTTAATATAAAAAAACTAGAATTTAGAATGTATTTTAAATATATTCTAAATTCTAGTTTTATTGCGCAATAAATTTATATAATATTTTTAGATCTATTTTTTAAGCAAGACCATATTTTTTCTTAAATTTATCTGCTCTACCACCAGTAGTATTTTGTTTTAAGTTTCCTGTCCAATATGGATGACATTTTGAACATACATCAACTTTCATTTCTGGTTTAGTTGAATTTGTTTCTATTACATTTCCACATGCACATATAATCTTTGCAGATGTATAATTTGGATGTAATTCTTTTTTCATGTAATTCACCTCTTTCTTACATTTTTAAAACAATCTTTTATATAATAACATATTATTTTTTACATTTCAAGTATTTTTTAGAATGTTACAACATAATCTTTATATCTATAAACCTCTTTTGGTGAAGAATCCCATAATTCTTGAGTATTAGTTAAGTCTATTTCTAAATCTTCATTATTTTCCTTTTGATTCTTGTCTTCGATGTTACTTTCTTGTTTATTTTTTTCATTTGAATTATTGTTACTATTATCACTATTATTTATATAACCATCTTCATTATTAGAATCACTTTTATTTGATTGATTTTTCTCTTCGTTATCTTTTATAGCTTCTAAAACTGTAGTACCATCATCAGCAGTTTTTAAGTTACTTTCTAAAGAATGCCTATTTACTAACTTTGACATAACATTATACATACATGCTATAATACACACTGCTAATAAAATTTTTTTCCACATCTTAGCTAGCATATTTTTCTCCTTTCAAAATAATAGTCATTACTGATTAATATTATACTACATTTTAAAAATTTGTCAATAGCTTCAATCTAGATTTACAAGTGTTCTCAGGGTTTTCTCGTAGTTTCATAGTGTTTTCATTTTTAAAATTTATTTGTAATTAGTTCATTTTTTTCTAAAAAATACTTGTTTTTTAAAAAAATTTATGTTAGACTATTAAATAGTCAGTTTATTAATTAAGATGGAGGTGCTTATTGATATGGCAAAATGCGCATTTTGTGGAAAAGAAACTAGCTTTGGAAAACAACTTAGCGTAACTCGTTCTCATATAAGTAAAAGAACAACTAGAACAGTTAAACCTAATTTAAGAACAGTTAAAGCTGTTATTAATGGTGAAGTTAAAAGAGTTTCAGTATGTTCTAAATGTTTACGTTCTGGAAAAGTTCAAAGAGCTGTTTAATTTTATAAAAATAATAAATAAAAAAGAGACTAAAAAAGTCTCTTTTTTATTTATTAAAATTTATTATGTAGATTTTATTCCAAAAATAAATTTTACAAATCCCCTTAAAAATTTAGGTACTTTTTTAACAACAATTGTCATAATATTACTCCTCCTATTTACCTAGTAAATATTTTATGCCTCCTATAAATGCTCCTATTCCCATAATGCATATCCAGGCAACTGGAGGAAGAAATAACACTAATAGAGCTCCTACTCCAAAGCCAATTAGTATTCCAGCTATTACTTTTTTAAATTTGCAGAAAAACATTTTAGCTTCCTCCTTTTTAATATAATATTAAAATTTAAGTTATTATGTGAGTAATATTTAAATTATTGCTATTCATCATTATTTTCATCGTCATCGTCATCATCATCATCATATTCTTCTTCGTAATCTTCTTCGTCTATATCATCACCAAAAAAACATTTTGAACAATCTCCATCTACACAGCCATCACAATAATCATCTTCAACTGTAGCTCCACCTACATATGCTATATCTTCTAGTAAATCTAAAATTTCACATTCGTTAAGTTTTTCATTATTTACTTCTACTTCTGAAATTTCAAATGTTTCAACGTTATTATCAACTTTAAATTTTATTAGTACAGTGCATGGTTCATCATCACATATTGCTTCCCCAGTAAAATCAACATAAACATCTTTTTCATTTTTAATAACATTATAATTTATATTATCAAAAAAAGATTCAAATAATTCTCCTATTTTAAAATCTGGTATAGCATCAAACTCACCATTACATATTAATCCAATATATTTGTCATCTGATACAATGTTATCCATAATTTCATAACTCCTTTAGATTATTTTTTATTTTTATCTTTTTCATTTCTTATTTCCAATTTTGGAAATGCTTCCATTAATCTTCTTCTTAAAACAGATTGTTTTATAAAGTTTTCTCTAACAATTTTTGTAATGTCTTCTGTACTATGAACTATATTATTATATAATTTTTCGCCTTTCTCTTTTGAAAAGTTTTTAAAATCTCTTTTTCTATTATCTATTATATTAGATAAAATCATTTTTTGTTCTTTTTGTTTTAATTCATATTGAGTTCTTTTCACTTTAATATTAGAAGCTATTTTTATTTTTTCTTGTTTTACTTTATTTTGAATAAATTCTCTTTGTTTATTTATTTTTTCTGCTAATTCTCTTGGAGATTCTACTATTGCAGTTGAAATTTTATTTCTAGTATACCTAGCTTTTCTTTCCAATTGTAGACTTTTAAGTTTTAATTTTCTTCCAAATAATTTTACATCAGTTTCTGCTTTTTCAAATGCCTCTTCTGTTTTGTCTTTTACCTTATTGCTAATTTCTTCTGTATTATCTTTACTTGCAAAAATTTCTCCTTTAAAACTTGAAATAATTGTAAATGAAACAATCATATCTATAACGAAAACAATACTTAAAAATGCTGTAATTATCATTCTAATATTTGATGGTATTTCCATATAAATATTTTCAAAAAACGGATTTACATAGTAAAGTATTAATGTTCCTACTATTCCAAAAGGTATTAATGTTTCTAAGCAAATTCTTCCATTTATATTAAATTTTTTATTTTTATAATCCCACCATCTAGCATGAAATAACTTTTCCATAATATAACTTGTGGAATATTCTAAAGTTCCACAAATTAATATAGATAATATAAATAATATAGGTAAATCATTTGTATATTTACTAAGTAAAATTGTTATTGCAACAACACCTACTCCATATACGGGACAGTAAGGTCCAATTAAAAATCCTCTATTGATTAATTTTTTTTCTTTAAATATTCCACCAAAGGACTCCATAAACCAACCTGCAAATGAATATGTAAAAAATAACAAAATATATAATTCTATTTTATCTAACATTAAAATTCTCCTTTTATTATTTAATTTATATATAAATATACCACATTTAATGATATTATACAATTATTTCTTCTTCATACATTTTAATATTTCCTTTTCTTCTTTTGTTATTCTATAAGATTCAATCATTTTTTGCAAAGTTTTATTAAATGTAAATTTATCTAAATTATTTTTTCCTTTTAAATATTTCATTAATTTGTTATTATATTTTATACCTATTTCAGCTAAAACCCATGCTATACCCATTTTTACATAATAACCATCATGAGAAATTTTATCTAATACTTTAATAACTTCATCAACATATTCTTCATTTAAAAAATAATCTAACATTGAAATAATAGAAAATCTAACTTCAAATTCTTTATTTGATTTAGTATAAGGTAATATAAAACCCCAAAATTCATTTAAATTTTTTTCTTCTATTTTTAATGTTGGTACAAATGTATCACATATTTCCCAACTATCTATTTTAGGTACGAAATTTTTAACTAATTCCATTTTTTCTTGAAAATTTATTTTACTATATGCAATAAGTAATCCTTGTAAGATTGTTTCTTCAAAATATTTTGGATCATTATTTAAAAAATCTTTCCAATCGATATTTTCTTTTAGAATATCTTTTGCTAATTTTCTTAAAATAGGAATTCGTATTCCTAACATTTCTTTTTGAGTATCAGGACATAATTTTGAATTAAATTTTTTATATTCAATATCAGATAAATTTACTAATTTTTTTAATATATCATTCATATTCTTACCTTAATATAATTTTATAAATTTGCTATCTTCATTAGAACTTATGTTTGGATAATATCATATTTAAATGTAATAAGTCAATTATTTAAATTCAAAACTTACTAATTCTTTACTTTTTATTCAATATTTGATATGCTCTTATTATTGAAAAGAGGTTGATGATATTTGAATAGAATTAAAAACACTAATAAAAATGATTCTAATAAAAAACAATTTAATATAAAAAAAGTAAAAATTATCTTAATTATATTTTTTCTATTAATACTTCTTTTAGCTATAAAAACTGGAATATCAATTTCTCGTTGGCAAAATTTAGCACAAGATATGATATCTAATTCACCTTCAAAAGTTTTAGATACAAAAGGAAATATTATTGCAGAACTTGGAACAAATAAAAACACAAAAAACATTTCTTTATCTGAAATTCCAAATAATTTAAAAAATGCGTATATTTCAATAGAAGACCAACGTTTTTACAAACATTCTGGAGTTGATTTTCCTAGAACAGCTGCTGCTATATTTTCTTACATAAGAAATTTAGGTTCATCTTCTTTTGGTGGTAGCAGTATTACTCAACAATTAGTAAAGAATTTAACTGGAGATAATTCTTCTAAAGTTACAAGAAAAATTACAGAATGGATTAGAGCTTTTGCTTTAGAAGGAGTACTTTCTAAAGATGAAATTTTAGAAGCTTATCTTAATATTATATATGTTGGACCAAATATTTATGGTGTTGAATTAGGTTCTAATTATTATTTTGATAAATCTGCAAAAGATCTTTCATTAGAAGAATGTGCTTTTTTGGCAGGAATTAATAATTCTCCAAATTCATATAATCCTTTTGGAGAAAAAGATAATACTGAAAAAATTAATACTAGAACAAAAGCCGTTCTTGATAAAATGCGTGAATTAAACTATATAACAGAACCTGAATACAATGAAGCTATTTCAAATTTAAATAAAGGATTAAAATTTAAAAACGGTAAAATTAATGCTAAAGACAAAGATGCTATTTATTCATATCATACTGATGCATTGATTAATGAGGTTACAGAAGAAATTTCAAAGTCTAAAAAAATTTCAACTGATTTTGCTTTAAACTATATAAATATGGCAGGACTTACAATTTACAGTACACAAGATAGTGATATTCAAAGTGAAATTGAAAAAGAACTTTCAAAAGATAAATATTCTTTAAAATCGCAAAACGATCCCAAAATTACCTCACAAGCTGCAATGGTAATTATTGATCATAAAACAGGATATGTTGTTGGTTGTGTTGGTGGAATTGGAAAAAAAGATACATCTAGAGGTTTCAATAGAGCAACTCAAGCTTTAAGACAAACAGGTTCTGCAGGAAAACCAATTTCTGTTTTAGCTCCTGCTTTAGAAGAAAAAATTATTACAGCTGCTAGCATATATGTTGATGAACCTACCACTTTTGATAATGGAACAGAAGAAGGTTACTCTCCTACTGATTATAATGATTATAGAGGTTCTATTACTGTAAGGCAAGCTGTTGAATCTTCACAAAATATTCCTTTTGTAAAAATAATGGAGCAATTAACTCCTAAAACTTCTATAGAATATATGAAAAAGATGGGAATTACATCACTTACAAAAACTGATGAGAATTTAAATTTAGCTTTAGGTGGTTTAGATAAAGGAATTACTCCATTAGAACTAGCTTCTGCTTATGCCTGTATAGCAAATGATGGTATTTATATAAAACCTACCTTTTATATTAAAATAGAAAATTCTTTAGGAAATGAAATTATTCACTCAAAAGCAAAAGAAAAACGAGTTCTTTCAAAAGAAGTTTCTTATATAATAAAATCATTACTTACAGAACCGGTTAATGGAAAAAAAGGAACAGCAAATTATTGTAAAATATCTGGAATTGATGTTGGTGCAAAAACTGGAACAACAAATGAAGAATATGATAGATGGCTTTGTGGTTTTACACCATATTATACAGCTGTTACTTGGTTTGGATTTGATTTAAATGAAACTATAAAGTTTAATCGAAAAAATCCTTCTGGTCAAATTTGGTCAAGTGTAATGAAAACTATTCATTCAAAACTTGAAAACGCTAGCTTTGAAATACCTGAAAATTCATCACTTGAAAATGCTGAAATTTGTTTGTCAACTGGAATGCTTGCAAATAATAATTGTCCAAATACTTATACAGAATTTTTTATAAAAGGAACAACCCCTACTGCTTATTGCAATGAACATATTGATAATAATTCCAAAAACACATCAACATCAGAAAATGAAAATACAAATTCATATGATGAAACAACTTCTTCTACATCAAATGATATTGACAATGTATTTGAACAATAAAGAAAAGCGAACAACATATATTTTTTAGGTTGTTCGCTTCTTTAATCATTTTGAACTAATTGTTTTCTATAAGCTTTTATTATAATTCTTTTCTTATTTGCATTATTACATGTAAGTAATGTTAACTCATATTTTTTTGAAGAATTAAATATTGAAATATCATTTTCATCTGTTTCAAATATATCAAATATAATGTATTTATATCGTTTTCCATCTAAATTTTCTAAAATAATTTCATCTTTTATTTCTAATTTATCTAAATTACCAAAAAATCTTTCATCATTATAATTATGTCCTGCAATGCAAATATTACCTTTATTATCTAAATTTCCTCCATAAAATTTACATGGAGAAATTTTTAAAAGTTCTTCATTAAAATTATTAAAAATTGCATATTCTAAATTAATTTTTTCTATATATATTTTTCCAAAATATACTTTTTTTATACTTTGTTTCTCCACATCATACATAGATGATATATTTAGATTCTTATTTATAATTTTAGATAATTTTTCTAGATTTTCTTCTTCATCATAATCAATTTTTAAAAACAAAAATATTATTATAGCAACTACAATAGAAATTATAAATTGAACTTTAAAAATATATTTTATTTTGTTTCTTTTTTTATTAAATATTATTTGATTCATATAAATATTATTATCTAATATATAATTTTTAATTATTTTTTGAATATATTTTTATTAACTATTCTTTAACTATTTATAAAATCTTTATTTTAGTAAATTTATTTTAACTTTTATTGCTTATGTTTTTTATATGTGATATATTATTATAAATTATTTTCGAAAGGAATTTTTTAATGGAAAAAATAATTGCAAAAAATCCAACTGCATATCATAATTACACCATTGAAACAACTTTTGAAGCAGGAATTGTACTAACAGGCACTGAAATTAAATCTATTCGAAACGGAAAATCCAATATAAAAGATACTTATGTTAATATAAAAGATGGTGAAGTATTTATTTATGGAATGCATATTAGTCCATATGAATTTGGAAATATTTATAATAAAGATCCCTTAAGAACTAGAAAACTTTTATTAAATAAAAAAGAAATAAATAAATTATATGGAATGATAAAACAAAAAGGTATTTCTCTTGTACCAATAAAAATGTATTTTAAAGGAAATAAAGTAAAATTAGAAATTGGTATTCGGAAAAGGTAAAAAACTTTATGATAAAAGAGAAGATATGGCAAAAAAAGATGCCGAATTAAAAATTAAACGAGCAATGACAAATAAAAAAAGACTATAAGAAAAAATTATATAAAGTTTATTATAGTCTTTTTTATTTTATATTTTAAGCTTTATTTGCAGAGCAAAATACATTTTTTATTTTATTTGACACTGTTTTTGTTATTTCTTCTCTTGCTGCACCTAAATATTTTCTAGGATCAAATATAGATGGATCATCATTAAATACTTTTCTTACTTGTGCAGTCATAGCTAATCTTAAGTCTGTATCTACATTTATTTTTGAAACTCCATTTTCTCCAGCTTGTTTTAACATTTCATCTGGGCAACCTTTTGCTCCTGGTATGTTTCCACCATTATTATTACACATTTCAACAAGTTCTGGTATTACAGAAGATGCTCCATGTAGCACTATTGGTGTATTAGGTAATTTTTCTTTTATTTTTTGTAAAATATCAAATCTTAATTTCGCCTCTCCTTTAAATTTATATGCTCCATGGCTTGTTCCAATAGCTATTGCTAAAGAATCACATCCTGTTCTTTGAACAAATTCATAAGCTTGTTCTGGATCTGTATATCTTGCATCATCACTTGCTACATTTACATCATCTTCAACACCTGCTAATTTTCCAAGTTCAGCTTCAACTACAACTCCTTTTGAATGAGCATATTCTACAACTTGTTTTGTTAAAGCTACATTTTCTTCAAAATCATATTTTGAACCATCAATCATTACAGAAGTAAATCCACTATCAATACATTTTTTACAAGTTTCAAAATCTGGTCCATGATCTAAGTGTAAAGCTATTGGTATAGTAGTTGTTTCAACTGCGGCTTCTACCATTTTTATTAAATAATTCATTCTTGCATATTTTATTGCACTTGAAGAAACTTGTAAAATTACTGGTGATTTTGCTTCTTCAGCAGCATCTGTTATAGCTTGTATGAACTCCATGTTATTTATATTAAAAGCTCCTATTGCAAAATGTTCTTTCATTGATTTTTCAAACATTTCTTTTGTTGTTACTAATGGCATAATTATATTCCCCCTTATTTTTTATTTTACTTTATACATTTTATAATCATAAAATTAGTATGTCAAGTGAATTTTATATGTTTATATTTTAATAAAATTTATGAAAGAAGTTTGATATATGAAATTTAATATATCAAACTTCTTTTAATGATTTTTAATCACATTTACATTGATAGCTTCCACACATTGATTCATCTTCTGGATTACCATTAGAGCATCCTGGACAAGCTTGTACTTCTATTTGCTTTAATTCACATACATTATGATCACAATCATTGTACTGACAGCTTTCTACTGTACAATTAATTCTTTGACTCTTATCATCCATTTTTTATACCTCCAAATAATAAAATAGAGTTTTTTAAGCTCTATCTTATTATTTGCAATTATTTTTTTAAATATTCTAAATAAAATTTATCTCCAACAAATTTATATTTTAAATCTTTTAAATTTTCTTCAAAAATTTTGTATGGATCCTGATCTTTATCTACTTTTTCTGGTAATTCATATATTTCATCATATATTTGCTCTATACCATCCAAAATAATTTTACCATCATAATCCATTAAACTCCAAGTTATATTAGCAATTCCATAATCATTAAATTTTATATTTTCTGTAGAGTCTAATACTAAATATAATTTAGAATCAATAAGCCTTGGATTTATAACTGCATATTTTTTTTCAAAAATTTGTGCATATTCATCATTAATTACTTTTAAATAATTATCTGAATCTTTTACTATATATCTTCCATCATTAGAAACATATATATCTTTATATTTTTCTGAAAGTGTATTTCCATCAGAATTTATAAAATAAATTGTATCTTCATTATAATTTTTAAGTAATATTCTATCTCCAAAGAAATCTAAAATTTGTGCATTTCCTGTCATAGAATTTTTCTTACCATAACTTGTATACCATCCTTGAGTTGTTTTTTTGATTTCGTAAAAAGGTATTGTTCCATTTGAAAATAAATATACATAACTTGCATCATAATCTAAATCAGTTGTTTCTAAATTTATTTTCATATTTAAATCATTTTTCTTAGCAAGCTCATATCTAACTGGTAATCCCATATTAGATTGAGTAATAAGTAAATCATATTCATCATTATAATCATATCTAAAATCATAGTCTTGTGAAGGTTGTTGTTGATAAACTGGTGCTTTATTAATGTGATTATCTATTTTAGGAATTTCATATTTTAAATCTCCAACTTGTCCTAGTGTATTTTTATAAATATCTTCCAATTCCTCTAATTTAGCTTTATAGTTATCATCTGCTGATTCTGTTCTATAAGATAATACTTTTCTTTCATTTTTTAATTTAATATAAGAACTACCATTCTCACACATAAGTGCTACATAAAACTTTTTATCATATATATTTATTTCAACAAATGGACTTGCATAATCATATTTGAAATCTATTACAGTTTCTCCTTTTGGATTTATATAACCAAATTTACCATCTTTTTTTACATTAATATATGGTTCTGTAATATCTAATTCTGTAATATATTTAAAATAATCTTTTGTATATGCCAATTCATTTTTATTTTCTCTATTTTTAATTGCTTGTCCTAAAGAATCAAAATTTATTGTTACTATTCCAAGTATTACTATTGCTACCATAATTACTATAGAAATAGAAATACCAGTTGTACTATCAATTTCTACTAAATTTTCCTTTAAACTTTTAAAAAGAACAATTAATCCGCAAATTATACTAAAAGCTGAAATAACAGGTTGTTTTATAAAAATAAAACTCATTACAAAAATTCCTATTATATAACCTATATTGAATGTTGTATCTGATTTATGATTATAGCTTTGAATTGCATCTAATATCACTATAATTCCCATAATAATATATATACCTAAAATAATATATCCAACAACATAATTTTCTTGTATTGTAAGTAAAGTTCTATCTTGTGGTACTTTTATAGTAAATATAGCAATCAATATTCCAAATAAAAGATTTGTAACTGCAAAACATAAATTTACAATTTTTCCTCTCATAATATTACCCTCACGTAATTTTATTATTTCTTTTGTATTTCTTCAAAAACAATTTTATATATTTCTTCATGTATATCTTCTCTAGTTCTTAAAACATTTTCTCTAACACATTTTATTTCATTCCAATTATACTCATTTACTAAGCTACATGCTGCATTATAAGAATCTACTATATGTTTTTGGTCTCTTTCATGTATATCTTTTTTAGTGTTATGAGTAAATTTATTTTCCCTATTTGTTATAAGTTCTTTAACTTTTTCAGGAGGCATATTTAAGAAAAATACTTTTGTTGGAACAGGAAGTCCAAATATATTAAATTCTAAATCGAAAAGCCATTTTAAAAATTTATTTCTTTCCTCTTTATCTTCTATTTTACCAGCTTGATGAACCATGTTAGCGGTTGTATATCTATCAGCTAGTATTATTCCACCTTTTTCATAATATTCTTTAAAATCTTTAACATATGTTGCATATCTATCAACTGCATAAAAAGTTGAAGCTACATAAGGACTTATTTCTTTTGCATTTTCTCCAAATTCTCCAGATAAATACATTTTTACAAGAGATGATGAAGGGCTATCATAATTTGGAAAACTAACTGTTTTATATTCAATACCATTTTGTTTTAAATGATTTTTTAATAGTTCAAATTGCGTTTGTTTTCCACTTCCATCTGTTCCATCAATTACAAATAATTTTCCCATATTTTTTTCCTCTATTTTTATTATTTTTTATCTATTCTACTAAATAATGGTTGTATGTTTTCTAATTTTAAACCTGGCTTAATTGAAATAAAATTCCATTCAGGAGATTCTATTTTCATATATTCTCTAATTTTTTTACATGCAGTTGGCATAACTGATTCAAATAAATTAGATAAATTTGCAATAACTACAGCACATGTATAAATTGTATTGTTAAAAGAATTTATATCTTCTTTTTTTGCAATCCATGGCTTATTCTCATCATAAAATTTATTTCCAAGTTCAACTAAATCCATAATTGTTTTTATTGCTTCTCTAAATTCTAATTTTTCTATTAAATTTCCTACTTTACTATAAGTTTCTTCAATATTTTTCTTTATTTCATCATCTAATTTTCCATTTGGAATTTCTTCTAATTCTTTAAATCTTAAAGTTCTATTTACTAAATTTCCAAATTTATTTAATATTTCTCCATTATGTGTATTTTCAAAGTCTTGAATAGTAAAATTAGTATCTTTTTTCTCTGGACCATTTGCTAATAAATGATATCGTAAAGAATCAGAATCGTACATATCAAGAGCTTCTAATGCTGTCATGCCTACTCCTTTACTCTTTGAAAATTTTTGATCATTAAAATTTAAATATTCTGCTGAAACTATTGTATCTACTAAATGATAATTTTCTTCTTGACCTAATAATAATGCATTTAAAATAATACTGTGAAACATAATATTGTCTTTTCCATGACACATATATATTTTATTATTATGTCCTTCTTTCCAAAAATCTTCCCAAGTACAATCTGTTCTATTTTCACATAATTTCATTGTATCTGTAAGATATCCTAAAACCGCATCAATCCATACATACATTCTTTTATCTTCATATCCAGAAACAGGAATATCTACTCCCCAATTCAAATCTCTTGTTACAGCTCTATCTAAAAGACCTTGTTTTAAATATTTTAATGTTTCATTTTGAGCATTTATTCTCCAGTTGCTTTTTACTTTTTCTGTATGTTCTTCTATTTGTTTTTGAAATTTTGAAAGAGCTAAATATAGAACTTTATTATCTTTTTCAGAAACTTTTAAGCCACAATCAATGCAATTACCTTCTTTTAATTCTTCATTTGTAGGAACATGTAAGCAATTATCACATTGATCTCCTTTTGTTTCTGCACCACATTCCGGACAAGTAAGAACTATTTCTCTATCTGATAAAAATTTACCACAATTTTCGCAATATGTTTGTGGTTCTATTTTTTCATAAATATATCCATTATCGTACAATTTTCTAAACAACATTTTTACTTTTTCTTTATGATATTCATCAAATGTCCTTGAATATAAATCATAAGAAAATTGATAACCGATTAAACATTCTATTAAATTCTTCATCATATTTGCTTGCAATTTCTTTTGGAGATATTTTTTCCTTTTTAGCTCTTTCTGTAATTGGTGTTCCATGACAATCTGAACCAGATACATAAAGAACATTATCTCCTTTTAATCTATGATATCTTGCAAGAAAATCTCCTGAAATAAGTCCTGCTATATGTCCTAAATGTAATGAACTATTTGCATAAGGCCATGCACCACCTATAAGTATATTTTTTCTATTCATTAATAAATCTTCCTCTCTTCTTTTATGTTATTTAATATAAAAATTTTTCTAAATTATGCTTGCTTTCTCTAGGATCTCTATCATCATCTTCTTCATCTTCTTTTTCTACTTCTTGAGGTTTTTCTTGTTCTTCTTGTTCTTCATCTTCTTGTATATCACTTTTTACATCTTCTGCTATTTCTAAATCAGCTTTAATTTCAGATTCTATAACTGGCATTTTTAATCCATTTTCTTTAAATAATTCAAGTCTATCCATATTAATTTTTTCTGAATATTCAATTTTTTCTGAAGGAGTAAGGTTTGAAGATGAAATAATTCCTTCTTCTTTTTCTTCTAAATCATTTAGTTTTTCTGCTAATAATTCTTTATCTTCTCTACGTAAGTCTTTTGGTTCTGCAACTAAATCTGCAACAGTGGTATGTCCATCTATATCTGTGTAATAAATTTGATTGCTTTTATCTTCTGCATTATATACAACAGAAGAATTTCTATAGTCATTCATTATATCACTAGCATCTTCATCATATCTTCTCTCATCAACAACTTTTTCCCCTTGAACAAATATAACTCTATCATTACCAGTTGATAAATCAGCATTAGAAAAAGCTAAACAATATACTGGAGCTCCATTATCTTCTAGTCCAGCAGTATCTATTAATTGTTCTGACACACTTGATGGATTTTTAGCTATTAACACATGTTTTAAAGTAGCTCCTTCATTTTCTTTTACTTCTTGAACTTTATCTTTTATGTTTTCTGGTAGACTTATTTCATTATTTTCATCTTCTAATGTTTTTTCATCATTCTGTTTTTCAAGATTTTGTACCTCTTTTACATCAGCATTTTGATTTTTTTCTTTTATTTTTTTTATAGTTTCTTCAGCACTTTTTGGAATTAAAGAATCTTTTCCTATTTCTTTTTCCATTTCTTCTTGAGAATTTGGAAATAAAGATTGTTCTAATTCTTGAATTGATAAATTAGTTTCTAATTGATATTTAAAAATTTCTTTTTTCATTCTTGGTGTTAATAAAAATTTTTGTGAATTTCCATCATTATCAACAAAATCACAAGACATATCTTTTCCATTATTATCTACTGTTAATATAACTTTTTCTCCATTTGGTAAATTTATTTCAAATTTTCCTAATTTAAAAGTTTCACCATTATCTTTTAATATTTCTTCCGTTTCTAACATTTTTATATCACGAGAATCAATATTTTTTAATTTTGTAGTTTGTTTTCCATCTGATGATTTATATAATTCTGCATTTTCATATGCTTTTGAATATAAGTATTGTTTTTCTAAATAACTATCTAATTTATCCACTTTTTATTTCCTTTCATTTTTTTTAATAAATAATAAAAGATTATTTATTTTTTAATATATAATAAATTTTTCATGTTTATATTATATAAGTATATTATAACAATTTCAACAATTTTATTAACTTTTTAATACAAAATTTCTATTATATTATATAATAAATTTAATTTACTATATAATAAATTGGATAATATAAAAAAACCTAGATTGATAATTTTTTATATCAATTTAGGTTTTTTTATATAACTTATATTTTTTATAAATTTCTATTATATTTTGTTTTTGGATATAAATTATCAATTAATAATTCTTCTTCTATTCTTGCTTCTTCTTTCTGTTTTTCTTTTTCCTCTTCTTTTTGTTTTCTAATTTCTTCTTGTTTTTTTAATTTTTCTTCTTTTATTTTTATTTTCTTCTCTTTTCTTTTTTCAGCCTTTTCTTTTCTTAATTTTCTTTTTTCTTCTCTAACTCTTTTTTGTTCTTCTTTTTTTATTTTTTTATCAATTGATACAATAGTTTCTTCATCTTTTTCTACTTCATAAACACCTGAATTAACAGTTTCTACATTTTCTTCTAGATTACTTTTGCTTTCAAATCTTTCAATAATTTTCTCATAAAATTCAATATTTTCTGCACTTTTTATTATTTCTTCTTCTGTTTTTAGTTTATCATCTATTTCATACATTTTAGCAAAATGCATCATTGTTATTTTATCTAAAAGATTAATTTTATTGCTTTTTAATATATCATTTAATTTATATTCTAATTCTATATTTAATTCTGCTAAACTTTCTCTTCTAAGTCTTTTGCATCTTAATTCATATTCTTTTAAACTTTCATTAGAAAATTTATCATAATTTTTAGACATACAATAAACATAATTATCTGCCTTATTTGAAACTGTTTTTTCAGATATCCAAACAGCCTCATCATAATCACACAAAGTTGTATATACTAATGTATCTACTTTTTTAGCTTGTTTTGCTGTTATACCATATAAACTAATTAATCCTTGCATTCTACTATTAATTAAATTTGAGGAATAATTATCCTTTTTGAAACCATCATTTTGATCTATTCCTTTAATCATTTTTTCTACGTAAATTTTTTCACTAAATATTCTGCAATATCCTTCTTCTGCATCAACAACTATTAAAACAGATTCATTTTGTTTTATTTCTTTTTTCTTTTTATTTTTCTTAGATTGAATATTATTTTTTATAGTCTTTTTATTTTCATTTTTTCCTTTAACACTATTTTCAAGTTTTATTAAATTTGTATTATCTGTTTTTACATTTCCATCATTTATATTTTTAGATTCTTTTTTCTCTTCTACAGATAAAGTATTAGGTTTTGTTGTTTCTTTTAAAGAATTATTTTCATTTATGATATTATCAAATGTTAATTGTTGGTTTTCATCATCATTTAACTCTGTTTTGTCATGATTTTCTTTTATATTTGAAATTAAATTAGTAACATTTTGTTTAAAATTAGAAATTTGTTTTTTTAGTTTAGAAAAAGTATTAATTGAAAATGATTTAACTATTTCTGCATTTTTAATTACAAATTCTTTAATATGAAAACTTTTTTCCATACTAATATTATTATTAGATATTACATTATTTTTAGGTTCAATTAAAACTATATTGTTTATTGTATTTTGTTTATTTTTAGTATTGTCTAAATTCGCAATTTCTATTTCTGGAATAATTGTTTTAACATTTTCTTTTTCTTCTTTTTTAGATTTTTTGTTAGAATCATTCTTATTTGCTTTGTTATCTTCTTCTGAAATTTTTATTTCTTTAATTTCAGTTTCTTCTTTTTCTTTAACTTCATTTTTTTCTTTTTCTAATTTAGCTTCCATTAAAAGTTTTTGTTTTTTGTTTTCCTTATATTGTTTAACTTTATTTAATGATACATTTATTTCAACTTTAATTTTATCTAATAATTTAAATATAAATTTTTTTATTACATTAATTTTTTTACTAAAGCTATTTTTTACTTCTTCAAATGAGATTTTCTCTCTAATTTTAATTTTATTAATTATAACTCCTATTGGTTTTCCACCAACATTTTGAACATCTCTTTTGGCTTTTAATAAATTTTCTTTTTTTGTTTTTTTGTAATCAGATACAAAAATTGTAGAATTGGCTACTCTACTTAAAATTAAAGCATCCATATTATTTAAAACTGATGTACCATCTATTAATACTAAATCATAAAAAACGCTTAAATCTTTTATTAATTGTTCTAATCTCTCAGAAGTTAATAAATCTGATGTATTTGGTGGTATAGTTCCAGATGTAATCAAATTTAAATTTTTTATTGCAGTTTCATTTATAAAATTATTTGTAAGCTTTTTAATTTCTACACCATTTGAATCAAGACTTGATAAATAATTTGAAAATCCTAAATTATTAGGTATATTAAATATTTGATTTTGTCTTCCATTTTTCATATCTGAATCAATTATAATAACTTTTTTTCCAACTTCTGCAAAAGTTATACCAAGGTTTGCTGTAATATAGCTTTTACCTTCTAAATCAGAAGGACTAGTTATTAATATGATATTCTTATTTTTATTATTAACATTTATAAATTGTATATTAGTTCTAAGATTTTTAAAAGCTTTTGAAGTCAATGATTTTTGACTATCATAAGATATTAATTCTTTTTTTACTTCATTTTTGTTTTTTGTTTTTTTATAAACTTTTAATGGAATTTCTATTAATTTTTTTAAATTAATTTCATCATCAATATCTTTATTTATTTTTATATTTCTATCTATTATTACTAAGATAAATACATATACCGTGCTTATTAACATTCCTATAAATAAAGAAATTATTATTGACATAACAATAGATATATTATTAACTGTTTTATAAATATATGGATTGTCTACTACATATAATTGTGTATTTTCATACATTTCAGATAATTTAGTAGAAAAAATTTCTAATAATTTTTTATTTATTTTTAAAGAAATTTCATCATTAAAAGTTTTTACTTCTATTTGAAAAGTATTAGAAGAAGGATTATTTGTTACATTAATTTCTTTTTTTAATTCATTATTATTAACGTCTAAATTAAATTCACTTTTTATTTCTTGAATAGTAGAATCACTTTTTAATAATTCATCAAATGTGTGAATTAACTTTGAAGAAATAGCAATATTTATTTGATCATCTTGTTTGTCTGCGGATGACTCTGATTTAATTAGTAACATCTTTGAAACAGATATATATTGTTTTTTGCATAAACATAAAGACATTACTATACCTATAAGTAATGTTATTGCAATTATCAAAATAATATGTAATTTTTTTTGTTTTACTTTTTCAAATAATTCCATTTTCTCCCTCTTTATAGAAAAATAAAAAAGATGCCAACAAAATTTATTAACATCTTTTGTAAACTTTTTATTAAATTCTTTACTATTATAGCAAATTACATAAAGAAATTCAATAGTTTTATGGTATTTATTGAATTTTATTTATAATTTAATAGATAAATATAATCACAAAAAAGCACCCTAAAAAAGTGTGCTTTTTATATTTTATTACTTTAATATAATATACCTACATATTAAACATTATAATCTGATACCTTTTTATAAGCATATAATGCTGAAGCAACAAGTGCTATAACAATAAATATCATTGATGATTCAGAACCTGCATATGGTAATTTAGAACTTACATTACCTGTTGCATTAGTGTTTGTATTTGAATTTGTGTTTCTCAATGAATTAGTATTGCTATTGGTATTTGCTGAATTACTGTTTGAATTTGTATTTGATGAAGCACCAACTGTAGCTGGTATAGTAGGACTATTTGCATTAGTGTTTGAACTTGAATTTGTATTTTCATTAACAGATGATACAGTTGATTCATTTTTATTAGATGTACCAGTATCTGCGACTATTTCAGTAGCTAAAGAATTTACACTAACAAATACTAAAGCTACTAATGTAATTACTACTAAACTAACTAAAAATTTTTCTTTTCTTAATTTAACCATTTTTCCATCTCCCTATTACTTAACATCTGAACATATTATAACATTACAATATATACAATGCAAGTTTTTTTTTTATTTTTTTGTTTTTTTATATATTTGAAACATTGTAACACAAATGTAATTTTAAACATTAAATTTGAATAAAACAATATCTCCATCTTTCATTATATAATCTTTTCCTTCAGATCTAACTAAACCTTTTTCTCTAGCTTGTACCATAGATCCAGAGCAATTCATTAATTCATCAAAAGATATTACTTCAGCTTTTATAAAACCTCTTTCAATATCAGAATGTATTTTTCCAGCTGCTTGAGGTGCTTTTGTTCCAATTTTTATTGTCCATGCTCTAACTTCTGGCTCTCCTGCTGTTAAAAAAGACATTAATCCTAATAATTTATAGCTTGCTTTTATTAGTTTATCTAATCCTGATTCTTTTAAGCCTAAAGCTTCTAACATCTCTTTTTTTTCATTTTTTTCTAAAGAACTTAATTCTTCTTCAATTTTTACACAAAGCGAAATAACTTCTGCTCCTTCTGCTTTAGCATATTCTATAACTTTTTTTACATTTTCATTTGATTCAGGATTTTCTATTTCATCTTCTGAAACATTAGCAACATATAATACTGGTTTCATTGTTAGTAAAAAACTTTCTCTTAAAACTTCTTTTTCTTCATCTGTATAATTTAGTGTTCTTGCACATTTACCAGAATCTAATGTAATTTTTACTTTTTCCAAAGTATCAATTTCAAATTGATATTTTTTATCTGCCTTTAAAAGTTTTTTTGCTCTTTCTAATCTTTTTTCTATTGTTTCCAAATCTGCAAAAATTAATTCAAGATTTATTGTTTCAATATCACGAATAGGATTAACACTTCCATCAACATGTACTATATTATCATTTTCAAAGCATCTTACTACTTGAATTATGCTATCAACTTCTCTAATATGTGATAAAAATTTATTACCTAATCCTTCACCTTTACTAGCACCTTTCACCAATCCTGCTATATCAACAAATTCAACAATTGCATTTGTAATTTTTTGAGGTTTATAAATTTCAGCTAATTTTTCTAATCTTTCATCTGGAACAGCTACAACTCCTACATTTGGTTCTATTGTGCAAAATGGATAATTTGCACATTCTGCTCCAGCATTTGTTATGCTATTAAATAAAGTACTTTTTCCTACATTAGGAAGTCCAACAATTCCTATTTTCATATTTTACCTTCTTTTTATAAATTTTATTAATTTTTTTATAATTTTAAATTTGAAAATTGTA
Source organism: uncultured Clostridia bacterium (assembly GCA_947627185.1). Taxonomy (GTDB): domain Bacteria; phylum Bacillota; class Clostridia; order TANB77; family CAG-508; genus Scatovivens. Next base: position 63,367 of record CANQVF010000001.1, on the reverse strand, counting down.
ATTTAAAACATAATGGAGCCCACTAGCAGACTTGAACTGCCGACCTCTTCCTTACCAAGGAAGTGCTCTACCACCTGAGCTAAGAGGGCATTAATCATTAAAAATATATGGCATAAATTTAAATACACCATATATTAATCTTCATTTTCTAAACATTTTATAGCTTTTTTTCTAATTCTTTGTATTGCATTATCTATAGATTTTACAGGAGAATTTAATTTATTAGCAATTGATACATAACTATCTCCTTGAATGTATCTATCTAGTACTTGTTTTTCAAAATTACTTAAATTTTTATCAATTTTATTCTCAACAAATTGCATATATTCTTTTTTAGTTATTGTTTCTAAAGGATCTTCAACAAATTTAGTATCTAGAATTTCCATAATTGATGTATCCTCATTATCATCATATGCAGATACGTTTAATGAATATGAAGAATTAAGAGGTAAGTGTTTTTGCCTATTTGAAGTTTTTATAGCAGTAATTAATTGTCTTTCAATACATAAATTTGCAAAAGTTTTAAAAGAATTATTTTTCTCTGGATCAAAAGATTGTATTGCTTTAAATAAGCCTATCATTCCTTCTTGAAGCATATCATCATTTTCAGCACCTATTAAAAAAAATCTATTTGCTTTTACATTTGCAAGTCCTCTATATTTCTCTAACAAATAATTTTGCGCTTCTAAATCACCTAATCTAATTTTTTTGATTAGTTCTTCATCAGTTATATTATTATATTTGTCATTCTCAAACTTATACAAATACTTGTTAGACATTTTTATTTTGAACCTCCATGCAAGTTATAGCTGTATTATATGTTCTAAAGCTTGTCATGTCAAGTATTAGAAAGAAAAAAGAATTAAAAAAAGCAGATTTTTTTCAAAATCTGCTTTTTTTCTTATTTTGCATAATCAATTACTCTAGATTCTCTAATAACATTTACTTTAATTTGTCCTGGATATTCCATTTCGTTTTCTACTTTTTTAGCAACATCTCTAGCCATAATTACCATATCACTATCTGATACTTTCTCTGGTTTTACAATTAATCTGACTTCACGTCCAGCTTGAATTGCAAATGATTTTTCAACACCTTCAAAAGAATCAGCAATTTCTTCTAATTTTTCTAATCTTTTAATATAAGATTCCAAAGTTTCTCTTCTAGCTCCTGGTCTTGAAGCAGAAATTGCATCTGCTGCTTGTACTAAAACAGCTTCTAAAGTAAGTGGCTCAACATCACCATGATGTGCTTCTACTGCATTAATTACACTTTCATTTTCTTTATATTTTTTTAGAACTTCCACACCTAATTCAACGTGTGTTCCTTCCATATCATGGTCTAATGCTTTTCCTAGGTCATGTAATAATCCAGCACGTCTTGCTATTTTTGAATTTATTCCTAATTCTTCAGCCATTATTCTAGCTAAATTAGAAACTTCAATTGAATGATTTAATACATTTTGTCCATAACTTGTTCTATACTTTAATTTACCAATTAATTTTATTATATCAGGATGAAGATTATTTACACCTGTTTCTAAAGCTGCTCTTTCTCCTTCTTCTTTAATAGTTTCTGCAACTTCTTCTTTTGCTTTTTCAACCATTTCTTCGATTTTAGCAGGATGAATTCTACCATCTTCAATTAATTTTTCAATAGCAATTCTAGCAACTTCTCTTCTTAAAGGATCAAATCCAGAAATAATAACTGCTTCTGGAGTATCATCTATAATTAAATCAATTCCTGTAAGAGTTTCCAAAGCTTTTATATTTCTTCCTTCTCTTCCTATAATTCTTCCTTTCATTTCATCATTTGGAAGTGCAACAACTGATACAGTAGTTTCAGAAGTATGATCAGCCGCACATTTTTGAATAGCAAAACTAATTATTTCTCTTGCATTTTTTGTGGCCTCTTCTTTAGCCTTTGCTTCTAAATCTCTAATAATTGCTGCTTTTTCTTGGGTAATCTCTTTATCCAAATCATTTAATAATTGTTGTTTTGCTTGTTCCTCAGTTAAACCTGAAATTCTTTGTAATTCTTCTAATTCTTTATTATAAACTTTTTCTAATTCTTCTTTCTGTTGTTCGTTTTCTGCATATTTTCTTTCAAGTTCTTTTTCTTTTCCTTCACAAGCTGTTACTCTTTTTTCTAAGTTTTCTTCTTTTTGTATTAATCTTCTTTCTTGTGTTTGAATGTCACCTCTTCTTTCTTTAATCTCTTGCTCTAAATCATTTCTTATTTGTAGTACTTCTTCTTTTGCTTTAATTAATTCTTCTTTCTTTAAATTTTCAGCTTCTATTTTTACGTTTTCGATTAATCTTTTAGCTTCATTTTCTGCACTTTGAATTTTAGATTCTGCAACTTTTTTTCTAATGATTGAACCCATTGGAATAAAAATTACAGCTGAGATTAGAACAGTGGCAACGATAATTAAAATTGTTTGCATAATTACATTTACCTCTTTTCTATTAAATTTTCAATGTACAACAAAATTATTTCATAAATTTAGTTATTATTTATATAATTTATATTGTATTTTTTCCTACATTAATATTTTATATGTATTATTGTAAAGTGTCAAGTTTTTTATAAGAAAATTATGTAAATTTTCTATTCAAACATTCTATTTATTGCACTTTTAAAAACTTTTTTTGCTATTTCATATCCATTAGGTAATAATTCTGTAAATTTATTCATGCAAACATTTCCATTTATTTCCATAACAAATATTTTTTTGTCTGAGGTAATTGCTATATCAATACTAGCAAATTTTATATTAACAGCTTTTCCAGCTTTTATAGCAATATTTTTTATTTTTTCAACATATTTATCATTATCATCAATTAAAATTGGTTCTGCACCATTATTTAAATTATGTTTCCAAGATACTACAACTTCCTCATTTTTTAAAGGAATTTTATTTAGATTTAAATTTTTGCAAATTGATAAATGTGTTTTATTGTATTTTTCATTAATTAATTCTTTTACCGTATGAATTCCATCCCCCATAACATAAGCTTTTTTCTTTTTATAAATAAATATAATATCACCACATAAATATATAGCTCTATATTCATAGTCTATATCTTCATAAGGACAAGCACTTAATGTATCATTTTGTTTAAATAATTTGGTAACAACATCTTTTATTTCATTTTCATTAGAACAATAATATACATCTTTTCCTTCACAAGAATTATTTGCTTTTATCACAATTTTATTATCATTATTTTTTAAAAGATTAATTGCTTCTTCTAAAAATTTTTGATTGTAATATAAGCTTCTAGTTTTGGGATTGAATATTATTTTATGAGGTATTGTAGGTATATTATTAGAATTTAAAACTTCATAAGTTGCGAATTTATCTGAAGCAATATTATAAGATGTAGAACTATTTAAATCAAATTGATATCCTATTATATTTCTCTTTTTATTATTTTTGGTTAATTCTATTATCCAACCATATGAAAGTTCTTTTTGTTCAATTTGTTCTTCTCTGCAAATTTCATCAATTATTTTATAAAATGGTTTGTTTTTTTCCATATATTCCTCACTACTTAAAAAAGCGAACTCCAAAACTTATAAAATTTCAAGTTAAAGGTTCGCTTTTGTATATTTTTATTTCATTTTACTAACAATTTTTAAAACTTCTGAAACACTCCAAGCTTGTGAAAAAGTTCCTCCAGTTTTAAAAGGTGATTCAGCATTATATAATTCTGAAATTGTACCAATTCCCTCTGGATTATTTATTTCTGATTTAAAAGTAGTAAAAACACTTTTTATAAACTTCTCATATTCAATTTTTAATCTTTCTTTTTCTAATCTATCTTTCTCATCATCAATAATATTTTTGAAACTATCATGATATAAACCTAAAAGCCAAACCCATACTGGTCCTTGATGATAAGATGAATCTCTTTGATAAACATTTCCTTCATAATATGGAGTAAATCCTTCTTCTCCTTTTGCAAGAGTTTTTAATCCATATTTAGTTAATAATTTACTTTTTACAGTTTTAAATATATTTTTTCCTACTTCTGATGAAGGTTTAATTACTGGATAAGTAGTAGAAATAGCAAATAACTGATTAGGTCTTATTTTTTCATCTCCTATAACATCATATAGTGAATTTCTTTTTTTATTATAGAATTGTTTTTCAAATTCTTTTTTATGATTCGTAGCTATTTTTTTGTATTCATCTGCTATGCTTTTTTCTCCAAACTTATTTGCTAAATTTTCTAAAGTTTTAAGTGCATTATAATAAAGAGCATTTAATTCTACAACTTTTCCATTTCTAGGTGTTACAGCTTTATCACCGATTTTTACATCCATCCAAGTATTTTGAGTGGTTGGTGTACCAGAATGTAATAATCCATCTTCAGCTATATAAATATTGTTATTATCTACATTAATTCCCATTTGATAAAATTTTATAATTTCTTTTATTTTTTCGTAAATGTTTTCTTTTATAAAATCGTAATCTTTTGTATATTGTAAAAACTTGTTAACTTGCTCAATTAGTAATAAAGATGCATCTGCACTATTATATAATGGTCTATTATCAAATCCTGAATATCCATTTGGAACAAGTCCAAATTTTACATCTCTAGTAAATGTTAATAATAACTCTCTTGCTAAATTATACCTTTTTGTTATAAGGAATAATCCTTCAAAAGCTATCATTGCATCTCTACCCCAGTCCAAAAACCATGGGAATCCAGCTATAATAGAATGTGTACCAAATGTTGGTCTATTAACAACAAAACTTTCTGATGCAATAAGTAGATTTTTCATTAATTCATTATAATCTTTATCTTCTTTAGTAAGTCTTGTTTTATTTTTTAATAATGAACTTTCATCTATAATTTTTTTAATTCTATTTATTTCATTATCAAAAACTTTGTTACTATCTATTTGTTCTGTATTATCTTCTAAAGATGCTACAAAAGTTATCTCTTTTGTTTCATTAGGATTTATTTTTATTTCATATCTTCCAGGTATTATTAAATCTTCTTTTGGAGGAAATCCTCTTTCTTCTTCCTTTAGATAAAACATTCCTTTAAAAACATCATTATAATGTTTTATATATTCACCATCATTAGAAAAAATATATAATGGCATATTAGCATTACCATCAATTTCAATTCTAACTTTATTATTATCAACTTTTTGCTTTAATTCAAATTCATGGTCATTTGTCATTTTATGGAAATCTCTAAAATTAATAATTGGTGCTAATTTTAAAGTAGACTCCTTTTTACCATTTTTTACTTTATATTGAATAACTACAGTATTTCTTTCATGAATCATAGAAATAGTTTTTGTTATTTTTACATCTTCTACTTTATATGTAAAAACTGGCAAAAATTCTTTTTCAAAACTCTCTAAATTCTTATATCCTTCTGAAACATAATTTTCACATACATTTGTATATAATATATGTTCATCTCTATCAACAGTGATACTTTCATCTATTTTTGAAAGTATTAAATGTCTTTGTGCAGGAGGATTTAAAGCAGCTATTAATAATCCATGATATCTTCTAGTATTAGCTCCTATAACAGTTGATGCAGCAAATCCACCAATTCCATTAGATATTACCCATTCCTTATTTAAACATTCTTTTAATTCAATTTGTTTCTTTGTTATTTTCATTTGTACCTTTACCTTTTCTATTTATTTCTTTTTCCATTTCTTCTTTTTGGAGTATTTCTATTTTCGTTATAATTTTTTCTTGTTTGTTCTATTTTTTCAATTTGTTTTGCTATCTTTCTATTTTCTTCAATTTTTGCCTCTGTATTTTGAATAGATTTTACTCTATCATTATACTTTTCTTTGAATTTACTTTTTTTATTTTCATCTTTTGAACTTAAAAAAGTTGCTAGTTTTCCGCCTTTAGGTATTTTAATTAATGCCCTTTGCTGTCTTTGTTGATTCTTCTTCTGTTCTTTTAACACAGATTTTAATAGTAAATATTGTGTATCATTTTGCATATCGTGGAATTTTAAATCATTACAAACCATTTCAATTATTGTTGAAGCAACAATATCCGAATTATGCATAATTTTTCCATCTTTTACACAAGACATATTTCTTTGAATAAGTTTTACATTAAATTCACTTAATTTCTTATTATCTATATCTACTAAATCAGAACCTTCTTTATTATATTTTCTTATGTACTCAGGAATTACTTCTCCTGTATCTGCCAAGCAATAATCTATGATTCCATTTCCTACATGTTCTTGAATTACCTTTAAGTGATCTGATACGGAAAATTCATCGGTTTGTCCTGGTTCTGTCATTATATTGGATATATAATATTTGGTTGCTTTACTATCTTTTATTTCTCTAGCAATATTTCTTACTAATAAGTTTGGTAAAACATTTGTATATAAACTACCAGGTCCAATAATTATAACATCAGCATCTTCTATTGCTTCTAATACGCCAGGTGAAGGTTTAGAATTTGATGGAGTAATATATATTCTATTAATTTTTTCTTTTTTATTAGCTACCACATCTGCTATTCTATCTTTTTGCTTTATAACAGTTCCATCTGATAATTCAGCACACACAGTAATTTCATCAAGAGTAACTGGAATGACTGTACCAGAAATATTTAATACATCTTTGCTTTTATAAATAGCTTCAGCAATATTTCCATAAATTTCTGTCATTGCAACAAAATATATATCACTAAAATTTAATCCTCTTAATCGTTCATGTCTAAAATTTAAATCCATTAAACTTTTCATTTCATTTTGATTACTAGATATAGATATTAAAGCATCTTTTATATCTTTTCTAGCATTCATAGAAATGTTTCCATAATCAGACATAGTTACTATTGCAGTAATATTACTTGTATAATGTTTAAATCCTTCTATAATATTATTTAATCCTTGTCCACCACCAATAATAACTACTTTTGGTCCTTCTTCATAAACATTTCTATTAAATATTAATGATTTTATATTAGATTGTGCTTGCTTTCCTTTTTCAGAAGTATTGTTTGCTTCTATTATTAACTCCAAACTTCTCTTTTGTATAAATATAATACTAGTAACAATTGAAATAAATCCTATAATAAAAATAACTATTGTTTTTCCTAATTCAAAAAATGATATTTCTTGTGATACTAATATTTTTGAAATTCCATAACATGTAAGTACAACTCCAACTATAATTAAAAGAATCCATCTTTTTACTTTTGTACTTCCCTTAAACCATTCGAAAAAAGATTTCATTATTTTTCATCTCCTAAAACTAATATTTCTAACTCTATGTCTAAATTTTTCTTTTCTTTTACTATTTTTTTCACGTAATCAATCAACTTTAATACATCTTTTGCTGTTGCTTTTCCTTTATTAATAATAAATCCAGCATGTTTGGTAGATACCTCAGCATCTCCAATACTATATCCTTTTAAACCACATTCATCAATTATTTTTGCTGTTGGCATAATTTCTGTTCTTTTAAAAGTGCTACCTGCACTAGGAAATTCTAATGGTTGATTCTCTTTTCTTAATTTTGAATATTCTTTTATTTTTTCTTCTATTTCTAATTTATTTCCACTTTGTGCTTTCACAGTGCAATCTATAATAATTCCTTCATTATTTTCAAACACACTATATCTGTATTTAAAATTATGTTGTTTTAAATTTAAGGTTTTAATTTTTCCATCTAAAGTAATATATCTAGTTTTTACTACAATATCTTGCATTTGTTTTCCATAAGCACCAGCATTCATTCTTATTGCTCCACCTAAAGTTCCTGGTATTCCTGATAAAAACTCTAATCCTTCTATTTCTTCTTTCATTGCAATTGATGATAATGTTGCTAAAGATATTCCAGATTCAGCTGTAATTAAAATTTCATTTGCATTTCTTTTTATTTTGAATTCTTTTAACTCTAATTTAATTACAACTCCTCTAATTCCTCCATCTCTTATTAATACATTAGTACCATTTCCTAAAACAACAAATTGCATTTTAGTTTCTCTTAATAAATCTAAAACTCTTTTTAATTCATCAATAGAATTTACTAATATAAAATAATCTGCTTTTCCACCAATTTTAAAAGAAGTATGTTTAGACATTGGCTCATCTATATATATATTTTTTTTATCTATAATTTTTTCTAAATGCTCTTCAAAATATGACATTCGTAAAATTCTCCTCTTGCAATTTATTATTAAAATTATATGCTGAAAAAGCACATAGTAATACTATCATTTTTCTACATTTTTTACAAGTAAAAAAGTAAATTTGTAACATTCATTTTATAATTTTATATTAAAAATTTTAACAAATAAAAATTAATTTTAAATAAGACACATAAAATCAATTTATATACTAGGTTATTCATATATTTTTAATTTATTTAAAATAAAAAAAGGATAGATAAATTTCTACCCCTTTTATTCTAATTAATAATTAACTAATTGTTTCTTGTTTTACTTCTTGAATATTTATATCTCTAACATGTTCGATTTTTTCCCATTTTGTGTTTGGTTTTACAAGACATTTAACATTTATAGCTATCCATGAACCTAAAAATAATGGATAACAAAGTATAGCTTTAAGCATTGGTTTTATTTTTCTTTTATCTAAAGCCATGATTAGTGTACCTGTAATAACTGGTAATATAAAAGTTGCAATTAAATATCTTGCATAATTTCCAATTAATTCAGCAGCTGTCATTTCAGCTCCTAGATAAAGTAAACCATTAATTCCTAATAATACAAATGTTAATATCATCATTGGAATACCAAACATATATAATAAACCATCAAAATTCATAAGTGTTTTATGATCTACTACACCTTTTGCTAAATCCTTAGTATAAGCTTTCATACATTGAAGATGTCCTACTGTCCATCTAGAACGTTGTGACCAACTTTGACTAAAATTAACTGGTTGTTCATCATATACAATAGCATCTGTTGCCCAACCTAATTTTCTTCCTTTAGCAATATTTATTAGAGAAAACTCTATATCTTCTGTTAATGTGATAGTTTGCCATCCATTTGGTTTTACTATATCAAATTTAACCATAAAACCTGTTCCATTAATTAATGGTGATAATCCTAAATTATATCTTGCTAAATGATAAAATCTATTCATCATCCAATAAAATATTGCATATCCACCTGTAATCCAAGAATCTGTAGGATTTTTTATATCTCTATAACCTTGCACTATTTCTTCACCTTGGCAAAGTTTTTTATTCATATTTTTCAAGAAGTTTTTATCAACAATATTATCAGCATCGAATACACAAAAAGCATCATAATCTGCATTTTCTTCTATTTTTTGTTTTAAAAACCAATTTAACGCATAACCTTTTGTTTTATGTGCTTCATCAAATCTTTTTAAAACTTTTGCACCTGCTTCCTTTGCTATTTCTGCTGTAGCATCGGTACAATTATCAGCAATAACATATATATCGTATAAATCTTTAGGATAGTCCTGTGCTTTTAAACTTTCTACAAGATTTTTAATAACATTTTCTTCATTGTGTGCTGGAACAATTGCCATAAATTTATGATCTTTTTCTACTATTAATTTTTTATCTTTTAATTTTATTAAAGAACAAAAACTAACTACAATTTGATATGCCCAATATATTGTTATTAACCATATCAATGCTTGTTGTAAAAGATATAAATACTTCATTTTTTAACCTCTTTTCATATGTTTTGAGTTTATTTTATATATAGATTAATTCTATATTTATACACCTTTTATATTATAGCATCTCATGGAAAATTTTTCAAGTTTTTTTGAAAAAATTAATAATTTCCAAAATTGCGTTTATTCTAGTGTTTTTTATACTTTTATTATACTATTTTATATAATTTTTATTACTCCAATTATATGAAAATTTTTAATTACTTAATTTTTTTTATTTTTATAAAAAAAATTTAACAAAATTTATATTTTTTTACAAAAAAATAGGTGCTAAAAACACCTATTTTCTTTTTATTCACTATATAAGTCTTTTCTTGTTAGATTAATTCTGCCTTGTTCATCTATTTCATATACTTTTACAGTAACTTCATCTCCAACTTTTAATACATCTTCAACTTTATTTATTCTTTCTTTTGAAATTTTAGAAATATGAAGTAATCCTTCTTTTCCTCCACCTAAATCTATAAATGCTCCGAAAGTAGCAATTTTTGTAACTTTTCCAGTATAAATTCCATCTACTTCTATTTCTCTTGTTATTTCTTCAATAATTTCTTGAGCTTTTCTTGCTGATTCAATATCATCTGAATAAATAAATACAGAACCATCTTCTTCTATATCAATTTTAACTCCTGTTTCTTCAATAATTTTATTAATAACTTTTCCACCAGAACCAATAACATCTTTTATTTTTTCTGGATTAATTTGCATATTAATAATTTTTGGAGCATATTTTGAAATTTCTTTTCTAGGTTCAGAAATTTGTGGAAGCATTATTTCATCTAAAATATATGCTCTTGCTTTTGCTGTTCTTTCAAAAGCTTCTTCAATAATTTCATAGCTTAATCCATCTACTTTAATATCTACTTGAATTGCAGTAATTCCATCTTTTGTTCCACCAACTTTAAAATCCATGTCCCCAAAGAAATCTTCAATTCCTTGAATATCTGTTATAACAACATATTTACTTGGATCATTTTCATCTGTGATTAATCCTGTTGAAATGCCAGCAACTGGTTTTTTTATTGGAACACCTGCATCCATTAATGCTAAAGTAGATGCACAAATACTTCCTTGTGAAGTAGAGCCATTTGAACTTAAAATTTCAGATACAACTCTTATTGAATAAGGAAATTCTTCTACACTTGGAAGAACTGGAACTAATGCTTTTTCAGCTAATGCGCCATGTCCAATTTCTCTTCTTCCAGGTCCACGAGAAGATTTTGCTTCTCCAACACTATATCCTGGAAAATTATATTGATGCATATATCTTTTTGATTCTTCTGTATCTAAACCATCTAAAATTTGCTCTTCACTTTTCATTCCTAAAGTTACAATTGACATTACTTGTGTTCTTCCTCTATTAAATAAACTGCTACCATGAACTCTAGGAATTAATCCTACTTCACAAGATAAAGGTCTTATATCATATATTCCTCTACCATCAACTCTTTTACCTTCTTCTAATATTAATTTTCTAACAGTTTTCTTTTCTAGTTTATATATTGCATCTGCAATAGCTACTTTGTCTTCTTCTGCTTTTTCTTCTCCAAATTTTTCAATATACCAATTTTTAACATCTTCAGAAAGCTTGTCTATTTTTTCATCTCTTTCTGGTTTATCTGGTGTTTGAACATCTTGTTTCATTCTTTCTGAAAATTCATTTGCAATTATTTCATAAACTTCTTCATTTACAGCAAAAGAAGTATATTCAAATTTTGGTTTTCCTATTTCATCTTTTATTTTTTGAATAAATTCACATACTTTTTTAATTTCTACATGTGCTACTTTAATTGCTTCTAACATTGTTTTATTAGGAATTTCATCGGCACCAGCCTCTATCATAGCAATTTTATCTTTTGTTCCTGCAACAGTTAATGTTAATCTACTATTTTTTCTTTGTTCTTCAGTAGGATTTATAACTATTTTATCATCAACATATCCTACTGCAACAGCAGCTGTTGGTCCTCCAAATGGTATATCAGAAATTGAAAGTGCAGCAGAAGTTCCTATCATACTACAAACTTCTGGTGAACAATCTTGCTCAACTGATAAAACTAAGCAACTAACAACAACATCATTTCTAAAATCTTTTGGAAATAATGGTCTAATTGGTCTATCAATTGCTCTAGCAGTTAAAATTGCTTTATCTGTTGGTTTTCCTTCTCTTTTTGTAAAACCACCAGGTATTTTTCCAACTGCATATAATCTTTCTTCATAATCTACTGAAAGTGGGAAAAAATCTATTCCTTCTTTTGGCTCTTTTGAAGCTGTAACATTAACAAGTACAGTTGTTTCTCCATACTTTACAAGTACACTTCCATTGGCAAGTCCTGCCATTTTTCCTGTTTCTATAGTAAGTGTTCTTCCTGCTAATTCCATACTATAAGTTTTAAACATTTTACATTCCTCCTATAAATAAATTTATCTATTTATTTGAAATGTAACCTCTACAATATATTTTAAATTTAATAATACATTGTACAAGCTACTCTTTCAAATAAATAACCATGAATATTTTACTATATTAACATAAAAAAATCAAGATAATATTTATTTCTAGATTTTATGATAATTCCAAATATTAATTTTATTTCTATTACTATAATAATTTTTAAATTATTATTATTATAATTTAAAAATTAATTTTTATATTCTTCAAGTTAATTATTATAATCTTTAAATTAATTTTTATATTCTTTAAATTAATTTTTATATTCTTTAAATTAATTTTTATATTCTTCTTATTATTATAACTGTTTAATTATTAGTTTAATAGTAACTTGGTGTCGCAATCTTCCTTTTTATAAAAAAATAAATGAAGATTGCTCCATTCGCCCTTCGCTTTCGCTTCGGTTGGTCGCTTACGCGTTACTAAAAAACTAATAATTAAACAGTTATAATAAAGATAAATAATAAATAATAAATAATAATTAATAAATAATAATTAATAAATAATAATTAATAAATAATAAATAGTAAACAATAATTAATAATGATTAATTAAATAGTTTAAATAAATAATTTATAAATTATTCAAATAAAAAAAACTCGGAACAAATCCGAGCTTTTTATTATTTTCTTAAATTTAATTTTTTAACAATTTCTCTATATCTGTTGATATCTTTCTTTGCTAAATAATTTAACAAATTTCTTCTTTTACCAATCATTTTTAATAATCCTCTTCTAGAGTGATTATCTTTTTTATGAACCTTTAAATGTTCTGTTAATTCTGAAATTCTTTCTGATAAAAGTGCAATTTGTACTTCTGGAGAACCTGTATCGTTCTCTTCTCTTTTATAAGTATTAATAATTTCTTGTTTTCTTTCTTTAGTCATAATCATTAACCTCCTATTTATTTTATTTGCCACAAACTGAGTATAAAGTAGGTTTTTTCTTTAAACTAAGTCTATGGTAATTTAGCAAAACTATTTTACTATATTTTATTATAAAAATCAAGTGTTTTTATTATATTAATCTTGATTTTCATATTCCTTTTCTTGTTTATTAATATATAAAACTAATTCTACTACTGCAATAACTGTCATTAAATTTACAATAACTGGTGAGACTGGAACTCTTGCTATTGCTATTATACTAGCTAAAGATAATTCTGTTAATGCAATTATAGCAAATAATTTGCCTAGTAATTTAAATGTATTCATTTTTCTAAATCTTATAATTAAATATGCTATAATTACGATAACTGATGCAATTACAGGTTTTATATAAGGTCTTACTAAATCTCTAATTCTTACATTTGATACTTTAACTACTGATATATCTTCTGCTTTAAAATCTGTTGTATATTTTTCATTTATTTTATTTACAAGGTTAGCCTTTTCTTCATCAGTAATAGATTGTACATTAATATTAAAAGAATCATTAAAAAATTCAACTGATCTTACAACTACTGTTTTATTTCCAAATACTTCTTTGCAAATATTTTTAATGTCATTTAAGTTAATTTCTTTTCCTATTACCATATTTATTGATTCATGTTGTTCTAACATTATATATACATTAAATCCTTTTAAAGCTACTATTACAATTCCAGCAATAATCAAAAGAACTAAGCCTAATAATATTATTTTTTTACTTCCACTCAATTTCATATTTTTTCTCCTTCTATAAACTATTATTTTAAATATTTGTTATAAACAAATTATTGTATATAGCTTGTATAAATAATCCCCAGAATAAAATCATTCCTATACTACTTATAACTACACTAGACATAAAAGTAAATATAATAGAAATTATACAAACTGGTATAATAGCTAAATACATTTTTTTCATAGTTTCTAGAAAAGCTGTTCTTTTCATTTCACTAGTACCTAATTTTCTTAAATAATTTATAACAAAAATATAATTTATAATAATTACTCCAATAAGTGCTATTAATCCATTTACTGTTATAACAACATTTGTATATCTAATTACAAGATTTAATATTCCAATATATCCTAAAGATAATATTGCTAATTTGAATCCTTCTAATTTGTATTTTACTATCAAAAACAATGACACTATTAATATGATAGCAAAAAATACTATTTCTGCAATTAATTTAACATCATTTGTTAAAACTGAATTAATACGATTATCTGAACTTAATGTATATGATAATGGTAATGAATCATCATTTACAATATTTTCAATCATTTGTACACTTTGTGCTATTTCAACATATTGGTTATAATCTTCTGTTGCATTACCAACAGGAATTTGTATAATACCAGTTGATAATTCTTCTCCAAAATATGTTGTGCTAAGAACTTGGTCATCCATTTTTATTGAAATATAGTTAATATTTTCATTTCCACTTTCATCTGTTGTTTTTTGATATTTATTACTAATTTCTTTTAATTTTTCTGCACCAGTTTTATCAAAAGTTAATTGTAGATATGCTTGATACTGATTATTTTGATTTGAAGCAAGCATAGTTGCCTTTTTTAAATGTGAGTCATCTAATAATAATAATCCATTTTGATAATCAACAATTTCAACTTTTCCAACAGTAGAAATCAAGGCTTGTTCAATTGATAAATTTTCATCATCTGGTAATTCTATAATTATTTCCCCTGTAAGAGTATCTAATCTAATATTATATTCATATACATCCATTTTTTCTAATCTTGATTGTATTATTTTCTTAGCTAATTCAAAATTTTCTTTTGTTATATTAGCTTCTTCATTTGCTTTTATTGTTCTTGTTTCTTTAGTATATCCTTCAATATTTGTTTTATCTTCTTGCTGTGAATCTGCATTTTCAACATTTTCACCATCATCTGTTTCTAAAGATATTTGTGTATTAGAAGATGTATCAGATTTAACATCTCCTGCATAATTTCCATTTGCATCAACATATATTTCTTTTTCATTTTCAGAATCATCTAAAACAAAATGTAATTCTCTTATACCTTTTAATTCCATTCCTAAGTTAAAATCTGGTAATATGTTTTTCCATATACCATATTTTTTAACATATACTCCTAAAAATGATCCAACAATAATTAATAATGCTAATAATAATATTGCTATTGTTCTAATTCTTTTTAAATTCTTTTCCAAAACTACTACCTCCTATAATAAGTTTGTATCATTTATAATTAATTCAAACCATAATCCTAAATATTTTGCAGCCCTTTTACTCATTTTTGTTCTATCCATAAATATTTCAAAATAATCAATAACTGGACAAATTTTAGTATCTATTGTTAAATTTAAAATTGCTTTTCTTTCTTCAATATCTATTTTAAGATCAGAATTTGTAACAGCAAAGTTTACCTCATCATGCTTATCAAACAAACTCCTATCTTTTTTGGAAACTCTACTTCTATGTGCATCTGATTTATCAGCTAATATAAGAGCAGCAGATATATCGCTAACTGCAGTACCAGTAGATTCATCATGATTTCCTATAGCCATCATAATTTCTGTTCTATCAGAAGCATTCATATTCATATCTTTTAAAATATTATAAGCTAATATTGCTCCAGTATGTGCATGATCGACTCTATTTACAGAATTACCAATATCGTGCATATATCCAGCAATTCTTGCCAGTTCTATACGATGTTCATCATATCCTAAAGCTTTAAGAATATTTCCTGCTCTTTCTGCAACAACAGATACATGTCTATTAGAATGTTCTGTATATCCTAAAACATCAAGTTGTTTTTGAGCATTTTTTATTAATTCTTTAACTTCGATATTGTTTGTAACATCATCAAAAGTTACCATATATCCTCCTTTTTTATTTTATCTTATGTAAAAATTCTCTTTATTATCCTTGTAAATTGTATATTAAATAAAAAAAAATATCAACTATTTTTTAATAAATTATTTATTTAAAATTTACTCCAATTATTCCACCAATTGCTCCACCTAATATTCCAAGTACAATCATTATTATTGAATTAATATTTAAATTAAATTCAAAATTCATTAAACTAGAAATTAAATATAAAATAATCATATAAATAAATCCTAATAAACTACCATAAAGAATTCCTTTTTCTTTTTTTATTCTAGAGATTCTAAATCCTCCTACCATAAGCGAGAAACTTGCAATTCCTATTGTTACTGGTATAATTACGCTTTCACTAACAGAAGTTTCACTTAAAACTATTGATAAAATAAAAATTAAAATTAAAGAAATTAAAATTGATAATGCCACTTCCCTTAAAAAATATTTCATAAAAATCCTCCTTATAGCTAATAAAAATTAAAGCAAAATGCTTCTATAAAATTATATTTATAGAAGCATTTTTTATAACTATTTTATAAAATATTTGGAATTATACGAATACTAATTTACACTATTTGATGATGTATTAGTATTACTTTTTTGTGTATTTGTATTATTAGCATTAGTATTATTAGTGTTTGTATTATTAGTAGTATTTGTAGAAATGTTAGTATTTTGATTATTTGCAGTATTAGTATTTGAAGTTGTATTATTTACTACATTTTTATTATCTGTTTCTTGACTTTCTTGGTCTTCTTCTATTTCTTCTGATAAATCAATCTCATTTCCATTTTCATCAACATTTACAAGATTATTTTCTTTTAAGTGTTCAGATAAATCTTTTTGTTGTTCATTATATTCCATATAATAAGTTGTTTTTCCTGACTTAGTAATAGCATATATTTTTGAACAAACAAGAGGTAAAATTATTTTTTGTGTTGTTACATCAAAAATTCCATAAGAATCACCTTGACTAATTACAACACCTTTTATTCCAACAGAAGGTGGAATTACAACTACACTTTCTTCATGACCAGAAGTTGTTACTTTTGATGTTGTTTTGCAACCTATTGTATCATATTTTGTTTCTAATATCATTTCTCCATTTATATTATATAATCCATATTGTCCATCTTTTTTTACAGGAATAACTTTTCCTAATAATACTGATGGATTTTCTACTAATTCTAATACAGATTCAGATTCAAGTTGGGAAATATCTATACCTATTTCATCATATTCTGGATAAACAACTATATCTCCTCTTCTGTTTACTACTCCATATTCATCATTTTTCTCAACAAGATATAATTGATTTTCAGCATCTAATAAAGATATATTTTCATATTCAGAAGGAGCTATAATTGTAGAGCCTCCTGAATCTAAAATTCCCATTGTTCCATTTGATGCTGTTACATAAAATTCTTTTACATTTTGAACAAATTTAATGTCATTATATTTTACACTTATAATTTCTTTTTTATCTTTTAAAGAAACAACTCCATATAGTTTCTCTTTTGCATCTGCATTACCATTACTAACTATTACATAATCATATAATATTGATTTTAAATTTTCATAGTAACCACTCATTTCAGTGTACTTCAACTGTGTAATAGCTTTTTGAGCATTGGCAATTAAATAATCTAATGTATAAAATCTAAATCTATATTCTGACCAATCAATTTTTACATTTAGCATTTCAGAAGCATCTTCAATTGAAACATATATTTTACTATCTATATATTTTATTGGTTTTACTAAATCAAAAACTTCTGTATAACCTTTATCATTTTTCATAGTAACTTGTATTCCAGCTAAAGTTGGTTTTGCATTATTTACATCTAGAATTTTTTCATATTTACTTTCTTTTGCAGTAATAGAAACTATTTCAAAATCATTTTGTAAACAACAGCTTTGTTCATCTTCATTATATTTGTTATATTGACCTTTTGTATATTTATAATTTAATAATTCTGCTAATTCTTTTATATTAACATAGATAGAATTATTATCAACAACTTGATAAAAATCACTTGGTATTTTTGATACTTGCTTATCATTAAAAAATAGTTTTTCTGTTCTTGAATCTTGATATTTTAAAAAACAAATTATTGCAAAAAATATAACAATTAATATTGCACATAAAATAATTGAATACATAACCTTTTTTCTGTTTCTAGTATTTTTTTCTAGACTTTCTTTATATAAATCGCTCTCTTCTAAGTTCATAAATATTCCTCTCTTTATTAATTTTCTTTTGAATAACCATATTTTTTGTAAAATTCATCTCTAAAAGTTAATAAATTATCATTCTCTATTTCTATTCTAACTCTATCCATTATTTTAGTCAAGAATCTTAAATTATGAATTGATAATAATCTTACACCTAAAATTTCTTTTGTATTTATTAGATGTCTAATATAAGCTCTTGTATAATTTTTACAAGTATAACAATCACATTCTGGGTCAAGTGGAGTAAAATCTTTTTCATAAGTTGCATTTCTAACTACTATTTTTCCATGACTTGTCATTGCTGTTCCATGTCTTGCAATTCTTGTTGGAAGAACACAATCACACATGTCTATACCAGCTATTGCTGCTTCAATTAAATAATCCGGTGTTCCAACTCCCATTAAATATCTTGGTTTATTTTCAGGCATTAATGGTGTTGTATAGTTAAGCATCTTTAAAAATTCTTTCTTAGGTTCTCCAACACTTATTCCTCCAATTGCATATCCTGGAAAATCCATTTTAATTAAGTCTTCAGCACTTTGTTTTCTTAAATCTTCAAAAAAACCTCCTTGTATAATTCCAAATAATCCTTGTTTTTCAGTTGTTGTATGTGCTTCTTTACAACGAGCAGCCCATCTTGTAGTTCTTTCCATAGATTTTTTTGTATATTCATAAGTTGATGGATATGGACAGCATTCATCAAATGCCATTATTATATCAGCTCCTAAAGCTTCTTCTATTTCTATAGCTTTCTCAGGGCTAATAAATTGTTTACTTCCATCTAAATGTGATCTAAATTCAACACCTTCTTCACTAATTTTTCTTAAAGCTCCAAGGCTAAAAACTTGAAATCCTCCGCTGTCTGTTAAAATTGGCCTATCCCAATTCATAAAAGAATGTAGTCCACCTGCTTCTTTAATAAGTTCATGACCTGGTCTTAAAAATAAATGATAAGTATTAGCAAGAATTATTTGAGCTTCTACCATATCTTTTAATTCTTCTGGTGTCATTGCTTTAACAGTAGCTTGAGTTCCAACTGGCATAAATATTGGTGTTCCGTATATCTCCATGTGGTGTATGTATAACGCCCCTTCTTGCTCCAGATTGTTTACATATATGTAATAATTCATAAGTAATTGCTTGTTTCATCTTTTTCTCCTTTTATTTTATAAGCATTGCATCTCCAAAACTAAAAAATTTATATTCATTATCAACAGCTTCTTTATATGCTTTCATAATAAAATCTTTTCCTGCTAAACTTGAAACCAACATTATTAAAGTAGATTCTGGTAAATGAAAATTTGTTATTAAACTATCTATGCATTTAAATTTATATCCTGGATAAATAAAAATATTTGTATCAGCCTCTATTTCTTCAACTAGTCCATCTTTATCTGCAACAGATTCTAAAACTCTACAAGAAGTTGTTCCAACTGCTACAACTTTTTTACCTGCTAACTTAGTTTTATTAATTTTATCTGCATCTTCTTTTTTTATATAATAATGTTCAGAATGCATTTCATGTTCTTCAACATTCTCAACTTTTACTGGTCTAAAAGTTCCTATTCCTACATGAAGAGTTACATTCGCTATTTGAACCCCTTTTTCTTCTATTTTTTTTAATAATTCTTTTGTAAAATGTAGTCCAGCAGTTGGTGCAGCAGCAGAACCATCATATTTTGCATAAACAGTTTGATATTTTTTCGTATCTTCTTTTGTAGCTTCTGTAATATATGGTGGAAGCGGCATAAGTCCGACTTTATCTAATATTTCATTAAAAATACCATTATATTCAAATTTAACCTTTCTATTCCCGCCATCTAATACTTCTAAAACTGTTGCTTTTAGAATATTATCTCCAAAATAAATTACTGTACCTGGTTTTAATTTATTTCCAGGTCTTACCATAACTTCCCAAAAATCTCCATCTATTCTTTTTAATAATAAAAATTCAACTTTAGCACCAGTATCTTTTTTTCCATATAATCTTGCAGGTATAACTTTTGTATTATTTATTACTAAGCAATCTCCTGGATTTAAATATTCTATTATATCTTTAAAAACTTTATGTTCAATTTTTTGCTTTGTTTTATCTAATACCATTAATCTTGCTTCATCTCTTTTATCATAAGGATGTTGAGCAATTAATCTCTCTGGTAAATCATAATTAAAGTCAGAGACCTTCATTTTTAATTCCTTTCTTAAAATTTTAAATTCACTTTTCAATATATTTTTTAAATTTTATTAAGTATTTTTTCAATTTCAAATTTTAAATCACAATTTTTAGTATTATAAATTACAAAATCAGATTTTTCTATATAAAATTTATCTTCGTTTTGTATGTTAAGTCTCCTTTTTGCAGTTTGACTATCTATATTATCTCTTTTACATATTCTTTCAATTTTTAAGTTTTCATCAGCTATTAAAGAAATTACATAATTGCAATATTTTTGCATTCCAGATTCGAAAAGTAATGGTGCATCTATTATTACAAAATTGACTTTTAAACTATCTACATTTTTTATTCGATTTAATATTTCTTTTACAACATAATTAAAAGTTAAATTATTTAATTTTTGTCTAGAAATATTGTCATTATATATTTTATCTGCTAAAGCTTTTCTGTTTAAATTATTATCTTCTAAAAAAACTTCTTTTCCAAAAGTATTTTTTATAGCTGTTAAATATTCTGTACCAGGAATACTCATTTCCCTAACAACTTTATCAGCATCAATAACTTCAACATCTTCACGCTCATTTAAAATTTTACTTAAAGTAGTTTTTCCACTACCTGATGTGCCTGTAATTCCAATAATTTTCAATAGTTTCCTCCAATTTATAAACTTTTTATAGCACTTGTTGCTAAATAGTCACATCTATTATTAAATTCATTGTCACTGTGACCTTTTACTTTTACAAATTCTATTTCATGTTTTTGTACTAAATTATAAAGTTCTTCCCATAATTCTTTATTTTTTACAGGATCTTTTCCAGAAGTTTTCCAATTATTTCTTTGCCAATTTTCAATCCATCCTTGATTAAAAGCATTTACAACATATGCACTATCACTATAAACTTTAACTTTGCACTTTTCTTTTAGTAATTTAATTGCTTCCAAAACAGCGGTTATTTCCATTATGTTATTAGTAGTTTCTCTGCTAGCACCAGAAATTTCTTTTTTTGCTTCATTATACATAAGAATAGCTCCCCAACCTCCTGGTCCGGGATTTCCAGAACAAGCTCCATCTGTATAAATTGTGACTTCTTTCATTTAAAATTCCTCTTTGTTTTATAATATATATTTTAAATTCATTTGTAATTTAAATAAATATATGATATTATACCAGTAAATTTAAAATATTACAATACAGGTGGTGATATATTTTGGATGGAATATTAGGAATAGTATCTGAATATAACCCTTTTCATAATGGCCATTTACATCATTTAGAAATTTCAAAACAAGTTACAAAATCAGCTTTTACTGTTGTAGTTATGAGTGGTAATTTTGTTCAACGTGGAGATACATCACTTATTAATAAATGGGTAAAAACTGAAATGGCATTAAAATCTGGTGTTGACTTAGTTATTGAACTTCCAACTGTTTACTCAATTTCAAGTGCTGAAAATTTTGCAGATGGAGCAGTAAAAATTTTAAATAGCTTAGGAGTTGTTGATTTCATCTCTTTTGGTAGTGAAATTGGAGAAATTAGTCCTTTAAATGATGTTGCAAACATTTTATATCGAGAACCTAAAGAATTCTCTTCTTTAATTACTGCTCAATTAAAATCTGGTTTATCTTATCCAAAAGCAAGAGAAATTGCTTTATCACAATTCTTTGGTAGTTCTAAAAAATATTCTGAAATTTTAAATAATCCAAATAATATCCTAGGTGTTGAATATTTAAAATCCTTAAAAAAACATAAAAGTCATATAAGACCACTTACTATAAAACGAGATTATAGTGATTATAATAGCAAAACTGAAAAAAATGGTATCGCTAGTGCAACAGCAATTAGAACAATGATTCAAGCTGGTAAAAATGTTCACTATGTTGTACCTTACGAAACTTATGAACTCTTAGATGAAGAAATTGAAAATGGAAGAATTATTCAAGATCTTTCTGTTTTTGAAAAAGAAATAATTTATACTCTTAGAAAAATGACTTTATCAGAAATAGCAAACTTACCCGATGTTTCTGAAGGACTTGAAAATAAAATAAAATTAGCTGCTAATAATTGCAATACATTTGATGACTTGATTCAAAATATTAAATCTAAAAGATACACTCAAAGTAGAATTCAACGTATTCTTTTATATGCTTTACTTGGTATTTCACAAAAAGATATGAATTCTTCTAAAAAAATTAATCCTTACATTAGAGTTTTGGGATTTAATAAACATGGAAAACGTATTATATCTGCAATAGCAGCTGCAAATCCTAAATTAAACATTATAGTGTCTGTTAAAAAATTTATGGAAAATTCTAATGATACTTCATTAAGAAATATGATTTCAAAAGATATTTTAGCAACAAATATTTATACTTTAGGATATAAAAATAATTCTATTGCTAATTTAGATTATACTCAAAAAGTAATTGAATTTAATGAATAGAAGTAATGATTAGCTCATTACTTCTTTTATTACTCTTGCTAAATATTTCATACTACAATTACATTCTTCTAAAGTATTACCAGTAGCACCTACTTCAATTATACAAGCACCTTTACTTACATGTTGATTATATCTAGAATCTCTTAATATTATTGGTTTAAATAAACCTGGATACATTTCATTTGCTTTTTCTTGAATTTTTATTGCTAGTTTAAAATTATTAATCCAATTAGGATGTTCTAATCCTCCACCATCACTTCCAATAACAAACATTACTTGTGCTACAACATCTTCACCAATTTGAACTGAAGGAGCATATCCACTATTATTTCCTAAAGCATCTCTATGCAAATCAATAATAAATTGTGCATTATTGCTATTAGACAAAATAGACTGTATTGTTGATAGTCCTCTTGTATAAGATCCAGTATAAGCCGGATAATCATGATATGTAGTATTGTGATTTACATTAAATCCCAAATTTGTTAATTCATTTGATAATTCTGTACCTACTCGTGCAACGCTATAATTTAAATCAATTGTTCTAAAATTACCACTAGCTACATAATTATTTGCTTCTGTTGGTGTATAACTTTCACATGTATGTGTATGATATATTATAATATCTTTTTTATTATCTAAGTCAACATTAGGTGTCATCATTTCTTCTGTTAAAGGATATTTTGATTCATTCTTTATTTTTACATTATTATAAATATTAGTAAAAGTATCTATTTTATTATTTTCTTCTATAATTTTAGTTTGTAATGTATTAGGTATATTTTCTTCCGGCTTTTGTTCTATATTTTCTATATTAAGTTCTATATTTTCTTCTTGATTTTCTTTTTCCATTAATTTTTCTTCTGTTTCTAATATTGTTAATTCTGACATTAAAATCTTTTTTACTTCACTAATTTTTTTACTAAATTGCTTATCATCTGAAAATGAATTAGAAACTAAAATTGTTTTTCCAATTATTTCTGTATGTGAAGATTTCGAAAAATAATTTTTTTTCAATTCATCAATACTAGTATAATCTGCACTTTTTAATTTTCCTACTATATGAAAAAAAATAAATAAAATAATAAATAAAATTATCAATTTTTTTATAAAATTAATTATATCTTTTAAATTTATAACTGCTAAATTAATCATTTTATATCCTCTCTTACAAATTAATTATATTTATTTTTATATTATTTATTCTTAATTATTATAGATATTAAAGTAATTATTCTCAATAAATATAATTACTCATAAAAAAAGTACTAAACAAAATTTAGTACTTTTTTATCTTAATATTTAATTATAAATTATTATTTTATAATTTTAATTATTTCTTCTACATTTAAAGAAATTTCTTTTTCATCTCCAGTTTTCATTTCTTTAATTTTTACTTTGTTTGTTTGTAATTCATTTTCTCCAATAACTATAAGGTATTTTGCATTTATTTTATTTGCATATTTCATTTGTGAATTAAAACTTCTCTCACATATGTCTTTTTCTATTACATAACCTTTTTTTCTTAATTCTTGTGATAATTCTAAAGCCATTTCATTTTCTTTAAATCCAGAAGATAAAATATATAAATCAGGTTTTTTATCTTCATTTTGATTATTATACATTTCCATAATTCTTTCTACACCAAGTGCAAAACCAACTGCTGGTGTTTTTGGGCCTCCAAATTCTTCAACTAAGCCATCATATCTACCTCCACCTAAAACAGTAAGTCCAGTAGATTCATCTATAAATTCAAATACTGTTTTAGTATAATAATCCAAACCTCTAACAATAGAACTATCTATTTCATATTCTAATCCTGATTTTTTAATCATTGATTTTACATTTTCAAAATGTTCTTTACATTCATCGCATAAATAATCTATCATTTTTGGAGCACCCAAATTTAGTTCTTTACACTTTGTTTCTTTGCAATCTAGAATTCTCATTGGATTTTTTTCAAATCTACTTTTGCAAGTATCACAATATTTATCTAAATTTTTTCCTATAAATTCTTTTAAAATTTTTTGATATTCATTTCTACATTTTGGACATCCAATACTATTTAATGTTAATTTTATATTTGGTATATTTAATTTTTTAAAGATTTCATTTGCCATTAAAATAATATCAACATCCGCTAAATAACTACTACTTCCAATTAACTCTGCTCCAATTTGATGAAATTCTCTTAATCTACCTTTTTGAACATTTTCATATCTATACATAGCCATATTATACCAAAGTTTAATAGGACTAGGCATACTTCCCATACCATTTTCTAAATATGCTCTAACAACTCCAGCAGTTCCTTCTGGTCTTAATGTTATACTTCTTCCACCTTTATCATTAAAAGTATACATTTCTTTTTGAACTACATCTGTTGTTTCCCCAACTCCTCTTTCAAATAATTCTGTATGTTCAAAAACTGGTACTCTTATTTCTTTAAAATTATAAGTTTCAAATATTTCTTTTATTATTTTCTCAACTTCTTGCCATTTAAAACTTTCTTCAGGCAATAAGTCTTTCGTTCCCTTAGGTTTTTGTATCATCTTAGCTTTCTCCTATTCCATAATTTTTTTACATTTAATATTATAAATTACCTAAACATTTAAAAATCTTTAGGTTTTAACTCTAAATATATGTTTCTTTCATCTTGAATCATTGTAATTTTTCCATGTCCTGGATATACTATTGTTTCATCTGGAAGTGTCATTAATCTATTAGTAATTGAATTAATTATTTCCTCAAAATTTCCGAGTTGGAAGATCAGTTCTACCCCATGTTCCAGAAAATAATGTATCTCCAGTAAATACTAAACCTTCATCTTTAGAATATAAACTTAATCCTCCTTTAGTATGTCCTGGTGTTGCAATTACATTAAATTCTATATTTCCTATATGAATTAAATCATTATCATCTAATCTAGAATCTGCTTCTAGCTCTGGTTTTTCCATTCCTATATAACATGCTAAATTTATGTCTTCATTAAATAATCCTTCACTATCATCTCTACTTATAAGAATTTTTCCACCTTTTAAATTTTTTATTTCTTGAACTGCTCCTATATGATCTGCATGGCAATGTGTTAAAAATATATATTTTAATTTTGCTCCCAATATATCTAATGTTTCAACAATTCTTTCTGATTCTCCACCTGGATCAACAACCATTGCTTCTTTTGTAGCTTCATCACATACTACATAGCAATTTGTAAGAATTCCGTTTTGCTTTGTTTCTACTTGTAATCTCTTTAGTAACATTAATATTCTCCTTATCCTCTTTTTCTATTTACTTCATAAACACTTTCAATATTTTTAAAAGCAACTAAAAGTTTATTTAAATTATCTATGTTTTCAACTTCTAAAGAAACATTCATTATTGCTATATTTTCTTTAGTTGTTCTTGTATTAACTCCCATTAATTTTACTTTATAATTTTCAATTTGTTTTATAACATCTTTTAATAAACCACTTCTATCTGTTGCTAATATTTCAATTTCAACTTTATAAATTCCATTTACATCATCAAACCAATAAACATCTATCATTCTGCTTTCTTCATTAAATAAATCTTTTACATTTGGACAATCTGTACGATGGACTGATACCCCTCTTCCTTTTGTAATGTACCCTATTATATCATCTCCTGGAAGTGGATTACAACATTTTGAAAGTTTTACTAAACAATTATCTATTCCTTTTACAACAACACCTGTTTTTGATGGCCTACTTATACTTGTTTTTGTTTTAGATAATTCTTCTATTTTTTGTTCAAAATCTTCATCTTCATGTTCTTTTCTATATTCATCTAGTAATCTTGCCATTAACTTATTTACAGATATTCCACCAAATCCAATACTTGCATATAAGTCATCTACAGTTTGAAATTTATATCTTTCCAAAACTAGATTTATCCATTCAGGTTTCACTAAATCTGAATATTTTATTCCAATCTTTTTAACTTCTTTATCTATTATATCTTTTCCTTTTTCAATGTTCTCTGCTCTTTGAGCTCTTTTGAACCATTGATTTATTCTAGTTTTAGCTGAAGAACTTTTTACAAATTTAAGCCAGTCACGACTTGGACCTTTAGATTGTTCTGATGTTATAATTTCTACTATATCTCCATTTCTAAGTGGTGTTATAATAGGCATCATTTTACTATTTATTTTACAACCTACCATTTTATGTCCAATTTGCTCATGTATGCTATATGCAAAATCTATCGGTGTAGCACCTTTAGGTAAAACTTTTATCATTCCTTTTGGAGTAAAAATATATACTTCATCTTCAAATAATTCTGTTTTTAGAGTATTTAAAAATTCGTTAGGATTTTCAGTATTTTTTTGCCATTCCAAAGTTTCTCTAAGCCAAGCTAATTTATCATCTGTAACTACTACAGTTTGCTTTGTTCCTTTATTATTTGCCTCTTTATAAGCCCAATGTGCTGCTATACCAAATTCAGCTGTTCTATGCATATCCCAAGTACGTATTTGAACTTCAAAAGGTGTTCCTTTTGGACCTAAAAGAGTTGTATGTATAGATTGATACATATTTTTCTTAGGAACAGCAATATAATCTTTAAATCTTCCTGGCATAGGAGTATACATTTCATGAACAATTCCAAGTACAGCATAGCAATCTTTTACAGTATCTACTAAAATTCTTAATGCAAATAAATCATATATTTGATCTAAAGTTTTATTATCTCTTTTCATTTTTCTATAAATACTATATAAATGTTTTGCTCTTCCAGTTACATCAGCTTTTATTCCTTGATCTTTAATTTCATCTCTTAGATCAGATTGAATTTTATCTAAAAATTTTAATCTTTCTTCTCTTTTTTTATCTAATCCATTAACAATCTCATGATATTCTTCTGGATACAAATATTTAAAGCTTAAATCTTCTAATTCCCATTTTAAAGAATATATACCAAGTCTATTAGCAAGAGGTGCATATAAGTCTTGTGTTTCTTGTGCATTCGCAATTTGCCTATCTCTTGGTAAATATTTTAAAGTTCTCATATTGTGAAGTCTATCTGCAAGCTTAATTAATATAACTCTTATGTCTTTACCCATTGCAAGAAACATTTTTCTATAATTTTCAACTTGTTGTTCTTCAAAAGTTGTATATCTAAGTGTTCCAAGCTTTGTAACACCTGCTACCATTTCTGCTATAGATTTTCCAAATTCTTTTTCTAAATCTTCTTGAGTTACTCCTGTGTCTTCTACAACATCATGCAAAAGAGCTGCACATAAAGTTTCATCATCTAATTCTAATCCAGATAAAATATACGCAACATTTAAAGGGTGAATCATATATGGTTCACCAGATCTTCTAAGTTGATCTCCATGATTTGCTTTTGCAAACTCATAAGCTTTTCTTATAAGTTTTTCATTTACTTTTGAATAATTTTCTTTTTGTTTTTCTATTATTGTATCTATTGTTACTTCATTATTTTCTGACATTTTAAATCCCCTTTTAGTCTAATATGACTTTCTCATATCTTTCATGTTTATTTGTATACTTTCTGTACCATTAAAAACATTTATCTCCAGTACTCCTATTATATCTATTTTATCACCAATTAAATATTCTTCTGAATAATTTCCCATATTAAATCCTATAGCATTTATAATTGTATTATTATCTTTTAAAGTTAATTTTAAATGTTTTCCTTCAGATAAAGCTCTTATTGAATCTATTTTTAAATTTTTATATATAAAAATTGGTGTTTTATTTGCTTCTCCAAATGGTTCTAACAATTTCAAATTTTTTACATTATCTAAAGTAATATCTTTTAAATTAATTTCTTTATCTATTTTTATAACTGGTATAATTTCGTCTATTTTTGCTTTATCGGCAATTTTTTCAAATTCAGATTTAAAATTTTCAAATTGGTCTTTTTTTAAGCTTAGACCAACTGCCATTTCATGCCCGCCATATTTTTCTAAATAATTACTTGATTTGCATAATGCATCATGCAAATCAAATCCTGGTACACTTCTACCTGAACCTTTTCCATTATTACCTTCAAAACATACCAATATGCTTGGTTTAAAATATAATTCTGTTATTTTTGAAGCTACTATTCCTATAACACCATGATGCCAATTTTCTGCTCCTAAAACAATTGCATTTTTTTCATTTATATTTTCTTTCTCTATTTTTGAAATTGCCTCTTCAAAAATTCTTTTTTCAATATTTTGTCTTTGTTTATTATATGTATTTAATTTTTCTGTAATTTTATTTGCTTCTACAATATTATCAGTTAAAAATAAATCTAATGCTTCTCTTTCATGCCCCATTCTTCCACAAGCATTTATTCTTGGAGCAATTCCAAATGAAACAGTGTTTGAATTTATCTCATTATATCCTGCAACATTAAGTAAAGCTCTTACTGCTGGTGATTTACTTTGCTCAATTAATTTTAATCCTAGTTTTGCTATAACTCTATTTTCATCTATTAAAGGAACTATATCTGATATTGTTCCTATACATACAATATCTAAATATTTTAAATACTCTTTTTCTTCTAATCCTAATTGCATTCCTATGGCTTGTATTAATTTAAATGCTACCCCAACTCCAGCTAAACTATTAAATGGATATTTATTATCTTTTCTTTTACAATCTATTACAGCTAAAGCTTTAGGCAAATTTTCTAATGGTTCATGATGGTCAGTTACAATAACTTCCATTCCTAAGCTATATGCATAATCTACTTCTTCTGTTCCAGAAATTCCACAATCAACAGTAATTATTAAGCTATAACCCTCATCTGCAATTTGTTTTATTGCTTCTCTATTTAATCCATATCCTTCATCTAAACGATTAGGTATATATGAGCCAACTTCCAAACCTAATTGTTTAAAAAATCTTGATAGAACAGTAATACTGGTAATTCCATCTACATCATAATCTCCATAAATCATAATTTTTTCTTGACTGTTTATTCCTTGTATTATTCTATCAACAGCAATTTTCATATCTGGCATTAAATATGGATCATGAAAGTTTTTTCTAGTAGGATTTAAAAATATTTTTATTTCATCTTCTTGAGTTATATTTCTATTTACTAATACTGTTGCTAATAATTCTGATATATTAAACTTTTCAGATATTTCTTTTATTTTATTTTCATCAGAATTATAGAATTCCCATTTTTTATTCATTCCTTTCCTCCCAAAATAAATTTTTCCTTAGTATTATACAACAAAATACAAATAAAAGATAGTTTTTTTTATAAAAAGAGGTAAAACAAAAAACTGGACATAAAATATCCAGTTTTTATAATACATCTTTAATAGCTTCTCCTATAATTTTATTAACATCTGCAATTAAAACATTAAATCTAACTTCTTTATCAAAGTAATCTTTAACTCTTTCGTTTTTTACAAGAATTTCATATAATTCTTGTAATTTTTTCATTTTTTCTTCACTTTGTTTTTCTCCTTGCATAGCAAGCAGTTGTTCTTCATAACGAATTTTTTCAAATTCATCTACTTGTTTTTTTAAATCAGACATAGTAGATAAATCTGCTTTTACTTTTTTATACTCATTATATTCTTTTGATTCTTTAATTGCTTTTGCTAAATTATTTACTTCATCATAAACATTCATTTTTCTTCTCCTTTATTTTTCTACTATATCTTTATATTTAAAAAACTTTTAATAATAAACCATATAATCTATTTCTGGAAATATATCATCTTTTTCAAATATATCTAACAAATATTTTGGATCTATCTTATCATTTTTTATTTGATAATATAATTTTGTAAATCTACCAATATGATCTTTTATTGCCTTATGTGCATATTCTACCATAGTACCATTTGTAATTATAAATAACCAGTCACTACTTTGTGCTAATAATAATTCTCTTGCACATTGATTTAAAGCTAATCTTCTTAATGTATTTCCTTCATTAGGATAAAGATATGCAAGCTCACACATTCTATCACCAGCTTTATGTAGGTGTCTATGTGCATAATCATTTGTTTGATTTAGCCATACTTCACTATATCCATTTGCTCCCCAACTTGATCTACATGGTGTAGAAACTTGCATTTGTGGATACATATCTATATATTCACTTGGAGTAATTAATTTAAAATTACATTCATCATAATAAATTTTTTTGAATAATATATAAAGCCAATATGGTCCTTCATACCACCAATGTCCATAAAGTTCTGCATCATATGGACAAGTAATTATTGGTGGAACATCCATATAACTTGTTAAATGTTCAATTTGAGCATTTCTACAATCCATAAAATGTCCTGCTTGTTTTTCAGCAGAATCTTTTGCCCATTGAACATCATAATAATCTTTATTATCAGTTTTTCCCGTAATTCTATAATATTTTATACCAGTATTTACTCTTGCACCATTACTAGCAATATATGGTTTTATATATTCATAATCTGTATCATAACCTATATCTCTATAAAATTCTCTATAATTAAAATCTCCTGGATAACCAGAAATTGAACTCCATACTTGTCTTGAAGATTCTAAATCTCTAGCAAAAGCAACTAACCCACCATGAGATACTATTGGTGCATATGTGCCATAAATTGGAGCAGGATCTGCATATAAAACTCCATGTGTTTCAACTATTGCATATTCTATTCCAAATTCTTTTAAATACTTATCTGCTTCTGGAACATATCCACATTCTGGAAGCCATATTCCTCTTGGATTTTTTCCGAAAAATTTTTTATATGTTTGAACACCAACAGCTATTTGTGCTCTAACTGTTTTTTCATTTACATAAAGAATTGGAAAATATCCATGTGTGGCACCACAAGTAATAATTTCTAAAACTCCTATATCTTGAAAATGTTTAAAACCAGAAATTAAATTACATTTATAAACATCTTTAAAAACATGTAAATCGTTTTTGTATCTATCTAAATAATAATGTGATAAATTATTTAATCTTGCATCATAAACTGTTCTTTTAACTTCTTTTTCACATAATTCAATATGTTTATTTAAATATTTTATATATCTTTCTTTTAATAGTTTATTATCTAACATATTTAAAAGTGGAGGTGTCATTGTCATTGTAATTCTAAAATCTACATGTTCTTCTTCTAACTTTTTAAAATTTAATAGAAGTGGTATGTATGTTTCAGATATGGCTTCAAATAGCCATTCTTCTTCAAGGTAATCCTCACTTTCTGGATGATGTATATATGGAAGATGAGCATGTAAAACAAAATTTACATAGCCTTTTATATTTTTCATTTATATTTTTCCTTTCAATATAGAATATATAGAGTTTTAAATTTATTTAAAAGTTGAACTAGAAATTTTTGAAGATGGATTTTTCATATCAAACATACCATCTGCAATTTCATCACTATATTGATTTTGATAAAATTCTTCTACATTATAATTTTTACCATATACATTTTTAAATGTTCTTAAATCTTTAGTATACTCTTCATTTGTTTTTACATTTCTAAAAGTAACAAAGTTTGGTAAAAATTCTAGTAATACATGATCGTTTGGTACTTCTAAAACATTTGAATTTGCTAAAGGTAAATAATCTGTTTGTAATTCAATATTATTTTCTATTAGTTTTTCATTATCTAAATTTTCAACTGCATTTATAAATTTTCTTCCTAGTTGAATTGTATATTTATTTTTTGGATCATCTATATCTATATACCAACTATTAGCAAAATCATTAATTGCTACTTCTTTTACATATTTTTTATCTTCGTTATATACTAATAAAACAGGATAAGTCATTTCAAAAAATTTATCACCAAAAGTTTCAACATATCTTTTTCTATCATTATCTGATATATCCCAATATACAAATAATTTTTTAGGAGTTTGAGCAAGAATTTTTACAATTGTTTCATTATATCTATAAGGTAAATCATAATATTCCATCATATATTCTTTTTTGGCTTTTTTATCTACACTTTTAGATTTAACTTTATTTTTCTTTTCTTTTTCAATTTCCTCTTCTTGCATAGCAATAATTTTTGTTAAAAAATTTTTTATTTTTTCTATTACAAGATTTTCATCAACATTCTTTTCAGATTTTTTTGTTTTTGTTACACTTTCATTTGTATCTGAATGAATAATTTTTTGAGATATATTTTTTACATTCAAAATATTATTTTTATTCTCAATTTCTTCATTTTTTGGCATTTTTTTAATTTCCTCCTTAGTAACTCCTGTTAAAATATTAGTATAATCCCAATAATAATAATTATTATATATATAATAATTAAAAACATCAATAGAAATTTTCAAAATAAAAAAAAATTTTACATTAAATTACAAAATATTATAAAAATATAACATTTGTAACTAAAATGTAATACAAATAGTGTCAAAAAATGTTTACTTTTGTTTTCTTTTTATATAAAATGTATAAAGAAAATTATAACTAAAGATTTGAAAGGAGCACTTTATTAAAATGAAAATTTTAATGCTATCATGGGAATATCCACCAAGAATTGTAGGAGGAATATCTAGAGTAGTACATGACTTATCTCATAAATTATATATGCAAGGTCATAAAGTTACAGTTATAACTTACAAAGATGGTAATGTACCTTATTTTGAAAATGATGATGGCGTTGATGTTTATAGAGTAGATAATTTTATGATTGCTCCAAACAACTTCATAGATTGGGTTATGCAACTTAACTTTAATATGATAGCAAAAGCTGGAGAAATAATTGCTGAAAAAGGAAATTTTGATGTAATACATGCTCATGATTGGCTTACAGCATATGCTGGTAAAACTTTGAAATTTGCTTATAACACACCATTAGTTTCTACAATACATGCTACTGAAGCTGGTAGAAATAGTGGTATTAGAGGTGATATGCAAAAATATATTAATGATACAGAATGGATGCTTACTTATGAATCATCAGAAGTTATTGTTAATAGTAATTATATGAAAAATGAATTACAAAGACTTTTTGGTCTTCCATATGAAAAAATTAATGTTGTACCAAATGGTGTTGACCTTACTCTTTTTAATGGTATCGATAAAGACTATGATTTTAGAAGAAGATTTGCTATGGATAATGAAAAAATTATTCTTTTCATTGGAAGATTAGTTTATGAAAAAGGAATTCAAACACTTATTTCTGCAATGCCTAAAATTTTAGATAATTACCATGATTCTAAACTTGTAATTGCAGGTAAAGGTGGTATGATTGATGAACTTAAAAATCAAGTAAATTATTTAGGGTTAGGAAATAAAGTATATTTCACTGGTCATTTAAGCTCAAAAGATGTTCAAAAAATGTATAAATGTGCTGATGTAGCAGTATTTCCTAGCACTTATGAACCTTTTGGAATCGTTGCAATAGAAGCTATGCTTTCTGGAACACCTGTTGTTACTTCAGATATTGGTGGATTAAATGAAATTATAGATCATGGTGTAACTGGAATGAAAAGTTATGCAGGAAATCCTAATTCATTAGCTGATTCTATTCTTTCATTATTATTCAACAAAGAATTATGTGATACTGTTTCAAAAAATGCAAAAGAAAAAGTAAAAAATCAATATAATTGGACAAAAATAACTGAAGATACACACTTAGCATATGAAAAAGCTATATGTGAAACTATGGCAGATAGACAGAAAAAACAAATTGCTCAAGAAGAAGCTCGTAAACAAATTAGAAAATCAAATGAAATTACAAATCTACTTTCATTTAAGAAAACTCATCAAGCTTTCGCATAAAATTAAAAATATATAAAAAAACTCTTAAGTAAATAACTTAAGAGTTTTTTATTTAATATATCCAATTTATTAAAAGTATTACAAATTTTTTATCAATTTCTAAAATTATATTCTTAATAATTTTCAATAATTTTTTATATGAATAAATAGTTTATTAAATAATAAATTATCATGTGTACTGGATAA
Organism: uncultured Clostridia bacterium; assembly: GCA_947627185.1. Taxonomy (GTDB): domain Bacteria; phylum Bacillota; class Clostridia; order TANB77; family CAG-508; genus Scatovivens. The sequence continues at coordinate 28,639 of CANQVF010000001.1, read as the reverse complement.
AACCAATAGTAAAAATATTTTGTCTTTTTACCCAACTTTCCATTATAAAACATTATTAATATAAGTGGTATTATATAAGCTATAAAATATACTATAAAATTTAACATATTTACTTTTGCTATTAATAAGTATGTTATTATTAAACATATATATGTAATAGAAAAAAATATTTTATTATTTTTAAAAATATACATTAATAAAACTAAACTTACTCCAAACCATCCATAATCAACATTTAAAATTTCTCCAAGAAAAATAATCAAAAAACATATTGGTAAAGAAATATATTTTTTATCTATTTTATCATATGCAATTATAGAACAAATTCCTAATAATAATGTAAACATTATATTTAGCATTTTCCATTCGCCAAGTAAAGTTCTAAAAAGCATAAATGGTAACTGAGATATTAATCCAAACAATATAAGTCGTTTAATGTATTTTTTTAAATCACTTGTATGTATATACCCCTGTGTTATTAAAAAAGTATATAGTGGAAAAGCTGTTCTTCCTAAAATAATTGTAAAAATATTATTTGTTTCTGGAATAGCATATCTTATATGATCTAACATCATACTTAAACAAGCTATTATTTTTATATAAAAAACACTCATTTTATGATAATAATTCCTTTACAACTTCATTAATAGTTCTTCCATCTGCTCCAGCACCAATTCTTGATTTTGCCTCTTTCATAACTGCTCCCATATCTTTTAATGATGTTGCTCCAACAGATTCTATTACTTTTTCTACTTCTACTTTTATTTCTTCTTTAGTTAATTGTTTTGGTAAATATTCTTGTAAAATTGCTATTTCTTCATTTGTTTGATTTATTAAGTCTTCTCTTCCAGCTTTTTCAAAATCAACAAGAGCATCTTTTTTTCCTTTAACCTCTTTTGCTATAATTTCAATAATTTTTTCATCATCTATTTTTATGCCATTATCTTTTTCAATTTGTAAGATTCTAGCTCTAACCATTTGAACTGTGTTTTTTCTTACTTCATTTTTCTCTTTCATAGATATTTTTAAATCTTCCATTAATTTATCTTTTAACATATATTTTACCTCACTTTCTTCTATATAACTTTACTACAATTTTTTGGTTTTATCAATATAAAAATTAAAAAGTTATTAAATCTAAATAACTTAATACCGAAACTTCAACAATTTTTTCTAATAGTTCTTTATATTCTTTTATTCTAAAATTTATAAAACCTTCTAAAACAATTTTTTTGTTTTCTAATAAATAATTTTTTATTAAATTTCTTAAAAGTTCACTCTTATATCCTATTTTTTCATCTGGCAGTTCTAAAACTTTTTTTGTTATCTCAAAAATATAATTTCTTTCAACACTACTTAAATAAAAATAATTTTTTTCAACGTTTTTTCTAATAAAATCTTCTTCATAAAAATGTTCTATACATCTTTTTATAATTATTGCTACAATTTCATAAAATTCATCTACATAATCTTTCTCTAAATAATGTATAAATAAATTATCATAAGTTTTAAAACGATAATTTGACATGCAAATATTTATTGGTAATAGTTCAAATTGTTTTATTAAAAATTCTATTTTTTCTTTACTCACAGATTTTATACAAACCGTTTTCACTAAATACCTCTTCTTAAAGTTAAAATTCATTAATTTATATTATTCATATTTTTCCTTTAGTGTGTTTATATTATTCAAATATTTTTAATTAACATTTTAAATTATAAACTAAAACTAATTTTTGCAAAAAAAAAGAATTCAAATTTTAAATATTTTGAATTCTTTTAATATTTTTATTTACTATTATGATTTTCAAAAATAACATGTTCAACATTTTTATCTAATTCTACAAACATATAATCATACCATGTTCTATCTAATGTTCCAGCATAAGTTGTATATTTATAAGTATATCTTATTGTAGCTTCCTTCTTTGCGCTATCATATACAACTTCATCTATTGAATACATATAATCTTTTGAAGTATCTTCATACACAACAACTACTGCTAATTTTTTATCATTAAAAAATTCTTCAGTATATTTTTCATCTAAAGTTGATTTTTTAAATGTTACTTTGTTTTCTATATTTTCATTAACATTATTTTTTTGTATAAATTTTTTAAAAGAATTATAATCATTAAAAAGTGTGCTCTGAGCTGCACTACTAGAAGTTGTAAGATTATATTCAACCTTTGATTTTTTGTTAAACACTGTAAAATATAATATTCCTAATACTACAAGTAGTATAACTACAATAATTACAATTTTCTTTGTATTTCCACCATTATTTTCCATATTCTTATCTCCTTTACTATTATAAATATCATAACTTATAATAACAAAAAAGACAAGCAATTTTTTTATTTAATTAATAGTTTTTTATTTATTCTACTAATTTATTTTTATTTTTTATTTTAAAATATTTTTATCTTTTATAAACTATTATTTATTCCTTCTGAAACTATATTTGTTATGCTATCAATTAATGTATCTATTTCTTTGGGTGTAACTATAAAATTAAAATTATTTAATTTCATTTTATTTATTATATCATCTTCTTTTATTTCTATATCACAAACTTTTAAAGTATCTAAAACAATTGTTGCAGCATCCAAAACTGTTGGTACTCCTATACTTATTACTGGTATTCCTAAAGTTTCTTCAGATAAATCAGTTCTTTTATTTCCAACCCCTCCTCCTGGAGAAATTCCTGTATCAGAAATTTGAATTGATTTATTTATCCTATCAATATTTTTTGAACATAAACTATCTATTGCAATCACTAATTTAGGTTTTATATTATCTACAATTCCCTTTACAATTTCAACAGTTTCTATTCCAGTAGTTCCTAATACACCAGGAGTTATAGCACTAACACTTCTTGTATTTTTATCAATTATTTCTGGTAAATATATTTTAATATGTCTTGTTATTTCAATATTTTGGACTACTTTAGCACCTAAAGAATCTGGTGTTGCATATAAGTTTCCAAGTCCTACAATTAAAATTTCATCATTACTATTTACATGTTTTTTTATAATTTCTTTTAACTCCTTCGAAAAAATATCTATTATTTTTTGTTCTTTTTCTGTTGTAATATTATTAATTTTTTTTACATCTATTGTTATATAATTACCTCTTTTTTTATCTAAAGCTATTTCTCCTTCTTCATTTATAATTTTAACTCTAGTAATAGATATATCATCTAATTTCTCTTCCTCGCATTCTATTCCATTTATTTCATCTTCTAATTTATTAGCAGTTTTATATAAATCTCTTCTTTCAACTGCCATATCAGTTCTAAAAAACATAATAAAACTCCTTTCTGCAAACAAATTTACCTATTTAATATTTTCTTACATTTAAATTTTTTTATGCAAAATTTTGGAATGTGTTTTTTATATAAAAATGCTACTATATATAAAAAAACTTGTTAAATAAAAATTTAACAAGTTTTATATTTTAATATAATTAAATTTTACAATAAAATTATTCTTCCCAATTGTGGAAAACTTCCAATACATCATCTAAATCTTCCAAATTATCTATTAATCTTTGCATTTTTTCAGCATGATTTTCATCTAGTGATACATAAGTATTTGGTACCATTTGAACTCCGGCTTCTAAGAATGTTATATTATTTTTAGATAATTCTTCAGTTACAGCTGTAAAATCTGTTGGAGCAGTTGTTATTTCATATACTTCTTCCTCAGAAGAAAAATCTTCTGCACCAGCTTCAATTGCAAGCATCATTAAATCATCCTCAGATAATTTGCATTCTGCTTTTTCTATAACAATAACTCCTTTTTTTTCAAACATATATGATACACAACCTGTTGTTCCTAAGTTTCCTCCAGCCTTATCAAATACGTGTCTTACATCTGCTGCTGTTCTATTTTTATTATTTGTAGAAGCATTTACAATTACTGCTACTCCACTTGGTCCATATCCTTCATAAGTTATTTCATCATAAGACTCATTACTTCCAGCTCCAGAAGCTTTTTTTATAGCATTATTAATTGTATCGTTTGGCATATTATTTGCTTTACATTTAGCAATAACATCTTTTAATTTAGAATTTCCTGCTGGGTCAGGTCCACCTTGTTTTACTGCTATTAATAATTCTCTTCCCAATTTTGTAAATATTTTTCCTCTTGCAGCATCAGCTTTTCCTTTTTTTGCTTGTATATTATGCCATTTTGAATGTCCTGACATAGCTCTTTCCCCCTTTAAATTTTATTATTTTAAGCTTTTAAATTATAGCACATTTTATTAATTTTGTCCATTTTTATTTTATTTTTAAGGATATTTAGTTTTTATTTCTATTATTTTATCGAATTTATTATTTAATATATTAGTAAAAGCATTTGCAACTTCAGGATCAAATTGTGTTCCTTTATAATTATTAATAGTTTTTTTAACTTCTTCTAAATCCAACTCTTCTCTATAAGAACGTCTAGAAGTCATTGCATCAAAAGCATCTGCTACTGCAACAATTCTAGCTAAGAAAGGTATTTCTTTTCCTTTTAATCCATGAGGATAACCACTTCCATCATATTTTTCATGATGATATGTAATTATAGGTATTATATCTCTAAATATTGATGCATTTGCTATTATTTGTTTTCCAATTGATGGATGCTTTTTTATTTCATTATATTCTTCTTCTGTTAATTTAGAAGGTTTTAATAAAATTGAATCTGGTATTCCAATTTTTCCAATATCATGAAATAATCCACCTATTCTTAATGTAGTTAAATCTTTATCATAAAGTCCTAATTCTTCACCAATTAAAACTGAATATGCTGAAACTCTATCTGAATGTCCTCGAGTATAACTATCTTTTGCCTCTACTGTATATCTTAATAATTTTATAGTTTCTAAATAGGCATTTTCAAGCTTTTTATTAGATTCTTTTAATTCTATATTCATTTTTTTAATTAATTGCAATTGATCTATTGATTTAAAAGCAGATTCTATAAGTAATAATAATTGGTCAAATTTATCTTCTTTTTCGCAATATGCTTGAATAGATAATTTTTTTATTGTTTCTAATGGTGGCACAATATCTTTATGACCTGTAAGTAATATAATATATAATTCTTGATTAAATTTTCTAATCTCTTCTACAACTGTATCCCCATGTATTGGTGACATCATAAAATCAAGTAACATTAAATCAAAATGTTCATTTTTTACTTTTTCTATAGCTTCATAAGGATCTGTACAACCAACTAATTTGTATCCAGAATGTTTTAGAAAAATTGATAAAGAATCAATAATTCCAATTTCATCATCAACAGCAATTATTTTATATTCTTTTTCATTTTTAGATTCATTTGATAAACGTCTCACACCTAAACCTCCTACTATTACTTATAAATTTTAAGTATTTTTCATTGGTAAATATATTTTAAATTCTGTTCCAGCTTTAGAAGTTTCATATTTCATATCACCATTAAATTTTGCCTTAATCATAGAATAAGACATAAATATTCCAAGACCTGTTCCTTCTTTTCCTTTAGTAGTAATCATTTCTTTAAAAATTTTACTTTTAACTGATTCTGGTAAACCATTTCCATAATCTCTTATAGAAATTACAATATTTTCATTTTCTATCCAAGATTTTAAATCTATAGCTTTATTTGGTTCTTTATTATATGCTTGAATAGCATTTGAAATTAAATTATTTAAAACCTGAACTAAACTATTAATATTTCCTTTTAAAATAATATCATCACTTACATTGTTTTCAATATTTAGTGTTACCAAAGCACTTTGTAATTCATGTTTCATTAAAACATTTGTATGACTAAATAATTCTTTTATTGTAAATTCTACAGTGTCATCACCAGAAAGAGTAACTGCTTGTCCTTTTACTGTTGTAATTACTTCAGACATATATGATAAATGTGTTCTAATTTTTTCCAACCATACTTTCATATCATTTGCAATTTCATGCATGTCTTTATCATTAACATTTGGATCTTCTATAGATTCATCAAATTCTTTTACTAAATCATTAAGTCCCTCTATTCCTCCAGAAATTGAAAATATTGGTGTTTTTAAACTATGTGCTATTCCGACCTACCATCTGTCCTAATGATGCTAATCTTTCTCTTTCTATCAACATATTTTGTTTGTTTTGAATATCTTGAATTTGATTATTATTTAATTTTTGTATATCATTAAATGCCATTACTAAATCACCAATTTCATCATTTGAAACAACTGGTAACAATGTTGTTTTATCTGAATTATTACAAATATTTCTAAATCCTTGATATATTTGATGCAAACTTTTTGAAAGTGCTGTTCCATAAATATATATTACTATACCAGTAATAATTGTAACAAATATTGATGTTATTGTTAAAAATCTACCAGCCATTGAAGAAACAATGTCATATATAATTCCAACATAATATATTTTATTATCTGATGTTTTTAATTTTATAGAACTTCCTTGTGTATCTACTCCATAGCTATCATAAATTCTTCCATCATGCTTATCTGCTATTTGTTTAATATACTCTGTTACAAAATAGCTAACTTTATTTTCTCCTTTTACAATATCAACATTATCTTCTGATAATATAAATATTGTATCTGTATTTTTATATAATTCTATATTTTTAGCTAATTCGTATATTTCATCTTCTGTATAAATTTTTTCTTTATCAAAAGTATTCAATAATAATTTATTATTAATATTAAATAATATATTTTCTTGTTCTATTACACTTGCAGAATAACCTATTAATGCTGTAAGTAATATAGCTGCTAAAAATGTAGGAAAAACAACAATTGCCATTGTTCTTCTCATTCCAATTTTCATTCCTATATCAAAGCCTTCTACATAAGTTTTAGTTAAAATTTCATTATATAGTTCTTTTGAAAAAATAAATGATACTACGGCTAATAATGCTGTAAATGATGTTAGTAATACAATTATTTTAGCAATCATTATTACTGAATGACTACCAGTTATTGAAAGAACAAAAAATGCAATTGCAGGTGGTGCAAAAACTTCAACTGTAAAGAAAAAATATGGTAAATTAAAACATTTCTTTCTTATTTTCTTTAATAACTCAATATTTTTATATTTATCTTCTTCTGATAATCTATACCATTTATCTATGTCTCTTAATAATATTTTTGTGATTACAACTATTAATAAAATACTAGCTATTATCAATATTAAAAATTGCATAGTATAAGATATATATGACATTTGAATATCAAATGGTGTATTTATTGAATCTGGACCATAATTTAAAACTTTAGGTATTATAAACATTAAAATTAAAGCAATTATTAAAGCAATTATAGCATACCTAAATGAAATTATAGTGCTTGGTGCAGTATTATTTATTATACTTTTCTTTCGTTTTTCTTTCATTAATTTATATAAACCTAACCTCTCTCATATAATTAACTAATTTTTTAATATATGTTTTATTTGTTTCATTCCAATCACTTTTTAATAAGTGTAAATATTTTTGAGTATATTCAGATTTTATATTTACACTATAATTATAATTAATGTACATAGAATTTTCTGAACTATCTATATCATTAATAATTCCTAATAAAATAGCTTTGTTCCTTTCTGAAAATTCTATTAATCTATTATTAAAATCTTTTTTTGATAATATATCAATTTTTACTCCATATGATTTTAAAATTTCTATTACATCTCTAATTTCAATAAAATTATGATTGTATAAATGAAATATTTTATTATCACAAATATTATTTTTGGCAAGTGACACAATTGATTTTGTACAAATATCTACAGGTGTAAATTCTATTTTTTGATCAAGTATTTCTTCTGATACACATCCAATAAGAGTTATAGATTTTATTCTACTATAAAAAGCATTATCTCCAATATTTTGTTGAAAAACACCATCAGAAAATCTACCTGCTAAAATTCCAATTCTATGTATTTGTGCAACTAAACCTTTTTCCATTAAATTTAAAACTTCTTTTTCTGCTTCAAATTTAGTATTTACATAAACATTATCTGTATATTTTTGACCAATATATAAATTATTTTCAGTAAATTCTAATTGTCTATTATCTTGTTTTACCAAATAATTTCCAGAAACACTAATTGAAGAAATATGTATTAATCGTTTTTTATTCTCAAATGCAAATTCAGCAATATTTTTTGTTCCTAAAGTATTTATTTGATAGAACTCATCAAAATCTCCATAATGTTGTACTTTAGCTGCTGTATGAATTATTGTAGTTATATTTTCAGTTATATTTTTTAAATTAGTTTTTGTTAATCCTATATCTTTTTTATTAATAGCGCCATTAAAAATAAATATTCTATCATTTATTAAATCAGTAATATCTTCATTAAAATAAAATTTATATTTATCTATTAAACGATTATTTGCTATTTCTATTGAAGAGCCTCTTACTAAACAATAAACTTTTATATCTGTTGTTTTTAATAATTCATTTAAAATATGTATACCTATAAAACCATTTGCACCTGTTAAAAATACATTTCCTAATATATCTTCTTTAAATGTTTTATTTTGAATTTTAGATAATATCTCATCATATTTATGTCTAAATTGGATTGGAACTTGAGCATCATGTTCTTTATATGTATAAACATTATTATCTATATTAGCAGCTAATGTTTTTATATTATGATATCTATAAAATACTTGTGTATTTAAAATATAATTATATTTTAATAATTTAGTTTGAGCCTCTATTATTCCTAAAGAGTCTAATCCTATAGATATAAAAGGTGCATTTATATCTATTTCATCTTGCCCAACAATTTCTGATATTATTTTAGACAACAATTTTTCAGTTCTTGTTTTAGCTAACTCTATATTATCTTCTTCTTGTTTTATTTTAGGTAATTTTTTTCTATCTAATTTTCCGTTTGGTGTAAAAGGGAATTTTTCTAATCTATAAAAAACTGATGGTACCATATAATTTGGTAAATCCTTTAATAAATAATTTGAAATTTGCTCTTCATCAATCTCCTGATTAGAAACATAATAACATATTAAATATTTATTATTTTTATCGGAAATAACTACAGCATTAGAAATTTCTGGTAACTCCATTATTTTATTTTCAATTTCTCCAAGTTCAATTCTATATCCTCTAATTTTAACTTGGAAATCAGTTCTTCCTAAATGAACAATTTCACCATTTTTATTAAAATATGCTAAATCATTTGTATTATATAATATATCTTTATTATTAAATGGAGATTTTATAAACTTTTCACTAGTTAATTCTTCTTTATTGTAATAACCATTTGATACACCATCTCCACCAATATATAATTCACCTGGAATATTTGGAGGTAGAATTTTTTTATTTGAATCTAAAATATAACATTTTGTATTTGCAATTGGTCTGCCAATTGTAATATTATCTTTAGAAGTTATTTTCTTTACAGTAGACCATACAGCCGTTTCAGTAGGACCATACATGTTATAAATATTTGCTTTCGTAATAGAAAATAATTTATCTAATAAAGCTACTGTTAAGCTTTCTCCTCCTACCATTATATCAGTCATTTTCTTCATAAATTGGATATTTTCTTCATCTTGTGTTAAGTTTAAAAATCTAGAAGGTGTTGTTTGAATCATATTTACATCATATTTTAAACATAATTCATTCAATTTTTTTTGATTATTTTGCTCTATTTCATTTGTTAAAACTAAAGTCATTCCAGATGTTAAAGCTCCCCAAAATTCAAGTACAAATATATCAAAACAAATTGTAGTAACTGAAACCATAGTTTTAGATGGATTAAAATCTATAATGTTTTTTACACCTAATAAGAAGTTTGTAATATTTTTATGTGTTAACATTACACCTTTAGGTTTACCTGTAGAACCAGATGTATAAATTAAATATATTAAATCATTTGGTTTTAATTTAATATTAATTTTTTGACTTTTAAAATTATAAACATCACTATTTAAACTTATATCTATTTTATTTATATCTATATTATTCTTCTTATTTACAAGTAAAAGTTTAGCTTTGCTGTCTTCTAACATATATTGTATTCTATCTTTAGGATAAGTTGGATCAATAGGCAAGTATGTTCCTCCTGCTTTCAGTATTGCAAGTAAGCCTATCGCCATCTCTAAAGACCTATTTACCATAATACCTATAATATCTTTATAATTTACTCCTTTAGAAATTAAATACGAAGCCAAAATATCAGATTTATCATCTAATTCTTTATATGTTATTTCTTTTTCGTTACTAATTACTGCTATTTTATTTGGTGCTACTTTAACTTGTTCTTTAAAACTTTTTATTACTGTTTTATTTTTATCATATTCTAATTCTGTGGAATTAAACTCGTTTAAAATCATTTCTTTTTCAGAAGGTGTGATTATATCAATATCTTCATATAAAATATCTGGATTTTCTAGAACTTGATTCATTATTTCCATAATTCTAAAATGCATTTCTTTTATATAATTACGAGAATATTTAATTTTTTTAAAATCATATGAAATATCTAAACTTCCTTGCTCATCTAAATCATAAAATTGTATTGTTAAATCATCACTTGCAGAATTATTAAATGCCCATCTTGTTGTATAATCATATTCTGTTTCATTATTTGCTTTTGTTATTTGATATGATAATACTATATTATATAAATTTGGAATACTTGGATCCTTTTTTCTAAGATCCTCTAAAATTAATTTATATGGGTATCTTTGATGTCTAAGAGATGAAATAGTATTTTCAGCAATAGAATTTACAAAATATGCAAAAGACCTTTGCGTATCTATTTGAATACGCAAAGGTACAACATTAATAAACATACCGATAGTATTTTTCTCTTTAAAATTCAATCTATTTAATATAGGAGTACCTATGGTAAAGTCTTTTAAATTTAAAATTTTAGATATATATATATAATAAATTGCTACAAGAAAATTAAATGGTGATACTTTATTTTTACTACAAAATTCAAGTATCAATTTCATTTTTGATTTAGAGATTGAAAACATCAAACGTTCACCAATAGAAGAAACTCTACTATTGGTTTCTATTGTATCAACTGGTAAAATTGCTGGAGTTGGAATTTCTTTAAATACTTCACTCCAATATTTTTTATCTTTTTCGAATTTATCACTATCTATATACTCATTTTCTTTTTGTATATATTCAGTATAAGATACATTAACTAAATTTTCTTCATCTACATTATTCATTATATTTGAATAAGCTTTCATTATTTTACGACAAAATAGTCCTAAACTCCAGCCATCAGAAATTATATGATGAATATTAATTGTAAAACCACCAGTATTATCTTTAAATCTAAATATTTTTATTTCAAAAAGCATTGAATCAAATATAGAAAAAACTTTTTCCATTAAACTTTTTTCTATATTTTCAATTTCTTCTTCATTTTCTAATTCAATAATTTCAATGTCAATTTTTTCAAAATCAACTATATATTGCATAATGTCATTTTTTTTCATAAATAAATGTATACGTAAATCATCATTGTCTTTTATAACTTGATTTATAGCTTCCTTTAAAACTTCGAAATTTACAACATTTTTTATTATTGCTGATCCACATATATTGTTAACTGGAGTATTTTTATAAAATTGCTCTGTTAATAATATTGATTTTTGTGGATATGTTAAATTATACAATTTATTCATAATTTTACATCCTATTATATATAATAAAGCTATTATATAATAAAATATTTAAAAATCAATAATTGTAAACTAAATGTATAAAATCTGTAATATTTACCCTAAAGCTACATCTAATACCATCATTAATAAAAATCCAATTGTTACCCCCATAATGCCTAAAAAAGAGCGTTCTCCATTTTGTGACTCTGGTATTAATTCATCTACAACAACATATATCATTGCTCCAGCTGCAAAAGATAATAAATATGGTAATAATGGAACTACCATATTGGTAAGTAATAGTGTAATAAAAGCAAAAATTGGTTCAACTATTCCAGATAAAGTTCCATAAATAAATGATTTTCTTTTAGACATACCACCACTTTTAAGTGGCATTGAAATTATAGCACCTTCTGGAAAGTTTTGAATTGCAATTCCTATTGCCAAAGCAAATGCACTTGCCATTGTAATATCACTATTATTTGCTAATACTCCCGCAAATCCGACTCCTACAGCCATTCCTTCTGGAATATTGTGAAGTGTAACTGCTAATATTAACATTGTTCTTTTATTAAAATTTAGTTTTATACCTTTTATATTATCTCCTTCAATATATTTAATAGCAATGTCTATAATTAATAAAAAAATAATTCCAATAAAAAAACCAACAACAGGTGGCAACCAAGCAATTTTTCCTTGTTCTTCTGACATATCTATTGCAGGTAACAATAGTGACCATACAGAAGCTGCTATCATAACTCCAGACGCAAATCCTAATAATACTTTTTCTACTTTTTTATTTAAATTATTTTTCATAAAAAATACTGTTAAAGAGCCTATTAATGTTCCAAAAAATGGAATCAATATACCTATAAATATTTTCATTTTTTTCCTTTCTAAAATATATTTAATTTATTAATTTTCATAATGTATTTTATTTCTCGTTATATAATATTCATTTATCATTTATTTTTTTACAATATATTATGTTATTTTTATTTATTTGATTTTTTTAATAATAAAAAATATAATAAACATTTTCTACAATAGAAAAAGAGAAATTTGTTTTTTTATAAACAAATTTCTCTTTTTAAAACAATAAACAAAATATAATTTTAATTAACATTTTATTTATAATTATTTTATATAAACTATTCTTCTACTTTTTCAAACATCTCTTTTCCTACACCACATAAAGGACAAACCCAATTGTCTGGTAATTCTTCAAATTTTTTTCCTTCAACTGATTCATCATAAATGTGTCCACATACTGTACATCTATATTTCATATTTTTCACCTCCTTTTACATTTTATTAGGCATTTCTATTCCAAGGAGACTAGCACCTTGTTTTAAAACTATATTTACAGCTTTTGTTAATACTATTCTTGCATTTTTGATTTCTTTGTTATCATCAATAATTTTATTCTCATTATAAAAATTACTATAATTTTGACTCAAAGTTATTAAATATCTTGCTAAAATTGATGGTTCATTTTTTTGAACAACTTGCATTAAAATATTTTCAAAATCATATAAAGTAGATATAACTTTTTGGCTTTCTTTATCTTGTAAAAGTTCTAAATTAATATCTTTTACGTTTGGAACATCAACTATCTTTTCTAATACACTTTTAGTTCTAACAAATATATATTGAATATAAGGTCCAGTTTCTCCATTAAAATTCAAAACTGTGTTCCAATCAAAAATTTGATCTTTTATTATAGTATTACTTACATTATTAAATATGACAGCTCCTAATCCTATTTTTTTGGCTTCTTCATCTTTATTTTCCATTTCAGGATTTTTTTCTTCTATAATTTTTTTAGCTCTTTCAATTGCTTCTTCTAATAACCCATTTACTTTTACAACCGTTCCTTCTCTTGTAGACATTTTTCCTGTAACAAGTCTTACCATTCCATAAGAAACATGTTCTAAACCATTTAAACATTTTTCGGGTATTCCTAGATATTTAGCAACTTCAAAAACTTGTTTAAAATGAAGATTCTGTTCATAAGCTACAACATATAAGCATTTATCAAAATCATAAGTTCTAGCTCTATAAAGAATAGCAGCTAAATCTCTTGTAGCATAAATAGTAGAACCATTTGATTTTTTTATCATACAAACTCCTAAGCCTTTATCCTCTAAATCTACTATTTTAGCACCTTCTGAATCTTTTAATATTCCTTTTTCTTCTAGCTTATTTACTACTTCATCTATTTTATCTGAATAGAATGCTTCTCCTTTCAAAGAATCAAATTTTATTCCAAGTAAATCATAAGTTTTCTGAAATTCTTTTAAACTTAAGTCTTTTAATTTATTCCATATATCTAAGCAATATTTATCCCCTTCTTCTAGCTTTTTAAAATTCTCTCTACAAAGTTCTAAAACACTTTCATCTTCCTTGCAAAGATTATTTATTCTAACATATATATTTGTAAGTTCATCAATAGGATTATTTTCTATATCATATTCATCTTTCCATCTTTTATATCCCTCAATCATTTTTCCAAATTGAGTTCCATAATCACCTAAATGGTTTATTCCTACTGTATTGTATCCTAAAAATTTGTAAATTTTATATAAACTAGAGCCTATTACTGTATTTCTTAAATGACCTATATGAAAAGGCTTTGCAATATTTGGTGAAGAATATTCCACTAACACTGTTTTGTTTTCTCCACTACTATTTGAACCATATCTTTCTTTTTTTTCTTCAATTTCCTCTAAAACATTTTTTGTTAAAATAACTTTATTTATAAAAAAATTTAAATATCCGCCTGCAATATCTATTTTTATTATATTTTCATCTAAATTAATTTTTTCTTTTAGTTCTTCTGCTATCAATTGAGGAGATTTTTTCAAAATTTTAGCTAATCTAAAACAAGGAAAAGCGTAATCTCCTAAATCATTATTTGGTGGCACTTCTATATATTGTTTAATTTCTTGCTTATTAAGCTCTGTTTCATTTGAAATTTTTTCTGCTATGATTTCTTTAAAATCAATCATTATACTTCTCCTTTTTTAATTTGCTTTTTTTAGAATTTTTTTCCTTTATAATTTTTATTATTTTTAAAATTAAAAGCATAAATAAAACACCTGTTGCAAATCCTAAAGTATCTAAATAAATATCAAATATTGAACCATTTCTCTTAGATACCATTAATTGATGAACTTCATCTGTGATAGCATACCATATTCCAAGTAGTACTGACACGGTTATCTGCTTTTTATCTGACCAATCATACGTATTAAATAAAAGTATAAATAAAGTTCCTCCTAAAGCATATTCTGTAAAATGAGCAATTTTTCTAATGTATGGTTCAATTATATTAATAATTTCATCATTTTTAGAAAATATTTTAGCTATAGTTCTACTTAAATTAGATGAACTTTCTCCGTTTTGATTAGAAAGAAAAAAAACTGATAAAGCCCATATAACAATTAATATAAAAAACAAAATTCGTAAAAATTTTTTATTGTTTTTTTTCATTTTTTTGTCCCTTCAAAAATTAATTTTTATTTACACTTAAACTTATAATTAAATCCATATTATCATCTTCTGCCATTTTATTTTTTCTAATAGCTCCACACTTTTTGCACTTAAAAATTATAACATATCCTTTTTTACTATTAGATTCAATTCCTATTGGTTCTAGCATTCCATGACATTTTTCTAATCTATCTCCTGGATTAATATCAACATGCTTTGAATATAAACAAACCGGGCAATGGTTTCTACAAGAATATCCCAATTTTTTAACTTTAGTTTTACAATTTTCACATATAAATTCTTCATCAATAACTGTAAATTTTGACATTATATATTACTTCCTTTTAATAATCAAAAATACTTCCACCTATAAATTCTCTTAACAATGAATTATTTGGAATTAATGTATCTTCCATGTCTTCAAAATATTTAAGTAAAGTAATTAATCTTCTCGCTTCACTATATTCTCTAGAAGTATTTTTAATTTCATTTAATAATGGTAATGCATATTTTTTAAGTACTGCAAGCTCATATACAATAGAAGAATTAAACATACAATCAGCCTCTTCTTGATAAGGAAATATATTTTTTTGTTCTCCTCTATTTACTGAATACCACATTTTCAAAGTATGTTCTGCTGAGTAATTTCTAAAATTATTATCTCTTACAATTCTTCTTATAAGCCTTGTATCTGTGGTAGAAATTCTATTATAATAATCAATATTTAAAACTGTTAAATCACTTATATATACTTTAAATTTATTTTCTTTTGGTATTAAATTAGTTAATTTATCATTTAAACAATGAATTCCCTCTATAACCAAAATTTCATCATCAGATAATTTTAAAGTATTTCCCTTATATTCTTTTTTACCTGTTTTAAAATTAAAAGTAGGAAGACTTACTTCTTTTCCTTCTAATAAGTCTAATAATTGTTTATTAAATAAATCTAAATCTAAAGCTTCTATACATTCAAAATCATAATTTCCCTGTTCATCTTTTGGATTGTCTTTTCTTTCAACAAAATAATTATCAACAGAAATTGTTACTGGTTTTAATCCATTTATTTTTAAACTCGTACCTAATTTCTTTGCAAAAGTAGTTTTTCCAGAAGATGAAGGACCTGCTATAAGTACCATTCTAACGTTTTTTCTATCTTTTATTTTTTGTGATATTTCAGCAATTTTCTTTTCATGTAGAGCTTCTGATATTAATATTAATTCTTTTACTCCACCTACTTGTTTTATTTTTTTATTTAATCTATAAACTGTATTAATTTTCATTAATTTATTTATTTCATCATATTCATCCATAGCAGAAACTAATTTTATACTTGTATCAATATTTTTTTGTAGAGTATTAGGTTCTAATATACTAGGATATTTTACTAAAAAGCCATCTCTATATGTTACTAAATCATATATTTTAGCAAATCCAGTTGAAATAGGCATTGTTCCGTAAAAATAATTATAATAGTTTCCACAATAATATAAAGAAACTTTCTCTTTGTTTATATAAGTTTGAAGTCTTCCTCTATTAGTTTCTTCTTTTTTATAAAATTCTTCTGCTTCTTTTTGTGTCATTACAACTTTTCTTATTGGTAAATCTGCATCTATTATATCTTGCATTCTTTGCTTTACTTTTTCTATCATTTCTTCAGTTACTTTCATATTATCAACTGTTCCAAACATTGCATTTGAAACTTGATAATTAACAGTAAGTAAAGCATTTGGATATACTTCTGAAAAAGCTTTACTCATTAAAAAAAGCAAACCTCTTATATAAATAATTCTTCCATCTTTATCCGTTCTATTTAAAAACTCAATAGTTCCTTCTTCTGTTATAGGAGCATTTAAAGATTCAATAGAATTATTAAATCTGGCTGCAATTATATCTTTAATTGTACTTTTTTCTATTTCTTCTTTTAAAGCTTCTTTTATTGTGCTTCCACTTTCTATTTCTATTTGTTTATTTTCATAAGTTATTTTCATAAACTTTCATCCTTTCAGTAAAAATATATTTTAATAATTAAAATATAAAATTATGGAACCTAATATTAATAATAAAAATCCTAAAATTTTTAAACCAAATATAGCTTCATTTTTATCACCAAAACTAAAATATTTTTTTACTATTGGTCTTGCATCATATATAAATTTAACACCACAAACAAGTGATACTATTCCTATAAATAGTAAAAATATTCTCAATTTAAACATCCTCTTTTTCTTAAAAATTAACGTATATATTGTATTATCTTTGTTTCCTTTTGTCAATTACAATACAGTGAAATCTTTGTGAAATTATATTTCTATTCTGTTTTTAAATTTATCATCAACTAATTTTCTTAATAGTATATTTTCTTTATTTTCTAGTAGTGGATCTTTATCTATTATTTCTAAAGCAATACCTTGAACTTGTTTTAACATAGAAACATCTTCAAATAAATTAGCAATTTTAAATTCTGGAATACCATGTTGTTTTGTTCCAAAAAATTCTCCTGTTCCTCTTAATTCTAAATCCTTTTCTGAAATAATAAATCCATCATTTGTTTGTGAAATAACTTTCATTCTTTCTTTAATAATTGGAGAATTTCCTTGATATTTTAAAATGCAATAAGATTGATATTCTCCGACGTCCAACCCTTCCTCTTAATTGATGAAGTTGCGCTAAACCAAATCTTTCTGCATTTTGAATAACCATAATATTACTATTTGGAACATTTACACCAACTTCTATAACAGTAGTTGATACTAAAATATCAATATCTCCATTTTTAAATCTATCCATTATTTCATCTTTTTCTTTAGGTCTCATTTTTCCATGCAAGTATTCTACTCTAAATTGTTTAAAAACTTTATTTTTATAGTTTTCATAAATTTCCATTACAGATTTTGCGTTTATTTCTTCATTTTCTTCTACCAATGGACAAACAATATAGCATTGTCTTCCTTCTTCTATATTTTTAGCAATAAAATTATTTACTCTTTCCTCCATGCTTTTTGTAACAGCATAAGTTTCTATTTTTTTTCTGTTTGGTGGAAGTTCATCTATTATTGAAATATCTAGATCTCCATAAAGTATTAATGCTAATGTTCTAGGAATTGGTGTTGCTGTCATAACTAAAACATCAGGATTTATCCCCTTTTCTACTATTAAACTTCTTTGTCTAACACCAAATCTATGTTGCTCATCTGTAACTACTAAACCTAAGTTTTTGAATTTAACATTTTCTTCTAGAACAGCATGTGTTCCTATTAAAATATCTATTTCTCCATTTTCTAGTCTTTTTAAAATATCATCTTTTTTCTTTTTAGAAATACCACTAATTAATAGCTCACATTTTATATTACAATCGCTTAATAATTCATTAAATGATTCTAAATGTTGAGTTGCAAGTATTGCTGTTGGTGCCATTATAACAGCTTGATAACCAGATTTTACAGCTTTATATGCAGAAATTAAAGCTACAACTGTTTTTCCAGATCCAACATCTCCTTGTAATAATCTATTCATTGGTTTTGAATTTTCCATATCTTTATCAATTTCTTCTAACACTTTAAGTTGTGCTTTTGTTAATTTAAAAGGTAATTTATCTATAATTTCTGACATTTTTGCATCTTTGCTAAATTCAATTCCTTGTTTTTTTATTTCATATCTGTTTTTTAAACTTAAAAGTGCAAGTTGCATAGAAAACAGTTCTTCAAAAACCAATCTATTTCTTGCTAATTTAAATTTTTCAAAACTTTCTGGAAAATGAATTTGATGAATTGCTGTATTATAGTCATATAAATTATATTTTTTTAATATATATTCTGGTAATGTTTCTTCTAAACTATTTTTTACTTCTTCTAATCCTGTTTCTATTATTTTTCTAATAACATTTTGAGATAAATTATATGTAAGAGGATAAATTGGTATAATTTTTCCAGTATTTTTATTTAAACTTTTTTCCTCATATACTGGTGAATTCATTTCTGGTCTTCCATATTTTCTTGATATTTTTCCATAAAACTTATATTCTACATTTGGTTTAAAAATATTTTTTAAATAGCTTTGATTATACCAAGTTACAAGCATGCTACCAGTTTCATCTCTGACTATTAATTTACTTATCATTAAATTTTTTCTTATTCTTACTTCATTTATTCTTCCAACTGGATATGCATAAATCAAACTTTCTTCACCATCTACAAGTTCTGCTATTTTTTTAGCATTTCCTCTATCTTCATATTCTCGTGGAAAATAAGTTATAAGGTCTTTTAAAGAAAAAATTCCTAATTTATTTAAAAGAGTAGCACGATTGGGTCCTACTCCTTTTATGTATTGTATATTTTTTTCTAAATCTGCCATATCTTTCTCCATTTTATAAATAATTATTTAATTCATAAAATTTGTTTCAGTACCAAAATATAATATTTACGAATAAATTTTATCATGGAAAGACTTTTTTTTCAATATTTATTAAATTTATTTATCTATTATTGACTTAATAAAATTATAATAATATAATTTAAATATATTTTTGGGGAGGAATAAAAAATGTACGATGAAGATGCTTATAAACGATATATTTTAGCAATAAGAATAAAAAAAATTTTTATAATAATTGCTTTTTGCGTTATAGGAGCAATATTAGGAATAATAATTAGTTCTTATATAGTTGATATATTGCTTTTTTCTTCTGTATTAAAACCTACAATAATTACTGTATCTACTCTTATTTTCTTAGCAATTTCACTATTATTAACTTCAAACATAAGTAAAGAAGTTCAAGATGGTTACTGGAAAATAGCTGTTTTAAGAAAATTAACTTTAATATCTAAAAAATTAGATAATTTAGAAAATTTAGATAAATTAAAATATCTTGAAAATTTTAAAATTACACCAAAAATTAAAGATTCTAGTACATCTAAAATAAATGATGTTGAAAAAATATAAGTAAAAAAATCTTGTTTAAAAATATTAAACAAGATTTTTTTTATATTAATATCCAGGTTTTTTTAATAATTTAAACATATTCTTTTTGTATTCCTCTACTCCTGGTTGATTAAATGGATTTACTCCAAGAAGTGAACCAGACATCGCACAAGCTTTTTCAAAGAAATAAATTAATTCTCCAATATTTTCTTCATCTAATTTATCAATTTCTACCATAAAGTTTGGTACTCTTCCTGTAACATGTGCAAGAACTGTTCCTTCCATTGCTTTATTATTAACATATCCTAAAGTTTTTCCAGATAAATAATTTAATCCATCTAAATTTTGATCATCAGTTTGAATTTTTATTTCTGAAGAATTATTCTTAATCTTTAATACTGTTTCTATTAAATCTCTTCTACCATCTTGAATGTACTGTCCCATAGAATGTAAATCTGTAGTTAAATCAACTCCTGTTGGAAAAATTCCTTTTAAATCTTTTCCTTCACTTTCTCCATAAAGTTGTTTCCACCATTCTGTAAAATAATGTAATTTTGGTTCATAATTTGCTAAAATTTCTATTGTTTTTCCAGATTTATAAAGTAAATTTCTAGCAACAGCATATTTATAACAATCATTATTTTTTATATTTTGTTCTGAATATTTATCTTGAGCAATTTTAGCTCCATTCATTAATTTGTCAATATTAATTCCAGCAGTTGCTATTGGTAATAGCCCAACTGCTGTAAGAACAGAAAATCTTCCACCTACATTATCTGGTATAACAAAAGTTTCATACTTTTCTTCATCTGCTAAAGTTTTTAATGCACCTTTTCTTTTATCTGTTGTAACATATATTCTTTTTCTTGCTTCTGCAACACCATATTTTGTTTCTAATACTTCTCTAAAAATTCTAAAAGCTATTGCTGGTTCTGTAGTTGTTCCAGATTTTGAAATTACATTTATTGATATATCTTTATCAGATATAAATTCTAATAAATCATTCATATATACTGGGCTTAAGTTATTTCCAGCATATACTATTTGTGGCTTTTTTCTTTTATTTTCAGGCATTATATTATAAAAAGTATGTGTTAAACTATCTATAACTGCTCTTGCACCTAAATATGATCCACCTATTCCAATAACCACTAATACATCTGAATCTTTTTGAATTTTTTTGGCTGCTTTTTTTATTCTATTAAATTCATCTCTATCATAATTTGTTGGTAATTCAATCCAACCTAAGAATTCTGTTTCTTCATTTGCATTTTTGTGAAGCTTTTTGTGTATTTTGCTCACTTCACTACTATATTCATTAATTATTTTTTCCTGTAAACCTGAATTTTCTAAATTAAATCTTACCATAATAATTTTGTATGATTTTTATCATACTCTCCTTTCTAAAAAATTCTATTTTTACAAAAAGATTATATCATAAGCTAAAAAAAAATTATATGTTTTTTCTGTGAAATTTTTAATGCAGTTTTTCTATTATCATAATTGACTTTTTTTACTTAAAGCTATAATATAATACATATTAATTTGTAAGGAGAAAATTTAATGGCATTTGACGGATTTATTACAAAAGCTGTTGTTACAGAATTAAAGAATAATATTATTGGAGCTAAAGTAAATAAAGTTTTTGAACCAACAAAAACTGAAATTGTTTTAGGTCTTTATAATAATGGTATTAATTATGCTTTAAATATTTCAACAAATCCAGAATTTTGTAGAATTAATTTAACTAACCATTCTAAGCCAAATCCTCAAAACGCATATAATTATTGCATGTTACTTAGAAAATATTTAATTGGAGGAAAAATAGTAAACATTTCTAATTACGATTTAGAAAGAACTATAGAAATTGATTTTGAATGTTATAATGATTTAAATGATTTAGTTGTAAGAAAATTATTTGTAGAAATTATGAGCAGACAAAGTAATATAATTCTAACTAATGAAAACAACATTATAATAGATACTTTAAAACACTTTGATAATAATGTAAGAGAACTACTTCCTGCACATGAATATTCTTTTACACCTATAAATAAAATTAGCTTTTTAATTCAAAATAAAGAAAATTTTATTTATATTATAAATAGTAATAATGAAACTTCTTTAACTAAAATTCTTGCAAACACATTCATTGGATTTAGTAAACCATTTATAAAAGAAACTTTAAAAATATTGAATATAAATGATTTGGAATATACTTCATCTGATTTAGAAAAATTATTTGATTATATAAATAATTTAATAAAAAATATGGGTACACTTAATGTTTCTTGTAAACTAATAAATGATAAGGATTATACAATATTCTTAAATCCAGATTTTAATAATAATGAATTTAATTCATCTATTAATATTAATTTCTTTTTAGATGATTTCTATTTTAATAAAGAAACAAACGCTTTATTTATTAATTCTAGAAACAATTTATTAAAAATTGTTTCAGATACTTTAAAAAAAGTTAATAAAAAAATTAAAAATATAAATTTAAAACTAAAAGAATGTGAAGAAATGGATAAGTTTAAGCTATATGGTGAATTACTTACAGCAAACTTATACAAAATAAGTTCTTTATCTAATACTAACGAAATAACACTTGAAAATTATTATGATGAAAATAAATTAATAACAATTCCATTAGACATAAGTTTATCTATTCAAAAAAATATTGAAAAATATTTTAAAAAATATAATAAATTAAAAAATGCTCTTGAAATTGTTTCAGAACAAAAAAAAGAAGCTGAAAAAGAATTAACTTATATAGAAAGTATTGTTTTTAGTTTAAGTAATGCTAAAAATATTAATGATATTAGTGAAGTTTATGAAGAAATATCTGAAAATGTTATAACAAAAAAAGCAAATTTTTCAAAAAATAAGATTTCATCAAAAAAGAATACTTCAAATGCTGAAATGAAACTTGAAAAAAACATTTTTGAAGGATATACCATATATATTGGCAAAAATAATATTCAGAACGACTATATAAGTTTAAAATTAGCAAATCCAAATGATATTTGGTTTCATGCTCAAAAAATACATGGTAGTCACATACTTTTAAGAAATCCTGAAAATTTAGATTTATCTGATATTCCTGAAAATGTATTATTTAAATGTGCATGCCTTGCAAAAGAAAATAGTAAAGCATCTAACTCTTTAAATGTTTGCATTGATTATTGCTATTCAAAGTTTGTAAAAAAATCATCTGGTAGTAAACCTGGAATGGTTATTTATAATAATTTTAAAACTATAATTGTAAAATAAAAGTCTTACCATTTATGTAAGACTTTTTTTAATATTATTATTTTATTTCTTTATAATAAATTATTTTTTTATTATCTCATAAGTTTCTTTTGCTATCATTAATTCTTCATTTGTAGGAATTACATAGATTTTTATTTTAGAATCTGATGTAGAAATGCATGCTTCTTTTCCTCTTACTTTATTTGCTTTTAAATCTAATTTAGCACCAAATGGCTCTAAATATTTGCAAACTCTTTCTCTTGTTTCCATTCCGTTTTCTCCAACTCCACCTGCAAAAGTTAAAACATCTAAACCTCCAAGAGATATCATATATTCACCAATATATTGTGCAATTTTATAAGCTTGATTTTCTAATGTTAAAATTGATCTTTGATCTCCCATAGTATATCCATCTTCTATATCTTTAAAATCTGTTGATACTCCAGAGACTCCCCATGCTCCAGATTGCTTATTTAATATTTCTTCTATATCATCTGGACCTAAATTATCTCTTTTCATAATATATGGTATTATTGCAGGATCTATATCTCCACATCTAGTTGCCATTGGAATACCTGCAAGAGGTGTTAATCCCATAGAAGTATCTATTGATTTTCCATCATTAATTGCACAAATTGAAGCTCCTTGTCCTAAATGACAATTTATTAATTTTTTTCCATCACCTTCTAGTTCTTTTATTCTCTGAGCAACATATTTATGACTAGTTCCATGAAAACCATATTTACGAATTTTATAACTTGTATAGTATCTATATGGTATTTGATATACATAAGCTTTAGGTTCCATTGTTTGATGAAAAGCTGTATCAAATACTGCTACCATAGGAATACCTGGTAATATTTTTTTAGCTGCTTTAATACCAGCTACTCCTGCTGGATTGTGAAGTGGTGCTAAATCTATACATTTTTCTATTTCTTCAATAACTTCATCATCTATTAATACAGAAGAACTAAACATTTCACCTCCATGAACTATTCTGTGTCCAACTGCATTTATTTCATTTAAATTTTTTATTAAATCATATTCTGGTTTTTGTAAAACTTCTAAAACAAATTCTATTGCTTCATCAAAATCTCTAGCTATGTGTAGTAGTTGTTCTTTTTTACCTCTTATATTTAATTTAAGAGTTGTTTTCATTCCTCCAATTCTTTCAAAATTTCCTTTTGCCATTGTTTCATTGTTTTCCATATTTATAAGTTGAAATTTTAAAGAAGAACTTCCACAATTTAAAACTAATATTTTCATAATTTTCCTTTCTTTTAAGCATGTTTATTATGATTTTAAATATTTTTTTATATTAAATAGTAATATTTTATTTTAAATTTTTAGTTAATTCATAAGTATCTTTTGCTATTACTATTTCTTCATTTGTTGGTACAATATAAATTTTTACTTTTGAATCATCAGTCGAAATTTCTTTTTCTTCACCTTTTACTTTATTTTTTTCTTTATCTAATTTGATGCCAAAACATTCTAAATAATTGCAAATTCTTTCTCTCTCCTCAAAACCATTTTCACCAATACCACCAGCAAAAGTAATAACATCTACTCCATTTAAAGTAACTATAAATTTTGCTATGTATTGAGCAATAATATATGCTCTACTTTCTAATGCTAAAATTGATCTTTTATCTCCTTCTAATGCTGTTCTTTCAATATCTCTAAAATCTGTTGATACACCAGATACTCCCCATGCTCCAGATTCTTTATTCATTATTCTAAGCATTTCATCTGGTTTTATATCATACAATTTCATTACTGTTGGTATAATAGATGGGTCTACATCTCCACATCTTGTTCCCATTGGAACACCAGCAAGTGGTGTTAAGCCCATAGTAGTATCAACTGATTTTCCATCTTTAATAGCACAAAGTGATGCTCCTTGCCCTAAGTGACAATTTATTACTTTTAATTTATCATTATTTAATATTTCAGCAATTCTTCCTGCAACATATCTATGTGATATTCCATGAAAACCATATTTTCTTATTTTGTAATCTTCATAATATTTATATGGCAATTGATAAATAAAAGCTTTTTCTTCCATTGTTTGGTGGAAAGATGTATCAAATACTGCTACCATTGGAGTGTTTGGTAATAATTTTCTGCAAGCTTCTATTCCAGCAAGTCCTGCTGGATTGTGAAGTGGTGCAAGAGTAACACATTCTTCAATAGCTTTAATAACATCATCATTGATAACTACTGAATTTTTGAACTTTTCACCACCATGAACTATTCTATGTCCTACTGCACCAATTTCATCAAAAGATTTTATTACATTATAATCTTTGCTAATTAATAAATTTAAAATTTCAGATATTGCTTCTTCAAAGTCTCTAGCAGGATGTTCTATTACAGTTTTTTCACCTCTTACATTAAATCTAAGTGATGACCTCGAACCACCAATTCTATCATAATGACCTTTCATTATTCTTTCATTTTTTTCCATATCAATTAATTGACATTTTAATGATGAACTTCCGCAGTTTAATACTAATACCTTCATAAAAACTTCCTCCTATATTTTTTAAAATTTTATTTTATAAAGTTTCTACTAATGACTTTGTATCTCTAGCAATAACCATTTCTTCATCTGTTGGAATTACATAAGTTAAAATTTTAGATTCATCTGCTGAAATTTTTGTTTCTTCACTTCTTATATTATTTTTTTCTAAATCTAATTTTACTCCCATCCATTCTAAGTTTTCACAAATTTTCTTTCTAATATTTATTTGATTTTCCCCAATACCTCCAGTAAACACTATGCAATCAATTCCTTTTAAAGATACTGCATATTTAGCTATAAATTGAGCTATTGTTTTTGTAAATAATTCTATTGCAACTTGTGCTTTTGGTTTATCATTTTCATAAGATGCAAGTTCTATTTCTCTAAAATCTGGATTTAATCCTGTTATTCCGTATAATCCAGATTTTTTATTTAATAAAGTATTTACTTCTTTAGCAGATAAATTTTCTCTTTCCATTATTTCAGTAACAACTGATGGATCTAAATCTCCAGAACGAGTAACCATAGCAATTCCACCTAGTGGAGAAAGTCCCATAGAAGTATCTATTGATTTTCCTCCATCTATTGCACAAATTGATGCTCCCTGTCCTAAATGACAAGTTACTATTTTTAAATCTTCAATTGGCTTTCCAACTAATTCTGCACATCTTTTAGATACATATTGATGTGATGTTCCATGGAAACCATATTTTCTAATTCCATATTTTTCATAAAATTCATAAGGAATTGGATATAAATAATTTGCTTTTGGCATTGTTTGATGAAAAGCTGTATCAAATACTCCAACCATTGGAACTCCTGGCATAGCTTTTTGACATGCTCTTATTCCAAGTATTGTTGCTGGATTATGAAGTGGTGCTAAACTTGAACAAGATGAATATTTTTCAATTACATCTTCATCTATAACAACTGATTTATCAAAAATTTCTCCACCATGAACTAATCTATGTCCTACTGCAGATATTTCAGATAAATCTTTTATAACACCATAATCTTTATGTACTAA
Organism: uncultured Clostridia bacterium; assembly: GCA_947627185.1. GTDB lineage: Bacteria > Bacillota > Clostridia > TANB77 > CAG-508 > Scatovivens. Next base: position 1,740 of record CANQVF010000001.1, on the reverse strand, counting down.
TTGTTCAAGAACTATTTTTAAAGCTTGTTCATGATCCATTACTGGAGATTTTATAACATATTTTTCTCCATTTACTTTATGTGTAACAAAAGCTTCTTTTTCTCCTATTCTTTCAAAATTTCCTTTTGCTAAAAGTTTTTCATTTTCCATATCTATTAATTGATATTTTAATGATGAACTTCCACAATTTACTACTAAAATTTTCATTATAATCCTCCTAAAATTTTAAATATTCACATTATATTCATTAGTATTTTTTATAATCATACAAGTAAATAAATATTTTAAAATTTATTACTGTGCTTGAACAGATGTAATTGCAATAACTCCAGCTATATCTTCTGCTGAACAACCTCTAGACAAATCATTAACTGGTTTTGCAATTCCTTGGCAAAGTGGTCCATAGGCTTCGGCTTTTGCCAATCTTTGAGTTAATTTATAACCTATATTTCCTGCATTTAAATCTGGAAAAATTAAAGTATTTGCAGTTCCTGCTATACTACTACCAGGAGCTTTACTTTTACCTATTTCTGGCACTATTGCTGAATCTAATTGTAATTCTCCATCTACTTTCATATCTGGATATTTTTCTTTTATCATATTAGTTGCATCAATAACTTTTTGAGTAAGATCAGATTTTGCACTTCCTTTTGTAGAATATGAAAGCATTGCAACTCTTGATTCTTTTCCAACTAAATGTTCAAAACTTTCTCTTGATGAATGTGCAATTTCAACTAATTCTTCTGATGTTGGATTTTGATTTAAACCACAATCTCCAAAAACAAATACTCCATTTTCTCCATATTCACAATTAGGTACAACCATCAAAAAAAAGGCTGATACTAGTTTTGTTCCTGGTGCAGTTTTTAAAATTTGAAGTGCTGGTCTTAAAGTATCTGATGATGAATGAATTGCTCCTGAAACTAAGCCATCTCCATCTCCCATTTTTACCATCATCATACCAAAATATACTTCATCTTCAATTAACTTTTCTGCATCTTCTAGTGTCATGCCTTTTGCTTTTCTTAATTCATATAATTCTTTTGCATAAATATCTTTTTTTTCTGAATTTAAAGGATCTACTATTGTAGCATTTGATATGTCTAAATCATTTTCTTTTGCTAATTTTAATATGTTATCTTTGTTACCTACTAAAACAATATCAGCATAATGCTCTTTTAAAGCAATAGATGCTGCTTTAATTGTTCTTAAGTCTGAAGTTTCAGGTAAAACAATTTTTTTAATATTACTTCTTGCTCTTTCTTTAATAGTTTCTATAAAATCCATATATTTTTGCTTCCTCCTAAAATATTAATTTTCATTATGCATTATATAAAAATATCTATTTAAAGTCAATTGAAATTAACCTTAAAATAAATAATAATATTTTTATTATAGCTTATATATTTTATTTTTTAAAGAGCTGCGTAAGCGACCAACCGAAGCGTATGCGAAGGGCGAATGGAGCAATCTTCATATTTTATTTTTTAAAAAGAAGATTGCGACACCAAAGCTCTAAAAAAATAAAATATATAAGCTATAATAAAAAAATAGTTTAAAAATATATAATTAAAGAAAAAATATATATTTTTGAATATAAATTGAAAAGAATATATATTTTTGAATATAAATTGAGAAAATATATATTGTTAAATATAGATTAAGAAAATATATATTGTTAAATATAGATTAAGAAAATATATATTGTTAAATATAGATTAAGAAAATATATATTGTTAA